>DASYBQ010000139.1:0-30525 GCA_036500625.1 Pseudonocardia sp. | reverse complement strand
GGACCGCAGCCTCTCGAAGGCCAGATTACACCGGGAGACTTCCTCGTCCTTCTCCAAATGCACCGAGCCTGCGACGTGCTCGACGTAGGCAAGGTCGGGTGCGCCCAGTCACCGAAGTTGAGTAGGTAGAAGGTGCCGTCTAGGCCGGGGTGGGCGCCGGCCTGGGTCGGCAGCACCTGTAGGCACACCGTGTCCAGCTCGGCGGCGATCACCAGGTGTGCCGGCTGGTCGTGCAGCACCTCTAGCCCACCGACCGGCCTGTGTAGGACCGACTCGTCCAGAATGGTCACGAACTGCAGCGGGTCGTCCTCGGAGTGCAGCCGACGTTGCCGGACCATCCGCACCTCGACATCTCGCTCGCGTTCCTGCGTGCTCGACCCGAGCAACTTGGACCCGAACAGCGCCCATGCATATTCGGCGGTCTGTAGCAGCCCCGGTACTACGGTGACGTTGAACTCGCGTACCAGGGTGGCGCTGGCCTCCAGCGGGGAGTAGCCGCGATCGTCCAGTCCGTAGCCACGCCACCAACCCCGTTGCCGGGCCAGCCGGGCCAGGCTGATCAGCCTGCTCCAGTCCTCCGGCGCGTTGTACAGGTCGAGCATGCTGCGCACCCAGTGCACGTCGATGTCCTGCTGCCCGTTCTCGATCCGGCCGAGTTTGCTGGCCGAGAAGTCCAGTTGCACGGCGGCTTCGTCCTGGGTCAGCGAGGACCGTTCCCGCAGCGGCCGCAGCTGCCGGGCCAACTGCCGCCTGGGTACCGATCCGGCCGATCTGCCCACTGCCTGCCCCCACGCTCGGTTACCGTCCGGACACAGCATGATCGTGGGGGACGCCAATGTGGGAGACCCACGTCGCGCAGCCGCCGCACCGCGCACAGCCGGTGCGGTCGCGGCGTTATCGAGCCGCGCGAGTCGCCAGCCGTGTCATTCCCTCAAATGTCGTAGTTGCATCACTAGAGTGACGTATGTGAATACGCACCGCCATATCTCGATGCGGCAGGCACCCCGTGCGGCGCAGTGCCGGCTCGAGATTTAGTAAGCCGCCCCCCGAACGGCTCATGACGTTGCCTTCCGTGATCGCCGCCCGCCTGGCTTCCTTCGTCGCAATCGTGGGCACGTTGCTGGCATTGGCGGCCGCGCCGGCGACCGCGGCACCGCCGACGGCGCGGGTTTCGGTGACGGCCGGGCCGAGGGTCGAGGCGGCCGCCTCGGTGCGGGTTCCGGTGGCCTGGGTCCCGCCCGGTGGGCCTCCCGGGCCGGTGCCCGGCGGGCCGCCGGGGCCGTTCGCCGACTCCCCGCAGTTCACCCCGGCCAACTGGGGCCTGGACCGGATCGACCAGCGGCGGCTGCCGCTCTCGCACAGCTACACCGCCAGGGCCACCGGCGCCGGGGTGAACATCTACGTGCTCGACACCGGCATCGACGCCACCCACCCCGACTTCGGCGGCCGGGTCATCTTCGAGGCCAACTTCGCCGGCGGCCCGCGCGGCGACTGCGGCAAGCACGGCACCGTTGTCGCCGGCATCGCCGCCTCCACCACCTACGGGGTGGCCAAGCGGGCCCAGCTGCACGACGTCAAGGTGCTCGACTGCAAGGGCGCAGGGAAACTGCCCAACCTGATCCGGGGCGTCAACTGGGTGACCGCGCACGCCGTGGCGCCGGCCGTCGCGGTGCTGTCCTGGCGCTACGACCAGGCACCGTCGCGGCAGCTTACCGACGCGGTGGACCGGCTCGCCGAGTCCGGGGTGTTCGTCGCCGCCTCGGCCGGCAACACCGGCGCCAACTCCTGTGACCTGGCGCCCCGGGACGCCCCGGACGTGCTCGTGGTGGCCAACTCGACGAAGAACGACCAGCGGGCCGCCACGTCGAGCACCGGCAGCTGTGTCTCGCTCTACGCACCAGGCAGCAACATCATCTCCACGGTGCCCGGTGGCGGTACGGCCTCCTACTCCGGCACCTCGATGTCCGCGCCGTTCGCCGCCGGGGTGGCCGCGCTGTACAAGCAGGTCTACGGCGACGCCTCCTCCCAGACGGTCAAAGCGTGGATCATCCAGCAGGCCACCCCTGGCGTGGTCAGCGGTGGAGATGCCGGCGGCACCCCGAACCTGCTGCTCTACACCGGCGGTCTGTAGCAGGCACGGGCCGCACCAGCGCGGTCACCGGGCAGGGCGGCCCCTGGCCGGTATAACGTCCACGCGGTCGGTTACGCCGTTGCCACCGTGGGTGAACCGGCCTATTGGACGGGCGCGCCACCGGCGGCGAGGACTAGGCTAGGGGCCGCGCGTCCCGAGGCCGTTCGGGGCGCGCTAGTTGTGTGCATCGGTAAGGGACGGGTGAGCAGGGTGCCGACCGGCAGGGTCAAGTGGTACGACACCGATAAGGGCTTCGGCTTCCTCTCCCAGGACGGCGGCGCGGACGTCTACGTTCGCAAGGCGGCGCTGCCGGCCGGGGTGGATGGGCTCAAGTCGGGCCAGCGGGTCGAGTTCGGCATGGCAGAGGGCCGGCGCGGCCCGCAGGCGCTGTCCGTGCGGCTGGTGGATACGCCACCTTCGGTGGTGGAGGCGCATCGACGCCCCGCCGAGGAGCTGCACGGCCTGATCGAGGACATGATCAAACTGCTGGAGGTCCGGGTCCAGCCGGACCTGCGCCGCGGCCGCTACCCGGAGCGGAAGGCCGCCAAGCTGGCCGCCGAGGTGGTCCGGGCGGTGGCTCGCGACCTGGACGGCTGACCCCGCCCACCTGACCCACGGTTCGAGCGGCGCCGCGCGCCCGCCGCACGGGGCCGGTCAGTGGCGATCGCGCCGGGCGCTGTCGTGCAGGTGTTGCGCGTGCTCGGCGAGCCGCCGGGGCCCGCACGGCCACCGCACGCCAGGGCAGCTGAGGCACCGACCGTGCGGGTCGGCCTGGTGCGCGAACAGTAGGGCGCGCCACAGCCGCGGCTGGTCCGCGATCGCCTCCGCCGAATCGTGCTCCTCGGTGGAGCCGTCCGGCTCGGGGTGCGTGATATCCGCTGGTATATAACACTCATCTGTCTCGGTGCGGCCCGGCCCGGAGGGCTCGGCCTGTGCCGCGACGGGGTTGGCGGTGCTGCTCTCGCGGTGCGGTTCACGCTCCGGCTCGCTCGCCGGCCCCGCGCGGTGACGATCTTGGCCAGGCATTAGCGGAGATCCGTTCTTCGGCGGACACGAGGGTACCGTGTCGATCTACAGCTCCGCATTTGCGCATCTCCGGACCGGTGTTACAAAAGTTACTATATATACTGGAGGTGCTGTTCCGGCTGATGGTTCGAGCCTCGTGGATGCCGGACGGTGCGTCAAGGGTCGAGTCAAGGTCGAGATAAGTCCCGGTGAAGCTCAGGATAAGGATCCTTTCGAACCAGGCCGGGCCGGATCGATCTCGTCTGAACGGACACTTTCGGCCCATAACGTCCCGTTATCGTGGACAGGTGCACCCTTTCGCTAGAGTGTTATAGCAGCGAAGGCTAAGGTGCCCTTTGTGTCCCACGTCTTGGTGATCGAGGATGACGCCGCCGCGCGCGGCGGGCTTGTTGAGGCGCTGTCCAACGCCGAGCACGCGATCAGCTCCGCGGCGACCGGCATGGCCGGCCTGCAGGTGGCGATGGAAACGCGGCCGGACATCGTGCTGCTGAACCTCTCGCTGCCCGACCTGGACGGCATGGAGCTGTTACCGATGCTGCGGGCGGCGCTCGCCGACATCCCGGTCATCGTGGTGACCAGCTATGACGACGAGAGTCGCATCATCGCCGCGCTGGACGCGGGCGCGGACGACTACCTGGTCAGGCCGTTCGGCTTCGGGTCGCTGCTGGCCAGGGTGCGTGCCGTGCTGCGAAGGCGGGAGGGCGTCTCGGCGCGGCGGCCGACGCTGGTGCTCGGCGGGTTGGCCATCGACCTGTCGGCGCGCACCGCCGAGCTGGACGGCCGCGCGCTGTCGCTGTCCCCCAAGGAGTTCGACCTGCTGTCCTACATGGCGCGCCGCGCCGGGCAGGTGGTCAGCAAGCGGGAGCTGCTCGCCGAGGTTTGGCGCACGCCCTTCAGCCAGGCGGACAAGACGGTGGATGTGCACGTGTCCTGGCTGCGGCGCAAGCTGCGGGAGAGCGGCAAGTCGCCGCGCTACCTGCACACCGTGCGGGGTGTCGGGCTGCGGCTGGATGCGCCGCGCAGCTGAACGCGCCGGCTACGGCACGTCAGCGGCAGGTGATCTCCGCCCGGCCGGAACAGCAAAGGGTTAAGCCTTGTTATAACAGTCTTGACCGAAACGCGCCTGAGCAACGGGAATCGCCGTCGTTAGTCCGTTCGTGATCTCGCCGCGGCGGTACCTCATGATGATTCTGCTGGTCCTGGGTCTGACGGCGTCGCCGCTGCTGACCGGGGCGGCGTTCGCGGACGCGAAAGCACCTTCCCCTCCGGAGCCATGGCAGATAGTCCCGCAGGCGCCCGCGCCGAACGTGCCGGGAAGCCCGCAGACGCCGGCTCCGACCGTGCCGGGCGGGTCGGGTGACATCAACGCGACCGAGGCCGGGGTGGCGCAGGTCGTCGACGGCTTCTGGAAGAAGCACTTCACCGAGAACTTCCCGGGCCGCCAGTACACCAGTCCCCGGGTTGCCGGGGCCTATGTCGGGACCAGCGGGCCCCGCTGCGGCGGCGCCCCTTCAGCACCCAACAACGCGTTCTACTGCCCTGCGGGAGACTTCCTTGCCTGGGACCAGAACCTGATGACCACCGGTTACCAGAAGATCGGTGACTCCTGGATCTATCTGGTCATCTCGCACGAGTGGGGCCACGCGATCCAGAACAGGATCAGCCGCGCGCAGGTGTCGCCGGCCGCCGATCTGCAGGCCGACTGCCTGGCCGGCGCTACCCTGGCCGGCGCGCAGCGGGACGGGACGCTGAAAAAGGACGCGGGTGACGACAAGGAGATCGCCGACACGCTCACCGCGGTGGCGGACAAGACCCCGTGGACGAACAGCAGCAGCCACGGCAACGCCCAGCAGCGGATCGCCGCGTACAACAAGGGCACCCAGGGCGGTGTGAAGGCCTGCCTCTGAGCGCTCAGCCTGCGCCGTCAGGCGACCGTGCGGTACGGGCGGGGCTCGGGCTGCTCCCGGTGCCGGATCCAGGGCAGCAGCGAGCCGCCGCGCCCGATCAGCCAGGTCTGCGCCCCGCCAAGCGCCACCAGCAGCGCGACCACCCCGAAACCGATCCAGTACACCGGCGGCAGCAGCACGCCGAGCGCCCCGCCGAACACCCAGGCCAGCTGCAGCACCGTCTCCGAGCGGCCGAACGCCGAGGCCCTGGACCGTTCCGGCAGGTCGCGCTGGATCACCGCGTCCAGACACACCTTGGCCAGCGCACTCGCGGTGGCGGCGGCCAGCGCGCACCCCGCGGCGGTCGGTTCACCGGGCAGCACCGCGACCGTCACCGCCCCGGCGAGGCACACCGACACACAGCCGAGCACCACGAGGTCGGAACGGTCGAAACGCTGCCGGGAGCCGATCGCGTTGCCCAGTATGCTGCCCGCGCCGGCGGCCGCGCCGATCATCCCGAGCAGCAGCACCTGCCGCGAAGGGTCCTGCTCGGTCTGTGCCTTGATGACGAATGCGACGAACAACATCAGGAACCCGGTGAGCACCCGGATCGTGCCGTTGGCCCACAGCGAGACCACCACCCGCCGGCCCATCGGCTGGCGCTTCGCACCGGGCGTGCGGGCGCGCAGCGAAGCCGGCACCTCGCCCGAGGTGACCTCCACCCAGCGCGGGATGCGCAGGCACAGCCAGACGCCGAGCGCGCACAGCAGCGCCGTGTAGACCAGCGCGCCCGGTGAGCCGGTGAGCTTCGCGATACCGGCCGCGCCCGCGCCGAAAACCCCGCCCGCGAGCAGGCCGAACACGGTCAGCCGGGAGTTCGTGGTGACCAGGGTGATCGCCTCGGGCAGCACCCGGGGGGTCACCGCGGCGCGCAGCACGGTGAACGACTTGGACAGCACCAGCGCGCCCAGCGCCGCCGGGTAGAGGCCCCAGTCGTCGAAGTGGAAGGCCATCACCACCGCCAGGGTGCCCCGGCCGAGGAAGCTGGCGGCCAGCGCGACGCGCCGGCCGCGCTGCACCCGGTCCAGCAACGGCCCGATGACCGGCGCGACCAGAGCGAACGGCGCGACTGTGATCAACAGATAGAGCGCGACCTTGGTCTTGCTCTCCGCGGTCGCCGCGGAGAAGAACAGCGTGTTGGCCAGCGCGACCGCCACAGCGGCGTCGGTCGCGTAGTCCATCATGCTGGCATAGGTCAGCGCCTTGAGCCCTGAACGGTCCGCGCCGTCCGCGCCGGCCGCGCGCTGGAACGCCCTGATGCCCTGACCGGTCAGCTGCCGGGAGCGCCAGGCCGCCACCCGG
This sequence comes from Pseudonocardia sp., assembly GCA_036500625.1. Classification (GTDB taxonomy): domain Bacteria; phylum Actinomycetota; class Actinomycetes; order Mycobacteriales; family Pseudonocardiaceae; genus Pseudonocardia. Next base: position 24,120 of record DASYBQ010000139.1, on the reverse strand, counting down.
GTGACGGTCAGCTTGCGCGGCGGCGCGGGGTCGCGGTGCTGTTGCGCAGGCTCGGGCTCGGGGTGGTCCCGGTCGGGGTACTGCCTGGTCTCCGGCTCGCGGCGGTACCGGGCGTCCTCGGGCGCACCGGGATTCGGTTCGGTGTGGCGCCGCGGCCGCGCGGGCGCCCGGTACCCGTGGGCCTGCGTCCACCCACCGAGCCGCCCGGTCGCCGAGTCATGGCACGGCGGCTCGTCGGCGGCCTGGTCGTAGGGCTCGTCATAGCGAGGGCCGTGGCGAACCCGGTCGTCCCGAGTGCCTGGCGGAGGCTCCGGCTCGGCTGGCTGGGGGCGGCCGTCCACCGGGAACATCCTGCGTCGCCGCGACCCGGACGACCAGCCGGCCCGTGACGGCCTCGGCGGCTGTCGCTCGGGCCGGGGCTTGCGCACCGCTCCATTGTGACCCATCCTCGGCTTGGCCCGGCTCAATTGGACCGGCGTGAACGGGTGACCATGATCCGGTTCAGCGATCCGGTTCAGCGGAACCGGACCCGGTAGAACATCGGCCACTGCTTGCCGGTGAGCAGGAACTGGTCGGTGCCCGGAATCGCCGCGATGCCGTTGAGCACGTCCGAGGCGCCGTTGCCGGCGGCGGCGCGCTGGTCGGGCGGGTACAGCTCGCCGGCGTCCACCACGGCGGTGACCGTCCCGGTGGCCAGGCTGATCCGCGCCAGCCAGTTGGTCGGGTAGACGTTCGCCCACACCGAGCCCGCCACGCATTCCAGCTCGTTCAGCCCGGTCAACAGCCGGCCGAGGGCCCGCACCGAGAGCTCGCCGACCGGCGCGAGGTCGACCGGGGAGAGCAGCCGCAGCCGGCTCGAGCCGTCGCTGGCCACCAGCCGGATGGCAGGTCCGCCCGGCCGGTCGGGGGTATGGCACAGTCCCCAACCCTCGCGCGGGTAGGGCAGTTGGGCGGCCATGGTCAACTGGTCGGGGCTGGCGGACCTGGCTGAGTTGTCCAGGGTGCGCCGCTCCCAGCGCAGCGCCAGGTGGTCGCGGTAGGTCAGCTGCCAGATCGTGGTGCCGAGCACCGTGATGCCCTCGCCGTAGCGCCCGTCGGGCAGCGCGGCGGCGCGCAACAACCGCCCGGTGTCCGGGTCCAGCGCGCGCAGTTGCGACCGGCCGGCCAGCCCGGTGCCTTCGTAGAGCACCCCGCCGGAAATCTCCAGTCCCTCCGTCCACGCGGTGCGCTCGTGCGGCAGCGTGCCCAGCACCACCGGGTGCAGCCGGGGCAGCCCGGCCGCCACCGCCTCGACGATCGCGGTGTCCGGGTCCGCCACCGGCTCGCCGCAGCCGGCCAGTCCGCTCGACACCGCCAGCAGCACCGACAGCAGTGCCACGAGCGGCGCGGCGAACGCGCGAGCCGCCCGCCGCCGGCCAGGCGGACGGGTCACCGGGAAGGGCACGGCAAGCAGAGTGGCACAATCAGGTGGTGACCTCCGCAACCCCGGACACCGCCGTGCCGGCCCCCGTGCCGGATGTCAGCGACTCCGGCGCCGGTCCGGTGCCCGGACGCGCCGACCCGCTGGCCCATCCCCGGCTGCTGGCCGCCGTCGAACAGGCGCGTGCCGTGGCCGTCGAGATGGCCGGCGCGGACGCTGTCGGCGTGCACGAGGAGGCGCTCAGCGAGGACGGGAGCGCCGCCACCCACTACTTCGCCGCCACGGCGGCGGGGTACCGGGGCTGGCGGTGGGCGGTCACCGTCGCCCAGGGCGACCCGGACGGTCCGGTGACGGTCAGCGAGGCGGCGTTGCTGCCCGGGCCGGATGCGCTGGTCGCGCCGGCCTGGGTGCCCTGGCAGCAGCGGGTCCGGCCGGGCGACCTCGGCGTCGGCGACCTGTTGCCTGCCGAGCAGGACGACCCTCGGCTGGTGCCCGGCTACCTGCGGTCGGACGACCCCGCGGTCGAGGAGGTGGCGCACGAAGTCGGTCTCGGCCGGCTCAAGGTGCTCTCCCCGCTCGGGCGCGACGATGCAGGCGACCGATGGAGCTCCGGGACCCGAGGCCCCGGCGCGGACATGGCCCGCGCCGCCCCCGCGACCTGTGTGACCTGCGGCTTCTTCCTGCCGCTCGCCGGGTCGCTGCGGGCCGCGTTCGGCGTGTGCGCCAACGAGTACGCCCCGGCGGACGGGTCAGTGGTGCACGCCGAGTACGGCTGCGGCGCCCACTCGGATGTCGAGCCGGACTCCGGCCCGCTGCCACCGGTGGCCGAGCTGGTCTACGACGACGGTGTCGACCTGGAAACTCGCTAGTGCCCGGAGTGCTCTGGTGTTCTCCCGCCGGGAGCCGGCGTTAGTTCTCCGGTGAACCGTTACCTGTCGCCTCGTTCGCCCGCGCCGCACCCGCGATGACCGACCCATTCGGCACCGAGGCACTGCGAACCGGTGTGCTGTCCGCCTGGGCCGGTTCGCCCACCCGGTTCCGGGAAGATGCGAACGCCGAGGAGGACCTGCTGCTCGGCGGCTACGCGGACCGCTGGTTCGTCGAGCTCGCGCAGAACGCGGCGGACGCGGCGCAGCGTGCCGGCGTGCCCGGCCGGCTGCTGGTGCGGCCCGCGCCGCCAGGGCGGGCACCGGAGCTGCTGGTGGCGAACACCGGCGCCGCGCTGGACGCCGAGGGGGTGGCCGCGCTGGCCTCGCTGCGGGCGTCCACCAAGCGCGACGCGGCGGCGGTCGGCCGGTTCGGCGTCGGGTTCGCCGCCGTGCTCGGGGTGACCGACGCGCCCCGGGTGGTTTCGGAGTCGGGCGGGGTGGCGTTCTCCGCCGAACGCAGCGCCGCCGAGGCCACCGCGCTCGGCGAGCCGGCATCGGGTGAGCCGGTATCGGGTGAGCCGGCATCGGGCGCGGCGGTGCGTGCGGAGCTGCGCCGGCGCGACGGGCGGGCGCCGGTGCTGCGGCTGTGCTGGCCGGTCGAGCGGGACGAACCGCCGCCGCCCGCCGGGTACGACACCGAGGTACGCCTGCCGGTCGAGCCGGCTAGGGTCGCCGCGCTGCTGGCCGAGGCCGACACGGCAGCGCCCGACCTGCTGCTCGCGTTGCCCTGGCTGGTGGAGATCACCGTCGGGCTGCCCCCCGGCGCCGTGGACCGCGCGGCCGCCGGCGCGCAGGGCCACGCCGCCATCGCGCACGGTCCGGACCGGACGGTCGTGGACGGTGCGGCCGCCGACGTGGCGCCCGAGGACGCGGTGGTCGCCGACCGGCTGGTGGTGCACCGAAGGGTGGACGACCCGCCGCACGCGCGGGTATCGCGCGGCGGAGTCGAGGCGCGCTGGCTGCTGCTACGCCGGGCCGGCGAGCTGGCCGGGTCCGGGGCGGCTCCGCGACCGTCGGCCGAGCCGGGAGCGGGCGAGCGTTCGCTGGTCGAGCGTTCCCGGCTCGGGATAGGTACCGAGGACCGGACCGACTGGTCGGTGTGCTGGGCGCTGCCGCTGGACGGCGGGGATCGACCGGCGCCGCTGGAGCACGATGTGCTGCACGCGCCGACTCCCAGCGACGAGCGGCTGGCCCTGCCGGCCCGGCTGTTCGCAACGCTGCCGATGCAACCGTCCCGGCGCCGGGTACGCACCGGGCCGGCTACCGACGCGATCCTCGCCGAGGCGGCGCGGCTGTACCTGGAGCTGCTGCGGGCGCTGCCGCCCGAGCAGCGGGTAGCGGCCGCACCGAGTCCGGGATTTCCTGTCTCCGAGCTGGACTCCGCGCTGCGCGCCGCGCTGACCGAGGTACTGGGACAGGAGGCGTGGTTGCCCGCCGCCGAGGGCGGTGTGGTCGCGCCGCGCGGTGCCCTGCTGCTGGACCTGCCGGGGCTGACCGAGCCGGCGTCGGGGTCCGGGTTGACCGAGCTGTTGGCCGAGGTGGTGCCCGGGCTGCTGGCACACGGCTCCTCGGCCGCGCGGCGGTCGGTACTCACCGCGCTGGGTGTGCGGACTCTGTCGTTGGCCGAGTTGACCGACCAGCTGGCCGGCCTGCGGCGTCCGCCGGACTGGTGGCGACGGCTGTACACCGCGCTCGGGGCGGCAGTCGACGCTGCACCGGCGGCCGAGGCCCGGGAGGAGTTGGCCGCGCTGCCGGTGCCACTGGTGGACGGCCGCACGGTCACCGGGCCGCGCAGCACGGTGGTCCTTGCCGGTGTGGACGAGCAGCGCGGCTGGCTGCCCGACGCACTGACCGAGGCCGGCCTCCCCGGCCTGCGCATCGTGCACCCCGATGCCGAGCACCCGCTGCTGCACCGCTTGGGAGCCGCCGAGGCCGGCCCGGCCGAGCTGCTCGACCACCCCAGCATGTCGGCGGCGGTGGACCGGTCGGTGCACGACGCGCTGGACGGTGTGGACACCACACCGCTGGTTCGGCTGGTCCTCGGCCTGGTGGCCCAGCTGGTCGGCGTCGACGACGCAGAGCGGTTCGGCGGAACAGGGGGCGACGAGAACGAGCTGGTCGGGGAGCCGAGCATCGGCGATGTGCGGTTCGGCGGAACCGCGACCGGAGAAGCCGGGCCAAGCGGGTTCCCGGGGAGCGAGGGTGGTTGGCTCCGCGCGGCTCCTGGTGACCACGGCGAGCTGGCCGAGGGGCCAGGCGTCGGGGTTGCGCGGTTCCGCGGAACCGGGACGGGCGGCATTGGGACGGGCAGCATTGGGCCGGGCGGCGGCCCGGCTGGTGAGGGTGGGCGGTTCGGCGGAACCGCGGGTGGCGAGGACGAGCTGGCCGGCGGGCCGGGTGTGGGGCGTGGGAGGTTCCAGGGCACCGCGAGCAGCGAGCTGCTTGCGGCCCGGCCGTGGCTGGCCGGGCTGGCGTTGCCGGATTCCGAGGGTGAGCCCTGCCGGGCCGACGAGCTGATGCTGCCGGATGCGGTCATCGCCCCGTTGCTGGTCGACGACGCCCCGATCGCGGTGCTCGATGAGCGGATGCCTCGGACCTATTCGCGGCACCTGCTGACCTCGGTGGGAGTGCTGGACTCGTTCGCGCTGTTGGTGGACGAGAGTCCCACCGGCCCGGACCACGATCTCGCCGACGAGGAGGCATGGTGGGACGGCGCCGCCGGCCCCGGCGCTGATGATGGAACCAACGTGCCGGAGCCGCCTTCGCGGGTGGTCGCGGTGCGCGACCTGGACCTGGTGCGCGACGACGCGTGGCCGGCCGTCCTGGCGGTATTGGCCGGTAACCCGGCGTACCGGCCGGCGCTGTGGCCCGCCGGGGACGGGCGAGCGCCCTACACCGTCTGGTGGCTGGCCGACGCGGTGCGACTGGGCGGCCGGCGGCCCGCGCACTGGCGGCTCGACTCCGCGTCCTGGTTGGCCGGCCTTTTCGACCCGGTGCCGGAGTCGCTGGCCGACCGGGAGCTGCTCACCGCGATCGGGGTGCGGGACGGGCTGACCGTGCGCGGTCCCGCCGAGGCGGCCGATCTGCTCTCCCGGCTCGCGGACCCGGACCGGGCCCCGGATGCCGCCCTGCACTGGGCGGCACACGCCGCGCTCGCGGACGCGGTGCTGGCCGGCCGGGTCGACCCGGCGGAGGTGGACCCACCCGAGCGGCTGCGCGCCTTGGACGGCTCGGTGGTCGAGGCGGACCGGGCGGTGTTGCTGGATCGGCTCTGGCTGATGCCGGCGCTGTCCCCGGAGAGCACGGTGCCCGGCCCGCTGGGCCGCGCCGGCGCGGACGCGCTGGCCGAGCTGCTCGACGTACCGACCGCGTCCGAGGTTGTGGTTGGTCGGGTGTGTGACGCGGATAGCGGGGAGCCGGTGGCCTGGTCGGCGCTGCCAGAGGTGGTGGCCTGCTGCGCGCAACTCGGAGTCGCGGTGCCCGAGGGCACGCTGATCCGCCACGAACGGCTCACCGTCGAGGTGACCAGGCCCGAGGCGCGTCGAGTGACGGTGCCAGTGTGGCGTCAGGGTGGCGAGTGGCACGCCGCCGACCCGGTCCGGGCGCTGGTCAGTGCTATCGCGAACACAGATGATCGAATTTAGCCGAAACAGCCTGAGGAGTCGGCACAGCGCGCTCACAATAAGCGGGTGACAACTCGGTCCCTGCTGGCGCTGCTGCTGGCACTCGCCCTGGCCAGCGTTCCGCTATTCGGCGGCACCGCGTTCGCGGCCGTCAACGCCCCGGCGCCACACCCGACCGCTGATCCGGCGCCCTATCCGACGACGCACCCGATACCACACCGGGCGGCGCACGCCAGGGCGCGCCCGGCGCGCCCCGCGGCTCCCCGGCCGGCACCAACCGGCATGGTCGAGGACGAGCGCACCGCGGTCTCGGCGGTGGACGGCTTCTGGCAGCGGCACTTCCGGGACTACTTCAACCGGTCCTACACCAGCCCTCGGGTGTTCGGCGGCTACGTCGGCACCAATGGGCCGACCTGCGGCGGCGCCAGATCGCAGCCGGGCAACGCCTTCTACTGCAAGCCGGGGAACTTCCTCGCCTGGGACGAGAACCTGATGAGCGCCGGGTATCAGCAGATCGGCGACGGATGGGTCTACGTGATCATCGCGCACGAGTGGGGCCACGCGATCCAGGCCCAGGTCAACCGGCACCTCGTGGCGGTGGAGAACGAGCTGCAGGCCGACTGCCTGGCCGGCGCCGCGCTGCAGGGCGCGCAGCAGGACGGTGCGTTGCGCACCGAGCCGGGCGACAACCAGGAGATCTCCAAGGCTCTCGTCGCGGTGGCCGACAAGTACCCGTGGACGAGCAGCCGTGACCACGGAAATGCCCAGCAGCGGGTCTCCGCCTACAACAAGGGCAACCGAGGCGGCGTCCCCGCCTGCTTCGCTACCGGGTGAGCGTGCTGCCCGATGGGCGGTGCAGAGCAGAGACGTGCAGAGCCGCGAGCTGGAGTCCTGCCCCGTCGCATGGAGCAGCGGGAGCCCGCGCCGCCTGATGAGGGGTATACCTCTTAGGCTCTGCGCTGTGGCGGGTGGAGAACCGCGGTGAAGCAACTGCTGATGCTCGCGGTGATCGTGGTCGCCGCCGGGCTCGGTGCGCTGGCCGGGCTGGGTGGCGCGACCGTGCTGGCCGCGCTGCCCGCGATGTTCTGCCTGATCGCGGCGTTCGGCGGCACGCTGCGCGGCGACCTGCGGCTGCTGGCCTGGTTCGGCCCGCTGCTGGTGCTGGTGGTCGGCGGGCTCAAGTCGCTGGGGTCGGTGACCCAGTGGCCGGCGATCACGCTGGTCACGGTGATCGTGTTCCTGGCCGGCCTTCTGCCGGTGCTCGGCACGCGCTACGTCACGGTCGGCATGGGGCTGGGCATGGCCTCGACGTTCGCCTACGGGTTCCAGCTCGGCGGACCGACGACCCTGGCGCAGGATTTCGCGGCGCCCTCGGTGTCGGTGGCCGTGGTGCTGGCGGCGCGCTTGCTGCTGGGCTGGCGGGATCCTGATGCCCCGCTGCGGGCCGCGCTGGCCGAGGCGCTGCGGGCCGACACGGTCACCGGCAGGGAGCAGGCGTTGTGGCTGTGGCGCTCCGACGGGCCGAGGGACTGGACCACCTCGGCGCTCACCGGCACCCTGCGCTACCAGAACGCCCACCGGGTGCTGCTGACCCGGCGGCCCATGTTGGCCGATGCGGCAGGCAACGACCTCGACCAGGTGCTTGCCGCCGCAGAAGCCGAGGCGGAGCGGCTGGCGGCCGAGATCAGCCTGCCGGCCGCCCCGGACCCCACCGACCGGGTGCGCCGCCGGGAACCACGGATGCTGCTGCCAGGGGCAACCCGAGAGCTGGTGACCAGCATCTGGCTGGCGCTGGAGGCGGTGCGCGCGGCCAGCGCGGACCGGGACCGCTCCCGGTCGGACATCCCCCGCCACCTCGAGCGGGAGCGGCTGCGGCAGTCGTTGCGGGGTGCGCTGGGCTGGCGCTCCGCGCAGCTGCGGCACGCCGTCCGCTGCGCGCTGGGCATGCTGGTCGCGCTGGGCGTGTCGCTGTGGTGGGCCGCCGACCCGCTGCGGCTGTCCTTCCTGATGGCCACCTTCGCGATCATGCAGCCGCAGCTGGGGGACACCATCGCCCGCGCCCGGCAGCGAGTGGTGGGCACCATGGCGGGCGCCGCCACGTTGGCGCTGCTGATCGTGCTGGTGGGGCTGCCCCAGCAGGCGCTGGTACCGGTCGGGGTGGTGGCGCTGTCGGTCGGCTTCCTGTTCTTCATGCAGACCAAGCCGGTGGTGTTCAACGCCTGCGTGGTGTTGATGAGCGTCGGGTTGAACGTCAACATCCGGCACCTGGAGCTGGGACGAACGCTGCTGGAGTACCTGCTGCTGATGGTGTTGGCGGTGGCGATCGCGCTCGGGTTCGGCTTTCTCGCGGTGCCCGGGGTACCTCTTCCGAGCTTGTCGAGCAGGTTCGAGGAGGCTGTGCGGGGCGGCAGGGACCTGTTGCGTCAGGTGGCGGCCGCACTGGTCACCCGGAACGTGACCGTCTCCGGTCTGCGGCCCGGGTTCCGCGCCGCGGTCGGGGCGCAGCAGAACCTGAGCGCCACCGACTCGGTGCGCCCGGAGCCGACCCCCGAGCAGGAGCATGCCGCGCGGCAGGCGTCCGAGGCGTTGCGGGATCTGCTGTCGGCGGCCTCAGCGCTGCTGATGCGGGCCAGGGCCAGCACACCGCTGGCCGCCGCCGTCGGCGAGATCGCGCACCAGCTCGACCCCGAGGTCGCGCCCGATCCGGGCGTGGTGTTCGACCGGCTGCCCTCGGTGATCGAGGAAGAACAGCAGCTGCTGTTGAACGGCATGATCGCGGGCGTGTTGGCGGTGTCCCAGGCGGCCCCCTTGCTCCGCGCGCCAAGCCCGAACCGCGCCTAGTACTGCAGGGCCTGTTCTCGCGCGAGAACTTCCGATCGGGGACCCTTCGGGCCCGCCTCCGCAAGTTCGCCTTCGGCCGAGAGAGCGCGCTTGTGCTCACCCTTGGGTGCCGCCAGCAGGGTTCAGCCCCTGGTTGCCGACGTTCACAGCGCCGGCCTTCGCCGGAACTCCTCCGGAGCCTCGCAGGGGCGACTCGCCTTACAAGCCCTCTAGCTAGACGCCGGTACGGCCGTCGATCCGTTCGCGGACGAGATCGGCGTGGCCGCAGTGCCGGGCGTACTCGCCGATCATGTGGAGGTAGATCCAGCGCAAGGTGACCTGCCCGCCCATGAACGGGCTGGTGTCGCTCGGCGCGTGGGCCGCGCAGTTGGCCCTGGCCCGGTCCATCTCGGTCAGCCACGCGGACAGCGCGGCGCCGTAGCTGGACCCCTCGGCGAGGTCGAAACCGCCGTCGTGGCCCGACGGATCGGCGTCAGGGCCGAAGATGGACGGGCAGTCCTCCTGGGCCAGTACGCGCCGGAACCAGTTCCGTTCGACCTCCGCCATGTGCTGCACCAGGCCGAGCAGGGTGAGCGGAGAGGGCGCCACGGACGCCCGCCGGAGCTGCTCCTCCTCGAGGCCGGCGCATTTCTGGGCGAGGGTGGCGCGGTAGAAGTCGAGCCAACCCTCCAAGCACGCGCGCTCATCGGCGTCCAGCGGGGGCATGGCGCGTTGCGGAGTGCTCACGGCCGCCATCGTGGCACGCGGGTCCGTGTGAGGTGCTCACCCCCAACCCCGGCACGCCCCGGGGCCCCGGGGCGTGCAGACTGGGCAGTATGCCGGTGGCCGCCACGACCCGCGCGGCCGGCGCCACCGCCGCGGCCGCACTGTTCGTCGCGGTGTTCCCTGGCAACATCGAGATGGCGGTCGAATGGTCCGACCGTTCGGTCCTCGAGCAGGTGTTGGCTTACGGGCGGCTACCGCTGCAGATCCCGCTGGCTCTGTGGGCGCTGCACGTGCGCCGCACCGGCGGCCGACCATCGAGGTTGTCACGGAACCAGTCATCTCGCGGACCGCGGTAGCGATCTGAAGTCGGCGACTGGCCCGAGGTGCGTCAGCTTGTCGGGGTTGACGATCGAGCTGATGCTGGTGATCTGACCATCGGAGATATCGAGCGCCAACACGCCCGCCGGCACCGCGCCGAGCTCGTGGAGCATCGCCCGCTTCGACTCGGTGCGCGTCATGCCATGAACCTGATGCCCCGCCTCGACCAGCCGTGGCACCAGCTGTTTTCCAATCGCCCCCGTCGCGATCGGAGGGTTCCTGGTCCTCAGTCCAGGCCGCGCTGGGCGCCGCGCGAGCCGCGGCGGAACGCCCTGCGCTGCCATTGGAAGATCACGAAACCGAGCACACCGAGCAGCCAACCGACCAGCGTGGTGTAGAACCACAGGTCCAGCGGCCGGTCGGCAGCCAGATGCGCGACCAGCAGCCCGACCCACAGCGCGAACCAGATGGCGGTGCCCAACCCGACGACACCGGTGATGTCGGTGAGGCGGCGCGGTGCCGGCGGCAGATCGTGCACCCCGCCAGGATACGAGCGCGCGGCCCGGCGGGATGTGGCGCCGGCGTTCGTCCGCTACCTCGCCATCGGCCCACTGCAGGCCGCCTTCAACGCCTGAACCGTTGCGTCACCCCGTGCTTCGTCGTCGGAGGCGGTGCCGCCAGGGTATAGTCACCACTCCATACCACTCGTAAGGTAAGCTAAAGACCATGGAGCTCGAGCAGGGCGTCGTCTCGGATCTGGCCGGCCAGCTGCGGCTGTCGGTTGTCAGGTTGAGCCGGCGGCTGCGCTCCCAGCGCACCGAGGAACTGGTCTCGCTGACCCAGATGTCGGCGATGGCCACGCTGTGGCGTTGCGGATCGATGACCCCCAGCGAGCTCGCTGCCAGCGAGCGGGTCCGGCCGCCCTCGATGACCAGGGTGATCGCCGCGCTGGAAGAGTCCGGCATGGTGTCCCGGCGCGACCACCCGACCGACGGCCGTCAGTCGATCATCGAGCTGACCGAGGCCGGTGCCGAGCTGCTCAACGCCGAAGCCTCGCTGAAGGAACGTTGGCTGGACAAGCGCCTCGCCGAGCTGACCGAACAGGAGCGAGCCACCCTGTCAAGGGCGGCGGAGATCATCGACAGAATGGCGGGCGCGTAACACTCTATGGTTGAGCCGCGGTCCGACTCGAACAGTTACCACCCCAGCGGCTCATCCGTACCTGCCGCACCGGCGCACGCCTCCGGCCAGGCCACGGAAGGCACCTCCGCTCGGCGCCCGACCTTCGCAACGCCCACTCGCTCGGCGGCCGAGCCCGATGCACAGTCGACCGAGGAGCCGACGGTGGCGGCCCGTCCCGGCATCTTCGTCTCGCTGCGGGTGCGCAACTACCGCTACTTCGCCGGCGGTCAGGTCGTCTCGCTCATCGGCACCTGGATGCAGCGCATCGCGCAGGACTGGCTGGTGCTCAACCTCTCGCACAGCAGTCCGATCGCCCTTGGCGTGGCCAGCGCACTGCAGTTCACCCCGACGATGCTGTTCTCGCTCTGGGGTGGGGTTCTCGCGGACCGCTACGACAAGCGTCGGCTACTGCTGCTGACCCAGGCCGGCATGGGGCTCTGCGCACTTGCGCTGGGCCTGTTGGACGTGTCGGCGCTGGCCCAGCTGTGGCACGTCTACCTGCTGTGTTTCCTGCTGGGTTGCTTCTCCGCGCTGGACACCCCGACCCGGCAGGCGTTCGCCTCCGAGCTGGTTGGTCGGGAGCACATGAGCAACGCGGTCGGGCTGAACTCGATGACGTTCAACACCGCGCGCATCGTCGGCCCTTCGATCGCCGGCCTGCTGATCGCGGCGATCGGCACCGGCTGGGTGTTCCTGCTCAACGCGGCGAGCTTCGTCGCGGTGATCGGCGGGCTGGCCGCGATGGACCCGGCGAAGCTGTTCCGCTCCACACGGTTGCCCAGGGCCCGGGGGCAGCTTCGCGAGGGACTGCGCTACGTGGCCGGCCGCCCGGTGCTGATCTGCGTGCTCGCACTGGTGTTCCTGGTGTCCACGCTGGGCATCAACTTCTTCCTGACGCTGCCACTGCTGGCCCGCAACGTGTTCCACGGCGGACCGGAGAGCTACGGGGTGTTGACCACGGTCGTCGCGGTCGGCTCGCTGCTCGGCGCGGCGGTGGGCGCGCGGCGGGTAGGCCGCCCCCGGCTGCGGGTGGTGCTCGGCGCGGCGCTGGCGCTCGGGGTGCTGGAGACCGCGGCCGGCCTGATGCCCACGGTGGCGACGACCGCGGTCCTGCTGGTGCCGACCGGTGTGGCCACGCTGGTGTTCACCAACGCGGCCAACTCCAGCGTGCAGCTGTCCATCGCGCCGGTCATGCGCGGGCGGGTGATGGGGCTGTACATGCTGCTGTTCCTTGGCGGCACGCCGATCGGTGCGCCGCTGCTCGGGTTGCTCGGCGAGAAGCTGGGCGGCCGCGCGCCGACGGTGTTCGGCGGCGCCGCGTCGGTGGTCGCCGCGCTCGTGGTGTGGCTGGTGCTTCGCGTGGTGCTGCGCCGCCGCACTGTCGAGCCCGGTCCCCACGCGCCCCAACCCGACCCGAGCTAGCCGCCGCCGGGCGCGTGGCCCGCGTGGCTCTGTGTGCCGTGCGCCGAAGTGCCTTTCACCCGCATCAAAGGCGCAAGCAGCGGGACCGGTTCGGCGCGCAGCGGTGCCGATCGGCCTGAGAGTGGTTCCGCGCAACCTCGGCAAATGGGTTGAAGCGGTTCAGCGGAACCGCGGCAGAAGTGGGTGAGGGCTGTGGTGGGAAGGGTGGCGGTGTGAGTCGGCGCGGCTGGTTGCTGTTCAGCGTGATGTGCCTGGTGTGGGGTGTCCCGTACCTGTTCATCAGGGTCGCGGTCGGTGAGGTATCGGTGCTGTGCTGGTGTTCCCGCGCACCGGGGTGGCCGCGGCGTTGGCGGTGGTGTGCACCTCGGCGGCGTTCGTGACGTTCTTCGCGCTGATCCGGGAGGTGGGCACCGGGCACTCCTGGTGCTTGGCGAGCCGCTGACTCCGGCGGTCGTTGCTTCCTTCGGGTTAATCATCGCGGGATCGGTGCTGGCCACTGCCTCTCGTCCGGCGGTCAGCCGTGCGGAGGCTTGCACTTGAACAAAGGGTAGGCTAACTTAAATCATGTCGCTTCGTGGTGGGAGCGGCGCGTCAGTTCGGGAACAGATCGAAGCCCCGCCCAGCTACCTCACTGGGCGGGGCTTCGGCGCTTCGCGGGCAGGTACCCCTCGGTGCGGCTCACGGCTCGCCGCGCGGTCGGGTCGCGGGTCCTCGGGCGGGCACCACCGAGGGGCAGCGCCGGCGCAACCGCGAGATCTGGCCGGAACGGCCGCCCGAACTGCCCCGGCTGGTTGGGCATGCTGGGGTGCTCGCAGGCACTTGGCCGGTTGGGCCAGCCGGATGAGCCGGGCTGCTGGAGCAGGCCGGAGCGCAGCACCGCCTCGGCCAGCGCGGCGACCGCCTCGCCGTAGCCGCGCAGCGTCTTGGGTAGCCGCGCGGCCGGGTACTCGGCCAGCGCGGCGGCCTCCCGGCGCGGGTCGGTCAGCTCTCGCCAGTGCGCAACGAAGGGCAGCACGACCAACCCGGCGACCTGCGGCTCGATCATCCGCAGCCGGGCGCGCAGCGGACCCCGCGCCGGCACCGGGCCGTCGCAGGTGACGGCCAGCACCGGGCGAGGCCGACTGTTGGCGGCCAGCCAGGAGATCACCGTAGCGGCGGCGTGCAGCGAGTCACCGGTGCAGCGACAGGTCAGCACCTCGAATCCCTCGTCCACGGCACGGCCCTGGTCGTAGCCGCGCAGCGCGGCGGCCACGGTGCTGGTCCCCGCCCCGCCGGCGACCCCAGCGATCCTCGGCGCGCGCAGCCGGCTCACCGGCTGCTCCCGGCCGACGGGCGGGACTTCCCTGAGCCGCGCGCGGCTCGGGTGGCCCTGGCGCCGGTGGTGTTCGGCTTGACCCGGCCGCCGGGGGTCTGGGCGCCGGTGGTGCGCCGAGGAGTCGTGCCGCCGGTGGCCCGGCTCGCGGTAGGCGGTGTTGCGGCGGCTGGGGTCGGCGAGCCCTCGGTGTCCGCCCTGGCGCCCGCGGGTCGGGGGCCGGCGGATGTCCGGTCAGCTGATGCCGAGGTCGGGGAGGCGGACGCCGAGGCCGAGGCGTCAGAGGGCTGGTCCACATTCGGCCGGTCGTTGTGTTGGATGTGCGGTTGCACGGAGTGCGCGGTCGACTGGTCGTGGCATTCGCCCGCGTCGGCCAGTTCGCCGTCCGGCCGGGCCGAGCCATCGCCGGGCTGTTCGTCCCAGGTGTCCACCACCAGGCGCCCGTGCTCCCTGACCACCGGCACCGCCAGCCGGATCCAGTGCGAGTCGAGGCTCTTCCAGCCCCGCGCGGTGGGGGCAGGAGCGACCGAGGGCACCCCGGCCACCTCCAGCTCGTCACCCGGCGCACTGGCCGGCTCGGCGGACTGGCCGACCGGGCGGTACGGGGTGACCCGGACCCGGACGTCCACGACCAGCCGGCCTTCCTCGTCAAGTGACACCGCGCCGGGCAGCGCGAACTCGGAGCGCTGCCGGCCCTTGCCGGACCAGCCGAGCAGCGCCACCGCCGCCACCGAGCCGGTCACGTCGGAGGGCAGGTACTGGGTGAGCACCTCGCCTCGGCGCATCGGGTTGGCCTCGTCCCAGGACAGGTAGTCGGCGGCGAACGCGCCGGCCAGCGCGGCGGCCGCCATCGGGTCCGGCGGCCGGACCGGGTCGGGCCAGTTCGCCGGCCCGGTCGAAGGGCCGCCGAGCGGCTGCACCGAGTCCTCGATGCCCTTTGCCGGCACCCAGGCTGTCCCGTTGGTCGACACGGGCTGCTCGTACCAGGAGCCGGTGGCTGGCTCGTCCGACGCGAACAGCGGGGCCGGCACGGACTCATGGTCCGGCGGACTCTGCCTTGGCGGGGTCGATGTGGTCGGACCCGGCGTCTTGCCGAGGCGGGTCGCTCGGCGCTTTCCGTTGCGGGCCGGCCGGCCGGTGCCCGGTCGCCTGAGCTGGGCCGGGGGTGGCCGCCAGCCGGGCTCCTCGCCCATCCCGGCCGGCGTGAGCTGGGCAAGCTCAGCCTGGACCCGCTGTTCCTCGTGGGTGAGCAACGGCAACCACTCGTCCGGCTCCGCCGCCTCGGTGACGTCCGGCGGCGGGACGAACGCCGCGCTGGTGGCGATCGGTGGAGTCGGTGCCAACGCCGGGTCCGGTACCTGGGCGAGATCGGGCGACTCGGCGGGGAAACCGGCGAGCGGCCCGCCGGCGAAACCGGACGATCCCGGAACCCGCGCTGACGGCGTCGAGCCTGCCGTCGGCGGGGAGCCGGCCCGCGTCGGCCGCGAGCCGGCCCGAGGGCCCGAGCTGCCTGGCGGGCCCGAGCTGGTCGGCGGGATCGGCGAGCCGGTGCTCGGCTGGAACGGATCGGCCCGGGTGCCGGGACCAACGCCGTAGCCGCCAGGGCCGGCGGGCTGGCCGTACGGGAAGCCGAGTGCCGAGGGGACCGACCAGCCCGCCGTCGGATCCGGCTGGCCGATCACCGCGTCGGTAGGGTCGCCACCGTCGGCACCGAAGGCCGGCCAGCCGCCGAACGGGTCGGACGACGGCAACGGCGGCGCTTGGTCCGCCGCCCCAGCCGCGGGGTACCGACCGCCGGAGTACCGGCCGGCGGAGTAGTGAGCGGCCGCGTACTGGCCCTCGGGATATTGGCCCTCGGGATGTGGACCTGCGGGGTAGCTCGGGTCGAAGGGCGGTTCGCCGTCCGCCCGGTCGGCCCACCATGCGCTGGACGCGGGTGGCCGGTAGGAGGTCTCCTCGCGCCTGCGCCGGAACATTGCGGGCCTCCCCCGGTCACGCATTGTCGCTATAACGGCATTATGAGCGAATAACGCTACACTCTGCAACCACTGCCGGTCCTAGCTGACACGATCCGTCACCAGGCCGGCCAAAGCTGACTATATGGACGAGCCCCAGCCCGCATATCCCGAACCCACCGACCATTTGCGATCGCGAACGTTCTCACTCGGCCCCTTGACACCGTCGGGTCGCGCCTTGCCCGGCCGGGGCAGCGGTGGGTCAGCGGGGGAGGGGCCAGGTGTGCACGGGGGCGTTGCAGGTCATGCCGTCCAGGTAGCGCTCCAACATCCCGCGCAGCGCGGCGGGGCGGTCGGCG
Organism: Pseudonocardia sp.; assembly: GCA_036500625.1. Lineage (GTDB taxonomy): Bacteria > Actinomycetota > Actinomycetes > Mycobacteriales > Pseudonocardiaceae > Pseudonocardia. The sequence continues at coordinate 8,054 of DASYBQ010000139.1, read as the reverse complement.
CCGGCCTCTTCCAGCGCGCCCACCGTGTGCACCTGCCAGGCCGAGCCGGTGCGCCTGGTCGCACAGCGCCGCTCGATGACGTCGAGGTAGCGGCCGGACACCGCGTCCGTGACACCCCAGTTGGCCAGGCCGTCGGCGGCCATCGGCAGCAGCCGGTGCAGCACCAGCTGGTCCGGCGCGATCCAGCCGTCGTCCGGCCAGTAAAGGGTGGTGTCCATGCCGTCGCGCGCGGCGCGCATGAAGTTCTCCTCGGCGGCGGAGAACGGCATGTTCGCCCAGACCGGCCGGTCCTGCTCGGTGAGCACCCGCAGCAGGCCGTAGAAGAACACCGCGTTCGCGATCATGTCCAGCACGCTCGGCCCGGCTGGCAGCACCCGGTTCTCCACCCGCAGATGTGGCATGCCGTCGGCCACGTCGTAGATCGGCCGGTTCCACCGCCAGATCGTGCCGTTGTGCAGCCGCAGCTCCTCCAGCGTCGGCACCCGACCCTCGGCCAGCTCGACCTGCGGGTCCTGGGTGCCCGCCACCGGCAGCAGACCGGGAAAGTAGCGCACGTTCTCCTCGAACAACTCGAAGATCGAGTTGATCCAGCGTTCGCCGAACCAGACCCTCGGCCGCACCCCCTGGTTGCGCAGCTCGGGCGTGCGTACGTCGGTGGCCTGCAGGAACAGCGGAACCCTTGTTTCCGCCCACAACCGCCTGCCCAGCAGGAACGGCGAGTTGGAACCCACAGCCAACTGGATGCCGGCCACGCTCTGCGCCGCGTTCCAGTTCGCGGCGAACGCATCCGGCGGGACCTGCAGGTGCAACTGCAGCGAGGTGCAGGCGGCTTCCGGGGCGATCGAGTCGAAGTCCATCTGCAGCCGCTCGGCGGGCACCGCACAGCGATCCCCCGCGCCCACCGCGGTGTCGCGGTGCCAGCGCCCAGCGGCCGGCTCGTTGCCGTCCTGGTCGGCCCGGGCGCCGTCGGACCAGCCGAAACCGCCGAGGCCGGTACCGGCGGTGGCGAACGTCTGCTCGTTGTCCTGGTCCGCCGCGGTGCCGGTGGCGTCGATGTCCAGCCGGACCGGCTCGCCCCGCGCAGACAGGATCTGTTCGTTCAGCACCGCGAACCGGTTGGACGGCGAGAGCAGGTCGGTGGTCAGGTCGTCCTCGGAAAGCGTGGGCAGGATGCCGATGGCCAGCACCTTCGCGCCCACCGTCTCGGCTTTTTTCTCGATCTGGGAGATCAGGTCGAGCAGGTGGTTCTCCAGGTAGCGGACCTGCTCGCCCGGCAGCGAGCGGGGCGGCAGGTTGAGCTCAACGTTCCACCGGCCGAGCTCCGAGGTCAGCTCGGGGGTGTCCACCCCGTCGAGTACGGCGGTGTTGCGCATGGCCGGCTCGAACCGGTGGTCGATCAGGTTGAGCTCAACCTCGAGACCGATGGTGGCTTCGACGTCGCCGGCGAAGGCTCCCTCGCGCAGCATCATCGCCAAGGCATTCAGACAGCGGTGGACCCTGCCGCGATACTGCTGCCGCTCGCGTCGGGTGAATGATTGCCGGGCCACGTCTCGGCCCACTCGGCCCTCCTCGTCTCGGCGTTCTCAGCCGCGTCTTGCCGGATTCCGGGCGGGCCTATCACCGTTACACAACGCCGCCCCGCCCGCTACGGCTGTCCGGATGAGACCGCTGCGCAATAGCGCAATAGCTGGACCGCGCGAGCTGGGCCTCGCGCGGCCCCGAGAGACAACTCCCCGGCGTCCGGCATAGTTCCGACACTCCCGGTGACGCGGCACACCATCGGCGGCCGGCTGCGACGATGCACCGGTGGCTTGCGTGATGACCGTGCTGGACCCGGCGGACCCCCGGCTCGACGACTTCCGCGACCTGACCGCCTCGGACCGTCGACCGGACCGGCCGGGCGGGCGGGGCCTGGTCATCGCGGAGGGTGTCGTGGTGGTCCGGCGGCTGCTCGACTCGCCATACCCGGTGCGCGCGCTGCTCGGCACGGCGGCCCGACTGGCCGAGCTGGCACCGGAGCTGGCCGGCGCGGCGGTGCCGGTGTACTCGGTGGCCGCCGAGCTGATGGCCGAGGTGGTCGGGTTCCACCTGAACCGAGGGGTACTCGCGGTGGCCGACCGTGCCGCGCCGCCCTCGGTGGCCGCGCTCGTCGCCGGGGCCCGGGTGCTGGCGGTGCTGGAAGGGCTCAACGACCACGAGAACCTTGGCGCGCTGTTCCGCAACGCGGCGGCGCTCGGGGTGGGCGGGGTGCTGCTCGGGCCGCGCTGCGCCGACCCGCTGTACCGGCGCAGTGTCCGGGTCTCCATGGGACATGTGCTGCGGGTGCCGTTCGCCGCGCTGCCGGGGCCGTGGCCGGACGCGGCGCGACTGCTGCGCCGAGGTGGGCGGCGGCTGCTGGCGCTGACCCCACGGCCCGGCGCGCGAGCACTCACGGCCGCCGGGCTGTCCGGCGCGAGGATCGCGCTGCTGCTCGGCGCCGAGGGCCCGGGGCTGACCGAACAGGCACTGGCCGCCGCCGACGAGTGGCTGGGTATCCCGATGTCGGACGGGGTGGACTCGCTGAACGTGGCGACCGCCGCCGCATTGGCCTTCCACGCCGCACTACCCTGACGCGGGTGCGGTTGACTGCGTCCGAGGGGCGGGTGTTACTCGGCGAGACGCCGCTGGAGGCACTCGAGGACACCGCCGCGCTGCCCGACGAGGTGGCGCACGCGCTGCAGCAGTGGGCCTGGGTGGCCGGCATGCTAAATCCCCTCGACAGCGCCGACCCGGACGCGGTGGCGGTCAGCCGCCGGGGCGCGCAGCTCGCCGTGCTGGTTGCCGCCGTGCGGGCCGGGCCGGTGGAGTACGTCGACCCGGTCAGCGGCGCGGTGTGCCGGGTGGTGCCGTACCCGGAGGCGGAGCCGGCCGCCGGTGAGCCGACGCCGTGGGCCACCGGGCTGGCGGTCACCGGTTTCGTCGCGGCGGTCACGGCGGCGCTGGTGCTGATCCTGACCGCGGTGCTGCGCGCGGAGTACCGCTGGCTGTGGGTTCCGGCGAACGCGTTGGTCGGCATCGGGCTGGCACCGACCATCTGGCTGCTGCGGGCGGTGCCGTTCTGGCGCTGGATCTCCTACGGCATCACGGCGGGACTCATACTGGCCTGGCTGGGTCTGCTGATTTGATTAGGCCCGCTATAGGGCCACTCATCACTCACGAGAGCCGCCAGAGCACCCCACGCTCTTCGTCGTGCGCTGGCGGCTCATCTAGTTGCGCTGGGACTTCACCCCGAGCAGCACGTCCTCCCAGGAGGGCATCACCGGTTTGCTCTTGCGGCCGCCGCGCTTCGCGGTCGCCGCGGAGCTGGCCGAGTCGGCCGAGGCCGGGGTGTCGGTGGTCTCTTCTTCGGTCTGGGCCGAGGGGGCCGAGCGCTCGGCGGCCGGCGCGGACCGGGCACCGGTGGCGCCGCGCCCGGTGGTGGTCTTGGTGGCGCGGCGGCCGGGGTCCTGTCCGGCGCCGCCCGAGCCGCCCGCTGTGGCCCGCGAGGCACCCGGGGCGCTGGTTGCCGCGGTGCGGCTGGAGCCGGGCCGTTCGCCGCCGGTCCGGCCGAGGGGCTCGCCACCGGCCCCCGGCTGCTCCGGGGCCTCCTCGATGTCGGGATGGCCGGCGTCCGGCTTGCTGAAGTCGATGACCGGGCCGAGCCGGCGGGGCGGCCGGGAGAGCTGGCCGTCGACCAGGTCGGTGGCGTGCTCGTCCAGCGCGCTCACCGTGCCGCCATGCGAACCGGGCTGGTAGCCCCAGAGCGCCCTGATGTCCGAGCGGCCGACCCGCCAGCTCAGCGCGGCGACCCACTTGTTGTCGTCGCCGCGCCAGGCGTCCCACTCGGCGTGCTCGTACTCCTGGCCGCGCAGCCCGAAGGTGTGCGCGACGATCTCGTCCAGGGTGCGCACGTCCGGCCCGTCCTCGCGCACCGGGTGGGCCCGCCGAGCCAGGTCCGCGATCCGGGAACGCTCCAACAGCACCGGGTAAGCGAACCGCTCGATGCGCTGGTGCGGCACGCCGGCGGCCGTGGCCACCTGCTCCACGGACGCGCCTGCCCTGATGCGGGCCTGGATCTCACGTGGTCGCAACTGGCTCTCCGTCTCCATCGACATCTGACCGAGTCGTTGGACGTCACCGCGCGCGGCGGCCCGAAGGCGTTCGTCGGCCGGGACGGTGAACCGTTCGCGCCGGTCCGGGTCTTCGAGGATGACGACGCCCTCCTCGTCGTACCCGACGACCCGCAGCGCGCGCATCGAACCCTCCGCTCGCCCCTACGCTCGTCCGAGTGACGTTAGTCGCTGCCGGTTTCCCCGTGGGGGAGGCGCGCCGCACCACCTCGGACCAGCCAAGCCTGATCACGTCGACACGGAGTGTAGCCGGTGGAAAAGACACGAGGGCGGGTCAGCCGAGGCGTTCGACCACCCAGTCGATGCACTCGGTCAGCGCGGTGACGTCGGCCGGCTCGACGGCGGGGAACATGCCGATGCGCAACTGGTTGCGACCCAGCTTGCGGTACGGCTCGGTGTCCACGATGCCGTTGGCGCGCAGCGTCTTGGCCACCGTGGCTGCGTCGACCGAGTCGTTGAAATCGATGGTGCCCACGACCTGTGAGCGGTGCGCCGGATCCGTGACGAACGGGGTGGCGAACGGGGACTTCTCCGCCCAGGCGTAGAGCCGCCGCGACGAGTCCTCGGTGCGCCGCACGCAGCCGGGCAGCCCGCCGAGCCCGAGCATCCACTCGATCTGGTTGGCCAACAGGTACAGGGTGGTCACCGAAGGGGTGTTGTAGGTCTGGTCCTTGCCGGAGTTGTCCACCGCGGTGGTCAGCGAAAGGAACTCCGGCACCCACCGGTCGCTCGCGCCGATCTCGGCGACCCGCGCCAGCGCGGCCGGGCTCATCAGCGCGATCCACAGGCCGCCGTCGGAGGCGAAGCACTTCTGCGGCGCGAAGTAGTAGACGTCGGTGTCGGTGATGTCGACCGGCAGGCCGCCGGCGCCGGACGTGGCGTCGATCGCCACCAGCTGTGCACCGGTCGCGCCGGACGGGCGGGTCACCGGCACCGCGACACCGGTGGAGGTCTCGTTGTGCGCCCAGGCGATGAGGTCGACGGACTCGTCGGTCGTCGGCTCCGGGGCGCTGCCGGGCTCGGCCGAGACCACCACCGGGTCGGCCAGGAACGGGGCCCCCTTGGTGACCGAGGCGAACTTCGAGGAGAACTCCCCGTAGGTCAGGTGCAGCGACCGCTCGCGCACCAGGCCGAACGCGGCCGCGTCCCAGAAAGCCGTGGTACCGCCGTTGCCCAGCACCACCTGATAGCCATCCGGCAGCGAGAACAGCTCGGTCAGACCCTCGCGGACCCTGCCGACAAGGGACTTGACCGGCTTCTGGCGGTGGCTGGTGCCCAGCACGCCGGGGGCGTCGCGCACCAGGGCGCTAAGCTGCTCTGGCCGGACCTTCGACGGGCCGCAGCCGAAGCGGCCGTCAGAGGGTTTGAGGTCGGCGGGAATCTCCAGGGTGGTCGGGCTCGTCGAGGTTGTCACGCATCCCAGTCTCTCAACCGAGTCGTAACGCCCGCTCGTCAGGGTGAGCAGCGTCGCCTACCGTCGCTGAGGGAACGATGATGGTCGGAGAAGGAGCACGACATGCGCGTCGTCGTGGTGGGCGGAGGTATCGGTGGGCTGGCCGCGGCCCGCAGCATGTGGCTGGCCGGGTTCGACGTGCTGGCCCTGGAGCGTGAGGCGGCCTTCGGCGAGATCGGTGGCGGGGTGCAGCTCGGCCCGAACGCAACCCGGGTGCTGCGCCGGCTCGGTCTCGGTGCGGGGCTGGACAAGATAGGTGTCACGCCCCGGTCCTTCCGGCTGCTGCGCTGGGCCAACGACGAAGTGCTCAGCGACTACGACCTGGCCGGTGACGCCGAGCGCCGCTACGGCTCGCCCTACTACACGGTGTACCGGCCCGAACTTGTCGAGCTGCTCGCCTCCGGCCTGCCGGAGGGGGCCGTGCGGCTCGGCGCCTCGGCCACCGACGTGCTGATCGGCGACCGCAACGAGGTCCGCCTGGCCGACCGCACCGTCGAGGACACCGACATCGTGGTCGGCGCGGACGGCATCCACTCGATGGTGCGCGCGGCCACCCTCGGCGACGGCCCGGCCCGCTACTCCCGGATGGTGGCCTACCGGGCGATCCTGCCCTGGGAGGCGCTGCCGGCCGGCACCGAGCCGGTGCTGCGCAGCTGGCTGGGGCCGGGGCGGCATCTGACCTGTTACCCGGTGGGCGCCGGCGGCCGCTACCTGCAGCTGGTCGCGGTGGTGCCGGAGCCGATCTCCAGCGCCGAGTCGTGGACCGCGCTCGGTGCGCTCGACGATCTCCGCACACACTTCGACGGCTGGTCACCGGGGGTGCGGGCGCTGCTGGACGCGGTCACCGGGCCGGTCTACCGCTGGGCGCTCTACGACCGCGACCCGCTGCCGCGCTGGTCCACCGCCGGCAGCACGCTGCTCGGCGACGCCTGCCATCCGATGTTGCCGTTCATGGCCCAGGGCGCCGGCCAGGCACTCGAGGACGCGGCCGCGCTGGCCGCCTGCCTGCGGCAGAACACCGGCGACCCGGCTTCCGCGCTGACCCGCTACGAGGTGGCCCGCCAGCCGCACACCGCGCGCATCCAGCGGCTGTCCTGGGCGAACAACACCTCGTTCCACCTGGCCGACGGGCCGGAGCAGCAGCTGCGCGACGAGGGCCTTGCCCGCTCGCGCACCACGGAGGCGCTGCACTGGCTCTACGAGAACGACCCGGAGCACCTGCCCGACTGAGCCCGTTGCGCGAGAAGTCGGCGTGTTAGGGGGTGGTGACTGCCACCCGATCCACCGTTTGGTCTAAAGTCCGCGTCGGCTAGCCGGTGCTCCGCCGGCTAGTGCGCCTGGCCGGTTCGTCACCCCACCAACCGGCCGCTCCCTCGGGCGCCGGCCGACCAGCGAAGGTGGGGACGCGGCGCTTCGCTCCCCGCTCACGCGCCGTGTGGACGCGGAGTCGTCGTATGAGCACACACCGCGCGCGTCACGGCGCGTCCAGTGGCGGACGTTCGGTCAGTGAGACCCTCGCCCGGGCTGCCTCCGGCCCGGGTGGTGTGGCGACGATAGCGCCGGGGCGGTCCGCGTTCGCCCTCGCCGCCGCCGCGGCGGCGGGCGCGGGCGCGGCCGCCGCAACCGTCACCGGCACGTTTCCCGCGATACAGCTCCCCGGCCTCGACGACAGCCGGTCGGTCGCGCACATCGTCGGGTCTACCGAGGCGGCGGCCTCGCTCGCGGCACCCGACTCCGCTCCGGTGGACGCCCGGCGGGTGTCTGCGCTGTCCGCCCCCGGCGTCGGGGGCGGCACCGTAATGGCCACCGACCTGCACCACGCGAATGCCAACGAGATCGCCGCACTCTCCCGCACCACCGGCCTCGACCGCCGCACCCAGTCCGCGCTGTCTCTGCCCTCGCGCATCGGCGGAGTGCCGATCGCCGGCCCGGCAGGGAGCCGGAGCGCCGCCCTCGCGCTGAGGTACGCGGCCACCAGGCTCGGTATGCCCTACGTGTGGGGCGCCAACGGCCCGTACGCGTTCGACTGCTCCGGCCTCATGCAGTGGGCCTACTGGCAGCTGGGCATCCTGCTGCCTCGTACCTCCGGCGAACAGTCACAGGTCGGCAATCCGGTGGCGCTCAAAGACCTCAGACCCGGGGACATGGTCTTCTACTACACGCCGGTCAGCCACGTCGGCATGTACCTCGGCAACGGAATGGTGTTGCACGCTTCGGAGCCCGGCAAGCCGGTAAAAATCTCACCCGTCAACTCGTTCCCCATCCACAACGCCCGCCGCGTCACAACCTGATCGGCCGAGCCCAGTCGCCAGTGTCGAGCAGGGTGATGCCCGCGTCCCGCGCGGCGGGCACGGTCGCGGTGCTCTCCGGGTGGCTCCGCGGAACCGAGGCCGGTTGCTCCGCTGGACGGCACATAATGGTTTGACCACTGCACACAGCGAGTGGTGGGGGCC
>DASYBQ010000138.1:0-14927 GCA_036500625.1 Pseudonocardia sp. | reverse complement strand
ACCCGGGCCCCGGCGCCGCCAAGCCCGAGCGCGAGAGCCCGCCCGATGCCGCGCCCGGCCCCGGTGATCAGCGCGGTCTTGCCGGCGAAGTCAGTTACCACTGCGGTCTCCTCAACGGTTGGCGCCGAGCGGGACGGCGAGGGAGTCAGCCGCATCCGTTCGGCTGAATGCTCTTGAACCTTCAGCTGATGGTTAGCGGCACGCGGCGGCGGTGTCTTACCGCGGGCGCGCGGTAAGAACCTGGGCGGATACGACGCCTACTTACCGGGCGGTCCCGTCCGGCACCGCCTCCGGCCACTGTGAAGGAGAACCGCGATGCCCTTGCTTAACTCCGGCGACCCGGTGTACCTGCAGTCCACCGGCTTCGTCCTCGACCCGGCCGGGAAGGTTGTCGTCAGCGTGTACTCAAGCGGCGCCATCGGGCGGCTCGTCCCCGACGACGTCGCCGGACTGGTCCGCTACGTGCGCGACCACTCGCCGGCCGCGACGGCGTGACCCCGTGGGAGACAGCATGGCAAACGCCGATGTCCGTTTCTACTTCGACCCGGTGTGCCCGTTTGCCTGGATGACCAGCAAGTGGGTGCGCATGGTGGCGCGCCAGCTCAACGCGCACATCGACTACGACGCGCACTTCCCGCCGGAGTACGAGGCCGGCCACACCGCGGGGCTGCGGCTGCTGCGGGTGGCCGCGCGGACCAGGGCGGAGCACGGGCGGGAAGCCGTGGCGCCGCTCTATGCCGCGTACGGCGCGCACATCTTCGAGCGCGAACAGGCCCCGGCGCGGACAATCCAGCGAAGACCCGGGAGCGGCGCGGCACCCGGGAGTTCGTCGAGCCGATCCTGACCGAGGCCGGACTGCCTTCGTCGCTGGCCGAGGCGCTGGACGAGCCCTCATGGGACGCCGAGATCCAGGCCGAGACCGACGAGGTACTGGGGCTGACCGGCAAGGACGTCGGCACCCCGATCCTGCACTTCCAGCCGCCCGAGGGGGTGGCGTTCTTCGGCCCGGTGATCAGCCGTCTGCCGGACGAGGAGCAGGCCGCGCTGCTGTGGAACCACGTGGTCGGGCTGGCGTCGTTGCCCGGCTTCGCCGAGCTCAAGCGCAGCCTGCGGGAGAAACCACAGCTGGCCGCGTTCGGCGTGCGCGCCGATGAGGTCGGCACGGCGCAGGACTGGCACGGCGGCAGCCGCCGGCAGAAGAAATAGTCGGTTATCGGCGATGGGCAGGGGGTAGGTGATACGCAAGCGATCCGTTGGAGGACGAGTTGGCTATCGACACCGCCGAGGCAACCGACCCTCGGCAGCTCACCGAGCTGGATCCGACCGAGCCCGCCGAGCCGGTCAACGTCGCCGAGTACGGCTTCGAAGGCCGATTCGAGGACTGGACGGCCGATGCCCGGTACTTCGAGTACACCCAGGCCGCCGACCCGGTCGGGCTCGGCTACACCCCGGGGGTGCCGGCCGAGCGGTTCGGCCCGGAGCTGTACGCCGGCGGCGAGACCCGGATAGTGCCGCTGGACCTGTCCGAGCCGCTTGGCATCAGCTCCGGCGCGGCCACCAGCCCCGGCCTGCTCGCGAACTTCGTCCGAATCCGGGGCGGCGAGAAGATCCACACCGAGGTCAACGCCACCTCCCAGCTGTACTACGTGATTTCCGGACGCGGTTTCGCGGTGGTCAGCGGCTCGCTGATCAGGTGGACGAAGGGTGACTTCATCACGCTGCCCGCCGGCAGCCCTGCCACCTTCCACGCGCAGGACGACGCGGCGATGTACTGGGTGCACGACGGCCCGTTGCTGCGCTTCCTCGGCGCGGACGCCACGACACCCCGGTTCCGGCCGACGATCTTCCCGCGCTCCCGCGCCGTCGAGGAGCTCACCAAGATCGCCGAGGTGCCCGGCTCGAACGCCAAGAACCGGGTCAGCGTGCTGCTGTCGAACGCCGAGGAGGAGCAGACCCTGACCATCACGCACACCCTGTGGGCGATGTTCGGCCTGCTGCCCGACGAGCAGGTGCAGAAGCCGCACCGACACCAGTCGGTTGCGCTGGACCTGATCCTGGACTGCCAGCCGGGCTGTTACACCCTGCTCGGCGACGAGCTGGACGAGCAGGGCGAGGTCAAGAACCCGAAGCGGGTCGACTGGCAGCCCGGCGGCGCGTTCGTCACCCCGCCCGGCAAGTGGCACTCGCACCACAACGAGTCCGGCCGCGACGCGCACCTGATCCCGGTGCAGGACGCCGGCCTGCAGACCTACCTGCGCAGCCACGACATCCGCTTCAAGCGCTTCGGCAACCACAGCTGAGCGGCCGGCGCCGTCCCGAACGGGAGCCAGTCGGTCGTCGGATCTCGAGCCTGTTCGCCGTCGACCACGATCTGGACGGAGCCTGGTCAAACGCCCTGACCAGTGCCACCAGCCACTTTCCCACCCTGCCAACTGTCGGCTACGAACACGGTGGTTACCTGGCCGCCGCCCTCCGAAAACGGCTACACCCGCGTCGCCACCCTGCGCATCTGGCACCACCCGCCGAACCCCCGACGGGCGCCAGCCCTGTGGCACGCTGTGACGATGAACGCGGGGCGGCCGGTGGCGTTGGTGACCGGGTCGTCCTCCGGCATCGGGGAGGCAACCGCGCGGCGGCTGGCCGCTGACGGGATCGCGGTGGTGGTGCACTCCCGGAGCAGCCGCGAGGCCGGCCTCCGCCTCGCCGAACAGCTGCACGGCAGCTACCTGCAGGCCGACCTTGCCGACGAGGACGCCGCCACGCAGCTGGTCGAGCGCACGCTGTCCGCGCACGGGCGGCTGGACGTCCTGGTCAACAACGCCGGGCTGAGCTGGCCGATACCCCATGTCGACCTCGCCGCCGCCACCCCGGCAATCTGGCGGCAGCTGCTCGAGGTCAACCTCATCGCCCCGTGGGTGCTCTGCACCGCCGCGGCGCCGGCGCTGCGCGAGTCGCCGCGCGCCGGTGGTGGTTGCATCGTCAACATCACCAGCCACGCCGGTGTCCGCCCCAAGGGCAGCTCGATCCCTTACGCGGCGAGCAAGGCGGCGCTCAACCACGTCACGAAGCTGCTTGCTGCCGCGCTCGGTCCGAAAGTCCGGGTGAACGCGGTCGCCCCCGGCCTGGTCGAGACGGCCATGACCGAAGGCTGGACCGACGCCCGCACTCTCTGGCGGGAGGCTTCGCCGATGCGGCGCGCGGCCCAACCCGACGATGTCGCGCAGCTCGTCACGTCCATCGTCGACAGCGGCTACCTCACCGGCGAAGTCGTCCTGCTCGACGGGGGCCTCAACCTGCGCTGACCTCGATCCCGACGGTCCGGAGTCGGCGGCACCCGGGTGGGCGATCGCCGGGGACGAGGCAGGCTCGAACGCCCGCCTGCGGAATGCTCCGACTCCGGGTCGACCCGGAGTCGGAGAAGGGCTGACTCCGCCGGGACGACGCTGGCCGGGTCACGTCTTGTTCTTCACCACACCGGCGTTGGGAACGAGGTTTCGTTCCAGGAGCGCGTAAGCCTCGGCGAGGTCGCGGATTCCGGCCGGGCTGCTACCAGCGATCGGAGCGGCCTTGATGATCGCCCTGAGCACGGCTTCGCGGGCCTGCTCGCTGACGCTCTGATCCGTCATACCCTGCGACATTACCCGCCCGCCCCGCCGAGGCGGCCACGGTTGAAGTTCCCTACCCGAATGGCCACCGCGGGGAGCGGGGACGCGTATCAGCTCGTCTCGTCGGTGGGCGACGCGGCGGGAAGTACCGACTCCAGAACGGTGAGCGACTGTCCGGCCGGAGTAACACTGTGCCCGTTGACCGGCGCGTCGGCGGTGATCCGGGCTCGGCATTCCCGCTCGGGGAGCCGGGACCACCACGCACCGTCCACATAGCCCCTCGCGGCTGGCCCGTGCGCATGCCGCGGCTTGAGCCGCAACCCGACTTCGTCGGCAGGCGGGCCGGCCGAGTTGGGCTCGGCTGAAATGGGCTCGGCTGAATGGGCAGGGTGGCGCTGTACGGGGCCGAAGTCACGTCGGTGCCCCATTCTCGGTCACTCACCGGAACCGGGTCGCTGACCGCTGGTCAGGACGGCCTCGAATTGCCTGGAGCAGGCGCCCACAGCGGCCGGAAGAAGATTACCGGGGTCCGGGGCGTCCCACGAGGACACCACAGTTTCCCGAACCAGCGGTAACCAATGGTGTCACCGCGGCCGACGAGCAGTGCGAAGCCACGCCCCGGCCGGCTGTCCGGCACCAGAATCGGGGGGCGGGCGGGATCGAGGAGTGTTCGAGGGGTTCAGTGAGTGGGACCGTGAGGTCAGGGACGGCATTGTGCTGCACGGCCGCAGCGGTGGGCACGGGCTGCCGGTGCTGCTGTTGCACGGGCATCCGCGCACGCACACCACGTGGCACCGCGTCGCGCCCCGGCCGGTTACACCGTCGTCTGCCCTGACCTGCGTGGGTACGGGCGGTCGTCGAAACCGCCGGTGACCGCCGACCATGCGGCGCACTCGAAACGGGCGATGGCCGCTGACCTTGTGGTCTTGATGCGCGGGCTGGGGCACGATCGGTTCGCGCTGGTGGGCCACGACCGGGGCAGCTACGTGGCGATGCGCCTGGCAATGGACACACCCGGGGCGGTGCAGGCACTGGCCGTGCTGGACAGCGTCCCGATCGGCGAGGCGCTCGCGCGGGCGGACGTGACCTTCGCCAGCGCTGTGGCACCCACAGGTAGCGCCGCGCTGCTCCGCCCGGACGCGACCGGACGGCTGTACGGCCGAACGGGTTGCACGGCGGCACATCGCGGGTTTCCTGAAGCACCTCTCGACTCCGGCGCGTTTGGCTCAGCGGCGCGACCATGCGGGACCGGAGAGGGCGTCATCAGCGACCGGCCGGACACGAGTTGGCCCCGCGCGGGCCTCTTGAGGACCCGGCGGGTCAGCCGGTGTTGCTCCGTACCGCGCGGACACCGTGCCAACAGAGATCTTCGATCAGCGCGAGGAACTGCCGACTCCGCACTTGCACGCCCACCGGGCTACGGTCCCGGCACGCCTCGATGAGTGCCTCGTTGGCCGCGTTCACCAGCGCGATGTCCGAGGGGGAACCGAGTTGCACCGCCTCGAACCCGATGCGGCTGGCCCGCTCGGTGCAGCTCGTCAGGTCGTCGGCCACGGAGAGCTCGATGCCGGACACCACCGGCCGGATGAAGTCGAGGTAGGCCCGCCGTAACGCGATGAATACCTGGTCATCGCGCCAGTCGGCGACCGGGCGACCAGCGGCGAGCCGGGCGAAGTCGGCGAAGGAACCCAGCGGGCCGCTGGCGCACGCCCTGGCCAACATGTCCGGCTCGAGGGCGCGCCGCAGCGCAAAGATGTCTCCCAGCTCGCGGGTGTTCAGCGGCGCGACCGTGACATGGCGGTTCCCGCCGGCCAGCACCAGGCCTTCCGCCTCGAGATCGCGCAGCGCGCTACGCAGCCGGGCGGGCGGGACGTCCAGCCGGTCCGCGGGCGCGGTCAGGTCGACAAGTTCTCCCGGCAATAGGCGGCCAGCTCGAATTGCCCGGTCGGTCTGGCGGACGAACCGCCGGACCGCCCGAGCCGAGGACAAGGAATGCACTGAAGCGAGTTGCGCCACAGAAGGGTACGCTAACGAGCCAGGTGAGGAACCAGAAGACTTTGTGAGCCACGATTCATTCTGGGACATTAAAGGTTTAGCGAGACCACCGAGGGAGTTCAGCACAGTGTCCGGCGCCGGTCGAGCGCGGCGAGCCACCAGCCAGGTCGACCCTTCGGGCCTACCGGTGTCGCACCAGGCGGGGCCATTTCGTCCACGATGACATGAGCATCTCTCTTCGACGGTGGTTACTGCTGGTCACGGCGTTGCTCGGCCTGTTCGTCGGCGGCTGGGCGCTGGCCGCGCCGCACTACTGGTACGACTCTTTTCCTGGCGCCGGCCGGCACTGGCTTCCTATTCTCGGGCCCTACAACGAACACCTCACCAGAGATGTCGGCTCGCTCTACCTGGCACTTGTCGCACTCAGCGCGGGTGCCGCCGCACGTGCGGCCGACACCTACCTGGTCCGCCTGACCGGAGCGGCCTGGCTGGTATTCAGCATCCCGCATCTGCTTTACCATGCTCTGCATCTCGCCGTGTACCCGCCGTGGGACCAGGCGCTGAACGTGGTCGGCCTCGGCTATTTCGTCCTCGCGGGCGCGGCAATGCTGCTGCCGCTGCACGCGGGGCCCTCGCCCGCCGAGGGCGGCCGGTCACCCGGACCGGACGAGCCGGCGGGAAGATAGCTTGCCCAGGCAGTCAGGTCGGCGGGGAGGGTTTCGGAATGTCGCTCGCCGAACCCACCGGCCAGGGCTGGGAGCAGATCGCCGAGCTGGCCATCGCGCTGGTGCTCTCCGCGCTGATCGGCCTCGAGCGCGAGTACCGGCAGAAGAGCGCGGGCTTGCGGACGCACACGCTGATCGGGTTCAGCTCGGCGTTGATCGTGCTCGTGTCCAAGTACGGGTTCACCGACGTGCTCGGCGACCACGTGGTGCTCGACCCGTCCCGGGTGGCCGCACAGATCGTGTCCGGCATCGGCTTCATCGGCGGCGGCCTGATCTTCGTCAAACGGGATCTGGTGCGCGGGCTCACCACGGCGGCGGCGGTCTGGCTGACCACCGCGGTCGGCATGGCGGCCGGCAGCGGGCTGCCGGTGCTGGCAGCGGTGACCACCGCCGGCTACTTCCTGGTGGTCTACGGCTTCACCCCGCTGGCGGTCCACATCAACCGGTCGAAGCCGCGCGACCACTTCATCCAGGTCGTCTATCAGGACGGCCGAGGCCTGCTGCGCCAGATCGTCAACGCCTGCACCGTGCGCGGCTGGGTGATTGCCCGGCTCACCACCCGCCAGTACAGCCGCCCGGACGTCTCGGTGCTGATCACCTTGCGTGGCTCGGACAGCTACGAGGAGCTCGCCGCCTCGCTGACCGAGATAGACGGCGTGCTCAGCGTTGCCGCCACTCGCCCCGAAGACATCGACGAGGAGCCGGAATAATCGACGTTTATTGCTACCTCAGTCAATAGAGGCGCCTGATCGTGATTTTGGAGACCTCGCTGGCGGGTCGCCCCAAAGCTCCGCCGACCGATAACAGTTGATCTTCACCTCACTGGGTTCCGTCAGCCACCCGTTCGGTGTCGCGGCCGGATTCGCCATCCGGCCGCCGACTTTCGAACCACGTTTAGCGTCGCTCGCCCCAGTGGCACCAGGGGTGACGTGTCAGGGTGGTGCAATTTTCGACAGTTAGGTAGAATCAAGATATGGTGGTAGCGTCAGCATCAAGGCACAAGATGTAGATTTCACATGAAGTTGGCCTTTACTCCAAACGGGTCAGCACCGCGGTACCGGGTTGCTTCCGGGCCGACACCGGAGTGAGATAAGGGTGCTATTCGCTGAGTGCCTGGAGTGGTCCCTTCATCGTTGCCGGGACGGCACGGGTTGGCCGGCCATCCGGGGTCAGCCAGGGCGGGGAGTACGGGATCCGCGGAACCGCTCAGCCGGGTGGGCCGGGGTGTTATAGTGCATAGTAGGAGCTGGCATGCGTATTGCCGCGAGTGTTTGGATGAGCACAGAGGTGGTGCGTGGATGAGCGCGTCTCAGCGGGACCCCAATCCGCTCGGGCTCGTGGAAAACGGTCATGCGCGCAGCGGGCCCACGGTGCTGCGCATCGTGCTCGGCGCCCAGCTGAAGCGGCTGCGTGACGCCAAGGGCATCACCCGCCAGGCCGCCGGCTACACCATCCGAGCGTCTGACGCGAAGATGAGCCGGCTGGAGCTCGGCAGGGTGGGCTACAAGCAGCGCGACGTCGCCGACCTGCTCACCCTGTACGGCGTCGAGGACGAGACGGAGCGCGAAAGCTTCCTCGCCCTGGCCCGCCAGGCCAGCTCGCCGGGCTGGTGGCACAAGTACAGCGAGGTCATGCCCAGCTGGTTCGAGATGTACGTCGGGCTGGAGCAGGCCGCGTCGGTCATTCGTAACTATCAGGTGCAGTTCGCGCCCGGCCTGTTCCAGACCAAGGACTACGCCCGCGCGGTCACCCTGCTCGGCAACCCTGGCGCCCCGGAGTCCGAGGTGGACCTGCGGGTCGATCTGCGGATGACCCGGCAAGTCGTGCTCGAGCGCGCCGCGCCGCCCCGCATCTGGTCAGTGGTCGATGAGGCCGCGTTGCGTCGGCCGGTCGGTGGCAGCCGAGTGATGCGCGGCCAGATCGAGCGGCTCATCGAGCTGACCGACGAGCCGAACGTCATCCTGCAGGTCGTGCCGTTCACCGCCGGGGGCCACGCCGCCTCCGGTGGGCCGTTCAGCGTGCTGCGTATCTCCGACCCGGACATTCCGGACATCGCGTATCTCGAACAGCTCACCAGCGCGCTGTACCTGGACAAGCCCGCCGAGGTGGACAGCTACCTCATGGTGATGGACCGGCTGTGTGCGGAGGCCGCCGCACCGACTCGGACGAAGGCTGTGCTTACCGACATCCTCCGGGACGTTTAGCCCAACAACCCGTTGCTCGGGCCGAGGGCTTAACTCGGCTCGTTCGACAATTGTGGATGTACGGAATTTCCCTGCATGGCCGTCGAATATTCCTATTGCGTAATAACGCCTGCACCACTGGCATCGTTAGTGATAATTGGCCACTCACCTGACATTGCGCACCATATAAATAACCCCTCACCGGGATCCGGCGAGGGGTTATTTGGTAAGACTGGACGGTGGCGCCGCCCAGCCGATGTCTGTCGGTTTAGCCCGCGGTCAACGAATGGGGGATGCCGTGGTGTTGGGTGGGAGCATCCAGCGGTCTCGGCGGATACGACGCATCCGCCGCCTGGTCTGCCAGGAGCCCAGCCACGTGGCTGCGTACTGGACGTACGCTTCAACCAGGTCTTCCCTTGCTGGCCGAGCCTTCATGATGAACTCATCTCAGGTCCGCTTGCACCGAGTCGAACACGTTCGATCCGACAGTGTTGCTGAAGCAATTCACAGGCCCCCCAGCCACCCGGCCAGGTCAGCTAGCTTGCCTCCGTTAGGAGCAATGGTTCCTGATGTCGGCGACAGATGCAAGTGCATTTGCAGTTACTTATGCCTGCAATCGCATCCGCTATCGCGCGGTGACCAGCCGCTTCTCTAACGATCTTTAATTTGCTAACGCAACCAACATCCGGAAGATGTGTCGTGTTCATCCGGTGGACACACGAGACCTGCCTGCACGCCGGGCTTGCGGCCCGCCGCTGGAGACCGGTCATCGCACACCTCCCGGCGCTCAGCTGGGCGCTTCCGGCACGCTCGGAGGCTGAGCCGGCACCCCGCCGATATCTCGAGCCGGTGCACCCAACGGTGCCGCGGCCGGCTGACCGCCGGCCGCGGCGGGGGCAGTCGCGGCGGGGGTGGCCGCGTCACCCGCCGCCGGCGGCTGACTCACGGGTGCGTTCGGGCCACCGCCGGGCAGCCCGCTCGACATGCCACCCGGTGCCGAGGGCACCCCGCCCGGCGGAGCCGGCAAGCCACCCGGGGTCGGCAACCCGCTGGGCGAGGGCAGCGCGCTCGGGGCCGGCAGGCCACTCGGTGTCGGCAGGCCACTCGGCGTCGGCAGGCCACTGGGTACCGGTGGGTCGGCCGCCGGCAGGCGCGACGGCGCGGCCGCCGCACCCATCGGCGGACTGGGCGGCGACGGCGGGGTGGGCGGTGTCGGAATGGGCGGCATCGGCGGTGGCGCCGGGGCGGCCTGGAGCTGTGCGGTGTGTGCCGCCGTGTCCGCCACCGTGCCGCTCGAGAGCGTCGGCTGGCCGGTCAAGGCGGTGAACGCCACACCGGCCAACACGCTGACGCCGAACAGCGGAGCGCTCAGCCAGCGGTCAGGCACCGTCATCACTCCCGAACTGGCCCTCACTGGCCGGGCTGACCGGCCTGATGTCGTACATACCCACACCCCTTAACTCACATGCGTAACTCCAGTGGCAGAAGCCTAGATCAAATCGGTGGCCTGATTCCTAAATTCACTACGCTGAGTGATCTGGCGTGGTCCGTAGAGCGAGATCACCACCGATGTGGGTGGGCCCCGACTCCGCCCATCTCGGGTATTCAGCTGGCCCGCGCCTCGGCTCGTCGTCGCACCATTGCGTCGGCCAGGCACGTATCGTTGGCCCCGCGATGAGTACGGTCGGCGACGCCAGCCCCTGGGCGTCTCGGGAGGCTCCGCGCGTCGGCGGTTACCGGCGTGGCAACCGCGTGCGCACAACTCCGGCCGGTACCTGGTTCGCGGCGGCGTCGGCCACGGACGAGCCGGCCGGGCTGCTGCTGGTTCATCCGGCAGTAGATCTCGAGGTCCTGGTGCCGACCGTCGAGACGTTGGCCGACCTTCGACTGCCCGGCGTGCTGCCCACCGAGCGGGCGCTCGCCGCACAGGCCGGGCGCAACTGGTTGGCCGCGACAGTGCCCCCGGTGCCCACACTGGCCGACTTCCTGAACGCCGGAGCGAACCAGGAGCCCCGGTACGCGGCAGCCCTGCTCACCGAGGTCGGCGACACACTGCTCGCGGTGCACCGGGCCGGCCTGCTGCACGGCATGGTCAACCCCGCCTCACTGGTCATCGGCCCGACCGGGGCGGCGATGCTGACCGACTGGGGCACCAGCACGGCCGCGACACCTCGGCACGACATCGAGGCGTGGGCCGAGCTGGCCCAACTGCTCGCGCAACACTGGTGTGCCGACGACCCGCCGGCCGCCGACGTGCTGACCGCCGCGGCGGAGTTGGCCTACACCAGTGGCCTGCTCACCGGCATCGACGAGCTGGCCGCGTTGACCGGTGCCACACGCCGGGCCGTCAGCGCTGCGCCACCAGCCGGCCCGGCCGCCGGCGCGCCGACCGAACAGATCACCCCGCCCGGCGCCGCGGCGCCGACCGACTCCGCGCCCATCCACACCGCGCCGACCGCTGCCACCGCGACCGCCACACCGGGCCTGCTCGAGGCGCCGACCGCAACGGAGCCAACCGGCGCGCAGCCAACCTCGGCAGAGCCGACCGACGCGGTACAGCCCCCGCAAGAGCCGGCTCCGGCGGAGTCAACCAGCACGGAACCAACCCGAGCTGAGCCAACCGGGAGACCAACCCCGGCGGACCCCACCGAGGCAGCGCCAGCTCCGGTGCGGCCCACCGAGGCGAAGCCGACCGGTGTCGAGCCGGCCGAACCGGCGGCGCCCCGCGCCGAACCAGACAGCGGGGCCGGGCCGGGTTCGACACTGCCCGCCGCCTCGACAGCCATCTGGGCCTCGCCAGGGCCGCATGCGGCACCGATCGCCCAGCAGCCGGGCACAACCGGCACGTGGTTGACCACACCGGCGCCCAGTCCGGTCGAGCCAGCCCCGGACACCGACACCGACCCGGCACCGGACAAACTCGACCCCGCTGGACCGGTATCGTCACGTCTCGATGCGGAGCCGACCGAGCCGCTACCCCGGTGGCCGATTTCGCGATCGTCACTCCACGACAGCCGGACCGAGTCGCCAGGGCCATCGGCCGCCGGCCTGGACCCGTTCGCCGCGGCACCCAGTACCTCGCGTGGGACCCCCGAGCCTGGCGAGGAAACCGACTATGACGATGACGACGAGCCGACCCGGCACCCGGTGCTGACGGTGCTCGGCGGCCTCGTCGCGCTGGCACTGGCTGCCGGCGCGGCCTTACTGGTGGCGCCGATGCTGCGCTCCATGCTCAGCAACGATCCGCTCACCGTCGACGGGGTGGAGCTGCGCTCCGTCCAACAGGGCTCGATCTGCCGGCTGGTCGCGGACGTGGTCACCAACGGGAAGGCGGGCACCGTGGTCTACCAGTGGAAGGGCGACATCAGCCCCGAACCGGTCATGACCGTCTCGGTGCCCAACGACGTGCACCAGATCGAGATGGGCCGCCAGTGGGACGCGATCAGTTCGCCGGTCGCCGACCCGCTCATCGCGCTGCAGGTGTTGCAACCCAACCCGAGGCGCGCTTCGGCGCAGCCGGCGACCGAGTGCCGGTGAACCCGACCAGTACGGTCAGCTCGGGGTGGTCCGGCTCGGGGTGATTCGGAAGGCCGGGTAGCCGGCGGCGATCTCCAGCAGCCGCTCGTCGGACGCGTCCGGGCCGACGCCGTCGAAGAACACCCCGACCTCGAACATCCAGCGCTTCAGGTAGGCCCGCAGGACGGCCGGCTTGTCCGGGTCCGCCAGCTCGCTCGCGGTGAAACGTTCGACGCGGCGCCCCACCACCAGCTCACCCTCGCCGGCCACCCGCAGGTTGCGCACCCACTGCGCGTGCCCTCGGGGCGCCACCAGATAACGCTGCTCACCGAGGCGCAACAGGTTGACCGGAGTGCTGCGCCACTGCCCGCTCGCGCGGCCGCGCACCCGCAGCACCCGGGACCCCCAGACGCTGATGCCTGCCCGGGTGAGCGCGGCGACGGCACGGTTGAAGATCGCCGTAGCGGTGCCCGGCGCGAGGTAGCGGGTGGTGTCGGTCATTGCTTCCTCCGATGCGAAGCGAGAGCGGTGCTCTCGAATAAGAACAGTGAACACCTACCGCCGTCGCCGCGTCAAGAGCGCCGCTCTCTTTTTGGATAACCGCTCTCTCTTGATGCATACTGACACGATGAGCGCTGGACAGACCGCACGGGAGCGCGCCAGAGCCGAGCTGACCTGGGAGATCACCGAGGCCGCCCGCCGCCAGCTCGCCGAGGTCGGCGCCGGCGCGCTGTCCCTGCGCGCGGTGGCCCGCGAGCTGGGCATGGTGTCCTCGGCGCTGTACCGGTACTTCCCCAGCCGGGATGACCTGTTGACCGCGCTCATCGTGCAGGCCTACGACTCACTCGGCGCGGCCGTCGAGTCAGCCGCCGTCGGTGCGGACCCTTCGACCCGCTGGCGGTCGGCATGCAACGCCGTCCGCGACTGGGCCCGGGACCGCCAGCACGAGTACGCGCTGATCTACGGCTCGCCAGTACCCGGCTACCGGGCGCCACGATCCACCGTGGCACCCGCCGCCCGGGTACCGATGGTGCTGCTCGGCGTCGTGTCGCAGGCATGGCGCCGCGGCGCGCTCACTGCACCGGCCGAGCCAGGCCCGTTCCCCCCGGTGCTCGACGAACAACTGCGCGTGCTGGCCGAAGCCGTCGCCCCCGAGCTGCCGGCCGCGATACTGAACCGGGTGCTGATCGCCTGGACGCAGCTGTTCGGAATGATCAGCTTCGAGCTCTTCGGCCAGCTGGTCGGCAGCGTGTCCCCCAGCGACGAGTTCTTCGCCCACGCCACCGACCAGATGGCCTCGTTCCTCGGCCTCGTGAGTGAAAAGTAGCGCTATCAAGCCCTTTTTTTGCACGTACCATGACCGTAGGTTGATCTAAAGTGAAGTTTACGCAGGTCAGCCTAGTTGCCCAGTACCTCGTAACCGGCTCAACCGCGAGGTCGACCGCAAGCTAGGCTCCGGCCCGGTGGTGCACCTCGCCCGTGACGACGTAGTCGAGTTGGCGGGTGATGGACACGGCTTGGTCGGCGAACCGCTCGAAGTAGCGGGCCAGCAACGCCACATCGACTCCGACCTGGACCGGATAGGGCGTATTGGTGGCGCCGATGGCGTCGAGGACTTCGCGGTGGAGCCGATCCAGGTCGTCATCAACGCGTTCGAGGGCGGGCAGGTGCACCCCGGCGGGTGCGGCGATGGTGCGCTCGACATGGCGGCAAGCCTGCAGGGCCAGGCTGCCCATTCGCGTGAACTTCTCGGACAGCTCGGCCGGCACCGCCGGGTTCGGGTGGCGCAGCCGGGCGATCTCGGCGATGTGACACGCTAGATCGCCCATGCGAGCGATCTTCTCGCCAGCCTTGATGGCGGTGACCACGATCCGCAGGTCTTTCGCCACTGGCGCCTGCAGCGCTAGTTGGGTGCACGCGTGTTGCTCACAGCGCTGGCTCTGTCGGTTGATCTCGTCGTCGGCGGTGATGACCTCCTCCGCAAGCTCCAGGTCAGTGTCGAGCAGCGCGCGGGTGGCCCGCTCCATCGCCGCGCACACCAGCCCGCACATGTTGGCTAGTTCGTCACCGAGCTGCTCAAGCTCGCCGTGAAAGACTTCACGCATCCCACCGACTCTAGAACCCGTGCCCGGTAGACCGTGCGGTACTCGCGCGGGTTCCGCCCAACGGGTAACATCATCTCGGCGTTAGCCACTGACTGCCGCTCGGCAACCGAACGGTGACCAGCTGATTCCCCGGAACCCTGGCCTTGAACCGAGTCGAGCGTCGGCGCGGGTCTTGGTCGTTTCTGGGCATGCTTCAGGCGCGGCGCCTGTTGGTGTGTGATCTGTATGGGCGCGGCCTGATCTTGGTCATGCAGGCCCTTGAGGCCCGGGCACTTGGAGTTGCCGCGCCAGCACGTCGCATGCGACCTCGATCAACTCACGGTGTGAGTGCGAGGCATAATCCCGTAGTAGCGCTAGGGCTTCCCTGCAGCTCACACCAAGTTGCACTGTCACTATGCCGGTGGCCTGATGTACCTCAGCTGGCTCGAATACGCCGGTCCGATACCACCGGTCGCTCATCTCCCTCTCGCTGTCCATCGCAATATCCCTCGGCCCAAGATCGTGCCCAAATTTGAAACGTGTGCCCCAGCCTGTCAGCAGGACCCGCCGCTAAGTAGGTCGCAAGAGACAACCGTGTTGAGTTCCGCAGTCCTGTTCGACTCAAATGTTTCGGGTGTGTGGTGCTGGACGGTCGGGTCTGCCGAGTCGGGCTTTGGGTCGGGTTGGCCGATCAGGCCAAGGGTGATGTCGCTCTCACGGCCTGGATACCTCGCGACCTCTGGATCGCTCGGCCGGGGAACCGCTCCACCAACCGGCCCGCCACCCGCAAGGGCGGCCCCGGATACCAGCCGAGGAGCG
>DASYBQ010000137.1:0-46015 GCA_036500625.1 Pseudonocardia sp. | reverse complement strand
CGAGATGGTGGCGGATCTGGAGCGCGCGGTGGAACGGATACCCGGGATCGCGGTGGCAGGCGCAATGCTGCACGGCGTCGGAGTGCCGGCCTGCATCGCCACCGGCCGCGCCGCCGCCGAGCGAATCGCCGCCGCGTTGACTGCGGTTTCCACTGGTCAGTAGCCGTCTTAGGTACCGCTGAAGCTGCTATTGAACCAGCGGGCGTCCACGGCGTTCGCTACATCTGCTCGGCTG
Source organism: Pseudonocardia sp. (assembly GCA_036500625.1). Classification (GTDB taxonomy): domain Bacteria; phylum Actinomycetota; class Actinomycetes; order Mycobacteriales; family Pseudonocardiaceae; genus Pseudonocardia. The sequence continues at coordinate 45,780 of DASYBQ010000137.1, read as the reverse complement.
CTCGATGCACCAGCGCCACCGAGTCAGCAGGGCTGAGCGCGAGCGAACGCAGCCGGTCGAAAAATATGGTGGCCCTCTCCACGCTGTCCTCCTGCGCCATCTGTACCGCGCCCATCGGATGTTCCACGTAGACCATGTCGGGGAATCCGATGGCTTCGAAGCTGAGCAAGGTGAATACCGACGACAGGCCTGGGCGGGCACCCACGGCCGTCGGCAGCACCTGAAAAGTGACCCGATCGAGGGCCGCGGATTCGACGATGCGGCGAAGTTGATCACGCATGACTTCCGGGCCGCCCACCGGCCGATGGAGAACCCCTTCGTCGACGATTGCCGCAAGCTCAAGCGGGTTCTGCTGGTCGATGAGTCGCCGCTGCCGGATATTCCGTATCTGAACGCTGAGGGCCAGGTCTTGCTCGTTGAGATGCTTCGGATAGGACAGCGAGAGCGCACGAGTGTAGGCGGCCGTTTGGAGTAGGCCAGGTACGTAGCCGATGGTGTAGTCGCGCACCAGGGTGGCGTCGGCTTCTAGCGGTACGTAGCCCCGATCGTCGAGCCCGTACGCCCGCCACCAGCCGGGTTCCTGGGCGCGCAGGGCCAGCTCGGTGACTTCGGTCCATCGGGTGCCTCCGATGTCGTACAGGTCCAGCATGCTGCGCACGCCGTGGACGTCCACCCGCTGGTAGCCCTGTTCGATGCGGCCGAGCTTGCTGCTGGACCAGTAGAACCTCGGCGCGGCAGCCTCGATGGTCATCCCGGCCCCTTCGCGCAGCTCACGCAGCGCGCGACCCAGTTGTTGGCGTCGCGGTGTCGTTTGTTTCCGGCTCACGTCCCCCACCCGGCGTGTTCGGCTGTGGACGGAGTGTGTCAGGCGGGTGAGTGCAAGGTGGGAAACCCACTTGGGTCGACGTGTCCTTTGGCCGGAACCCAAGTGGCCCATCGGGACTCAGAGACTCCCAACCATGACTGATCGCGCTGTGAGAATTCTCGTGGCCGCCGCCGAATTTGTTGGATTGCCCAGCCTCTGGGTGGTGCTGCGGCACGAGCACGTGCCGAACGAAGAAGGGCACTGTCTGGGCTGCCGGCCGACCGAGGATGTGCACCGGGACTGGCCGTGCCGGACCCGGCAGTTCGCGGACCGGGCCTGGTCGGTGCACATCCACCGCGGCGAATGAGAAATGGCACGATGGCGGTATGAGCCGGCTGGACTACAACGCACTCAACGACACGATCCGCTACACCATGTGGTCGGTATTCCGGGTCGAACCGGGCCGGCTCGGTGAGGACCGTGCGCCCGCCGCGCGCCAGGCCGCCGACTTCCTCGAGGCGCTGGATGGAAAGGGTGTCGTGGTGCGCGGCGTGTACGACCTTTCCGGCATGCGTGCCGACGCCGACTACATGATCTGGTGGCACGCCGCCGAGGTCGAGTCCGTGCAGGCCGCCTACGCCGACCTGCGCCGGGAGACCACGCTCGGCCGGGCCAGCGTGCCGGTCTGGAGCCAGGTCGCGCTGCACCGGCCGGCCGAGTTCAACAAGAGCCACGTCCCGGCGTTCCTGGCCGGTGAGGACGCCAAGCGCTACGTCTGCGTGTACCCGTTCGTGCGGTCCTACGAGTGGTACCTGCTGCCCGACGAGGAACGCCGCCGGATGCTGGCCGAGCACGGCAAGATGGCCCGCGACTACCCGGACGTGCGGGCCAACACGGTGTCCAGCTTCGCGCTCGGCGACTACGAGTGGATGCTCGCCTTCGAGGGCGACGAGCTGTACCGCATCGTCGACCTCATGCGCCACCTGCGCGGCAGCGACACCCGCCGCCACGTCCGCCTGGAGACCCCGTTCTACACCGGCGCCCGCATGGACATCGCAGACCTGGTCGCCGTCCTGCCCTAGCCACAACTCGCACGACACACAGCGAGAGTGCGCCGGACGCATGTTAGGGCCTCTGCGCGGCGACTACTGGCTGTGTGCCGTCGACTTGGCCGCGGCGGAGGCGGATTGTCAGGCGGGCTTCGGCTCCAGTTTGAGCGAGACGCTGTTGATGCAGTAGCGCAGGTCGGTGGGGGTGTCGTAGCCCTCGCCGGCGAATACGTGGCCCAGGTGGCTGTGGCAGTTGGCGCACAGCACCTCGGTGCGTGACATGCCCATGGCGGTGTCGGTCCGCTCGATCACCGCTTCGCCGGCCAGCGGGGTGAAGAACGAGGGCCAGCCGCAGTGCGACTCGAACTTCGTGTCGCTGCGGAACAACTCCGTCCCGCAGGCCCGGCACGAGTAGACCCCCTCGGTCTTCGTGTCGGTGTACTCGCCGGTGAACGGGCGCTCGGTGCCGGCCTCGCGCAGCACGTGATACTCCTGCGGGCTCAGCTCCGCCCGCCACTCCTGCTCGCTCTTGGCAACCTTGGCAGCGGCTCCGGCCTCTGGTGTCATGCCTCCACGCTAATACGTCCCGGCAACCCGGTGGTCCAACGAAGTGGTGACATCTAGAAGCGGGTACTGACCACGAATCCCACGGCGTCCATGACCAGGTAGCAGGCCACCGCCAGCAGCAACACGACCAGCACCACCGCGCCCAGTCGGCGGCCGCCGCTGGCCCGGTTGGCCGAGTCCGCGAAGTCGGAGACGCCGTCCAGGTAGCCCTCGACGGTGTAGCTGGGGTGGCTGTCGTGCATCCGGTGCAGGTGCGCGGCGAACGCCTGAGTCTCCGGGTCGTCCCGGTCCAGCCCGATCAGCTCGTCCTCGACCGGGTTGTCGGGGCGACCTCGCTCAACTGGGTCGGGGCCGGGCATGTGACCACGGTAGCGTCTGGTTGATCCCGATCAGGAAGGTATGAGGTGATGAGCCCGACACGTTCGCCGGCGGTGGAGCTGACCGTGCCTGGGCCCGAGGGGGATCGGCTGGTCCGGGTGTCCAACCCGGACAAGGTGTACTTCCCGGAGCCGAACATCACCAAGCGTGAGGTGGTGGAGTACTACCTGAGCGTCGCCGAGCCGCTGCTGCGCGCGATCGGCGACCGGCCGACCACCCTGAAGCGGTTCGTGGACGGTGTCGAGGGCGAGGCGTTCTACCAGAAGCGGGTGCCCAAGGGCGCGCCCGACTGGGTGCGCACCGCGCGGATCACCTTCCCCAGTGGCCGCCCGGCGGACGAAATCTGCCCCAGCGAGCCGGCCGTGCTGGCCTGGGCGGCGAACCTGGGCACCCTCGACTTCCACCCGTGGCCGGTGCGCAGCGCGGACACCGACCACCCCGACGAACTGCGCATCGACCTGGACCCGCAGCCGGGCACCGACTTCGCCGACGCGGTCGCGGTGACCGGGGTGCTGCGTGAGGTGCTGGAGGAGGCCGGCCTGGTCGGCTGGCCGAAGACCTCGGGCGGGCGCGGCGTGCACGTGCTCGCCCGGATTCGGCCGCAGTGGTCGTTCGTCGAGGTGCGGCGCGCGGTCATCGCGATCGGTCGGCGGGTGGCCCGGCGGGTCCCCGAGCAGGCCACCGTCGAGTGGTGGAAGGAGAACCGGGGCGAGCGGGTCTTCCTGGACTACAACCAGGCGGCAAGGGACCGCACGGTGGCCAGCTCGTGGTCGGTGCGCGGCCGCCCGACCGCCACCGTGTCGCAGCCGTTGCGCTGGGACGAGCTGACCGACGTCGACCCGGAACAGTTCACCGTGCTCACCGTGCCCGCGCTGCTGGCCGAGCGTGGCGACCCGCACGCCGAGATGGACGCGCACCCCGGCGGCCTGGAGACCGCGCTGGAGTGGGTGCAGCGCGACGAGGCGGACGGCCTCGGCGACCTGGCCTACCCGCCGGACTACCCCAAGATGCCCGGTGAGCCCCCGCGCGTCCAACCCAGTCGCGCCAAACGCGCCACCACCTGACCCACCCACACCGACACACCCACACCGCCCAGCCGACCCGAGCCGCCCAACCCGACGGCACACACCGAGTGGGCGCCGCACACATGTCCGGCCCTATGTGCGGCGCCTACCCGCTGTGTGCGGTGCGTTCTCAGCGCCAGAGCGGGGGCGCGCTCGCGGGTCACGGGGGGCAGAGGATGCTGGCTTGGGGGATCACGCCGGACACCAGCAGGCCATCGACCGCGTTGGTGACACAGCTGGTGCGTGGGTAGGCGCCCTGTCCGGCGCCCTGCCAGTTGACCAGCTTGGCCGGCACCAACAGATCCGCGGCGCGCTGGTAGCCCTGCGGCGGGACGCGGGGGCTCAGCGCGGAGGCGAGCACCAGCATGGGCGGTGCCGCGTCGGCCGGGCCGACCTTCGCCGGGTCGGTCGGCACCGGCCAGGCCGAGCAGTACAGCAGCTGCTGCGCCATCAGCCCGCCGAAGATCGGGTGCGCGGTGTTCCACCTGCCGATCAGCTGCGCCACCTGCGGTGGGCTGACCCGTTGCGCGGTGTCGTTGCACCGGGTGGCCAGCGCCAGGTCGAAGCGGCCGTTGAGCCCGAGCAGACCGTCCAGGTAGCCGAGCAGGCCGTTGGGATCGCCGTTGTTCGCCGCGCCAAGCGCGGTGGCCAGCGCGGGCCAGCCCTTCGGGTCGTCCAGCCCGAGCAGCACCGCGTTGAGCATGGCGCCGGAGGTGAGCAGCTCGCCGTCCGAGCCGGCCAGCGGCTGGTCGCGCAGCTTGGTGACCAGTGCGATCAACCCGGCTCTCGGGTTGGCGCCCAGCGGGCAGCCGGGCCGCGAGTCGCAGTCCTTGCCGAACGCGTCGAAGGTGGCCTCGGCGGCAGTGGCCCTGGCGTCCGCCGCGCCGATGGCGTCCTGGGTCGGGTCGGGCGGGGAGTCGAGAACCAGCCGACCCACCGAGTGCGGCGAGTTCTGCGCCCAGACCGCCAGCGCGCGGGCGCCGTCCCCCAGCCCGATCGCGCTGAGCGTCCGGACCCCCAGCAGGCCGCGGGCCTGCTCGACGTCACGAGCGGTGTCCGCGGTGTCGTACTTGGTGAGAGTCTCACCCTCGGTGAGGCTGCACTCCTGGACCGCCTTGCGGGCCTGGTCGAGCAGCCCCTGCACCGCGTCGAGGTCGGTACCGACCAGGTCGGCGTCGAGCAGCTCGCTGCGCACCTCGGATGGCGCGCAGTCCAGTCGGCTGGTGCCCTCGCCCCTGCGGTCCATGCCGACCAGGCTGAAGTGCTGCAGCAGGGCGAGCGGTACCTGCGCGGCCAGCCGGGCCGCGCGCAGCGTGCCCGTCTCGCCGTCGCTGTCGCCGAGCACCAGCAGCGGCGGCCGCGCGTCGGGCGGCTGGTCGGTCAGCGAGATGCGTGTCAGGCTGATCGAGGACTGCCGAGGCCGGCCGCTCGAGTCGTCCGAGTCGATCGGGATGTCGGTGCACTCGTAACGAAGCGCGCGGCCCGACGGTATCGGGACCGGAAGCACCGGCTGGATGTCCTCGGTGCAGTCGATGAACCCGGCCGCATCGGCGTTACCCGCGTCGGGTACCGGCAGCGCCGGGCCGGCTGGTGGGGCCGGGGGTGGTGGCAGCCGAGGCACGCCGTCCACCGCGCTGGAGCCGCGCACCGCGACCGGCGGCCGCATCGAAGGCCCGACCGCGCACGAGCAGAGCAGGCCAGCGACGGCAGCCAGTACGGCTACCAGCACGGCCGGGCCGCCTCGCCGACCAGCCGAACGCGGCACGCCGCCTCCCTGGAGGTCACCACGGCGCGCAGTACGCCGCACCGTACAGCCTGCCGCCAAGGGGGTGAGAATTCGGTAAGCCGCCGGTCAGCTCACCCGGGTGCGTCCGGCCGTGCGGTCCAGTTCGAGCCGGATCGCGGTGGGCATCGACTCCACGCCGAGCGAGGACCTGACCCTGGCCAGCACCGACTCTTCCAGATCTCGCCATATGGTGCGGACATCGGCTCCGTCGGTCAGCCAGAGGGTCAACCGCAGTGCCGGGGCGGACGGTCGGCCGACCAGGCGAACGGCGGCCCGTTCCACGCCGGGCAACCGCTCCGCGTCGCGGGCCACCGCCTCGGCGGTGGCGCCGGCGGTGACCCGCAGCGAGGTGTTGCCGGTGGCTTCGAGGACCAGGTCCGGGCGGCGTTCCGGGCGCAGCGAGCGGACCAGCCACAGCAGTCCGAGCACCACCAGCAGCAGCGCCACCAGTACGGCGACCATCAGTGCCGGCAGCTGGTAGGTGCGCAGCAGCTGCACCGCCAGCGGGTCCAGCAGCGGCCGGTACGACCGGGGCTCGCCCAGCACGCCCCGCCCGACCAGGAGGCCGAGTGCCCCGCCGACCAGTAGCAGCAGACCCAGCAGCGCCACCAGGCTGCGTTCCGCCCGGGTGGAGCGGGCCGCCGCCCGGCGGGAACGCCTGCTCATCGCAGCCCCCGTTCCTCGCGCACCGAGATCGACAGCCGGGGCCGGCGGGCCAGTGGCAGCTCGTCGAGCAGTTCCTTGGCCCGGGAGCGCACCGCGGGGCGCAGCTCGGCGGGGTCGTCGCCCCGGCCAACCGCGCGCACCCGGACCACCCGCGCGGAGGCCGTGACGTCCGCGGCGGTGATGTCGTCGGTGGCGCGCACCCGCTGTCCGACCAGCCGGGCCAGCACGGTCGGCGACGCGGTCACCGAGATCTCCGCCGCCGGATCGGTGAGCGGCACGTCCTTGCGGCGCGCGCCGAGTGCCAGCAGCAGCAGGAGCAGACCCAGCACAGCAACCGCGGTGCAGACCAGCTGCGGCGGTATGCCGCGCCAGGTGTGCTGTTCCAGGTAGGTCCGCCAGGCCACCCACGGCACCAGCAGGCCGCGGTAGCCGGGGCTGTCGGCCACCAGCCACGCCGTGACCACCTCGGTCGCCAGCAGCGCACCAGCGGCCGCCACCGCGAGGCCGAGCAACGGGGAAAGCACCCGCAGCAGTACCCGCATTATCGTCCTCCGTTTTCGTTCCGGCTCAGCTCGGTTCGGGTTCAGCGCAGCCGGGCGACCGGCTCGGGGCGCAACCCGGAGACCGTGACGTCGAAGATCCGCACCTGGTGGCCGGTGAGCCGCAGAACCTCGTCGGTCACCCGGGTGCGCACCTGGGTGACCTGGTCGGGGATCGAACCGGGATACCGCAGCGCCAGCTCCAGTCGGATGTCAACCACGTCCGCGGCGACCGCGACCTTGGCGCTGCTCCCGGAGCTGCCCAGCTCCAGGCCCGCGACCTTGCGCTGCGCGCGCAGCGTGCCGGGGGCGGTGTCCGCCACATGCTCGACGATCTTGCGCACTACCGTCGAGCTGATGTCCAGCCGGCCGCGCTCGGCGGGCTCGGTACCCGGTGGCGCGCTCAGCTCCGGGGTGATGGTCATCGATCTCGACCCCGACCCAGCACCGCGTTGAGGTCCAGCTCGCCGTCCAGTACCCGGCCGACCACCAGCCCGATCGCCCCGAGCACCAGGGCGATCAGGAAGCCGACCAGGCCACCTATCGCGGCGGCGATGCCGAGCAGGAGACCGGCGATCAGGCCGGTCCGTGTCGCGTTCATCTCGGTGTTTTCCTCTCGCTGTCACCCTCACCAGCGGCACGACCGTGCCGCCCGATTCGGACGGTCCGTCGCGTGCCCCGCAACCGCCGACGCGCCCGGCCCACCAGGGCGAGCGGCCCCTTGCCGACTACTACGAGCACCGGCGCGTCCAGCCGGGGATCGTCCGGTGCCGGCCACCACGTGCCACCCCCGCCACCGGTCCCGTCGTGGCGGCCTTCCCGCAGCCGGCGCAGGCCGGCCACGAACAGCTCCGGGTCACCGCCCACGTCCGGATGGTTCGCGCGGACGAACGCGCGTACCAGCGAGCGGTGCGGCTCGCCCCCGGACCCGGGCCCCGGCAGCCGCTCGCTCATTCGACGTCGGCCACCGTGATGTCCACCGGGACACCGCCGGTCAGCATCGACACCTCGGCGCGCAGCTCGCTGAGCACGCCGGGCAGCGGGCGAACCAACCGCAGCACCACCCCCACCTCGATGCGCTCGGCCAGGAAGACCCCGACCAGCCGCTCGTCGGGCAGATAGGTGGCGATCGCGTTCAGCGGGCCGCCGTCCAGACGTGCTACGCAGGGGTGCGCGGTCACCACCGCGGCGATCTGCCTGGCGAGCACGGCCTGGGGGTCGGTCACTCGACCCGGGCGGACGGGGTGGCGGGGCGCACCTGGGCCGTAGTTCCTTCGGGCGCGTTCTCCTCGGAGGCGAGGTGGATGTCGTTCACCGCGATGTTCACCTCGATGACCTCGAGGCCGGTCATCCGTTCCACGGCACCGATCACGTTGCGCCGCACCGCGCGGGCCAGCTCCACGATCGATGCGCCGTACTCGACGACGATGTCCAGGTCGATGGCGGCCTGCTTCTCTCCGACCTCGACGGCGACGCCGGCCAGGTTCGTGGTGCCGGTCCCGCCGGGGATGCGCTCGCGCAGCGCACCGAACGCGCGGGATACCCCGCCGCCCATGGAGTACACGCCGGAGATCTCCCGAGCAGCGATGCCGGCGATCTTCTGCACCACGGACGCGGCGATGGTCGTCTTGCCGTTCGCGGTGTCGTCGGCCAGCCGGGCCGGGGTCGGCGGAGTAGGCACGGTCTTCGGGATGTCAGCCATGGTTGGCTCCTCGTCCTTCTGCGTCTGGTGTGCGACGGCTTCTGTGCCGTCTTAACAGTTCGACGCAGGTACGGGCCGGAAGATCGCGAGTCCGAGCGGATGATTTTGCTATATCACCTGATCGGTGGATACGACAGGTCCGCGACGTGCACGGACAGGTCGGGGGCGGCCGTCTCGAGCTGCCGTTCCAGTGCCGCCGCCAGCCGCCGGCGCAGCTGGTCGGCCACCTGCCGCACCGGTTCTCCGTAGCCCAGCGCCACCCGCACCGTCAACGCGTTGTGGTCCCCGGTGACGGCCAGCACCCGTGCCGAGGCCGGGGGGAGGCCGCCGGCCTGCCGGTACTCGGCGAGCAGGTCGCGCGCCAGCGCCCGGGTGAGCAGTACCACGGCCTGGCCGCGTACCCGCAGCATGCCGCCGGGCTGGGCCAGCTCCACGTGGTCGGCGTGCGGGCGGCCCTGCAATGCGTGCACCGTGGCCAGCGTGCGCTCCACCAGGGCGGTCGGTACCGGCACCGGGGCGGCGGCTACCCGGTGCACCGTCGCCCAGTCCCCACGCAGCCGGGCCAGCTCCGCCGTGCAGTACGGGCAGGCGGCCAGGTGGGCTCGGTCGGCCGGGTCGGTGGGGCCGCCGTCGGTGGCGTCGCCGTCGCTCGGGTCGAGGACAACGAACTCGCGCAGGTAGGCGGCCGTGCGTCCGCAACCGAGGGTCTGGGCGGTGTCAGGACTGGTCAACAGCACTCCCTCCAGCCGGTCGGCCGGGACGCCCGGCCGGTGCGGGCTCCGGCGCGTCAACCATGCGAGCCGTCCTCGTCCGCCGAGGTGCGCAGCACGGCCAGCAAGCTGGCCCGCCCTCGGTGTAGCCGGGACCGTACCGCCGAGGTGCTGGTTTCGAGCACCTCGGCTATCTCCTCGTAGGACAGCCCCTCGAACTCACGCAGCACCAACACGGCGCGCTGGGACGATTCCAGGGTGCTCAGCGCGCGGTGCACCCGCGCGGCGTCGTCGGCGTGCAGCGCACTGGCCTCCGGACCGGGCGCGGCATCGGTCGGCTCGGTAACCCATACCTCGGCCCGGTCCAGCGGCACGGTTGACTTGCGTCCGCGCAGCCTGCTCAGGGCAGCGTTGGTCGCCACCCGGTACAGCCAGGTGGCCGGCGCGGCCTCGCCCCGGTAGCTGGGCAACGCGCGCCAGGCGGCGATCCAGGCATCCTGGACCGCGTCCTCGGCCTCGGTGCTCTCACCCACGATGCGCAGCGCCACCCGATACATCCTTGGCGTGTGCTGGCGGACCAGTGACTCGAACGCGCAACGGTCGCCCCGCGCGGCAGCCGCAAGCTCCGCGTGCCCGGTGAAGGGCGGCGACTCGACAGTGTCCGGCCGGTGCATGTCAGCGTTTCCGCCGGTAGCGGGTGAACAGCATGTCGTCCTCGGCGAGCACGCCCGCGATGCGCATCTCGCGTAGGTAACCCTTGCCGGAGCCGGCGGCGATCCGCCCGGCGCCGCCGGCTGCCAGCACGGGGGAGATGGTCAGGCACAGCTCGTCCACCGCGTCGGCCTCGATCAGGTCGGCGAACAGCCGGGGCCCGCCCTCGCACAGCACCCGGCGCAGGCCGCGTTGCGCCAGCACGGTCAACACGTCCCTCGGCGCGACCGGGTCGCTGGGCAGTTCGACGACCTCGGCGCCCGCGTCGGACAGTGCCCGGCGCCTCGGCTCCGGCGCGCACCACGGGGTGAGTACCAGCGGGGGGAGCGTGGCCTCGGTGAACAGCCGACTGCCCGGGTCCAGCGCGGCGCCGCGGGTGAGCACCGCGATGCGCGGTGGCCGGCCGGTGGCCAGGCTGGGCCGGGTGGCGCCGCCGTAGCGCTCCGAGCGTGCGGTGCCCGCGCCGACCAGGACCACCTCGCACAGCCGGCGCAGCAGGTGGAACACCCGCCGGTCCGCCGGGCCGGACAAACCCGAGGACCGGCCATCGGCGGTCACCGCGCCGTCCAGGCTGCTCACGAAGTTGACCCGCACGAAAGGCCTGTCCAGCTGCTCGGGGTAGGCGTAGGCGCTGGCCAGCTCGTCGTCGCTGAGCGGACCGGTGGTGGGGGTGGGCCACAGCGGCTGCACAGGTCCATCCCACCATGGCGAGTTATCAGGGGCCGGACCGGAGACCCGATCTACGGCCGGACCCCTGAGCGGTACGCCCCGCCTCGACGCGGTGGGTAGGCTGCGCGCAATGCATAATCTGGGCAAGGTCGTGGTGAAACGCGTGGTGGCGGGGCTGGGTGTCGCGCTGCTCGCCGGGTGCGCGACCGCCCCGGCGGGCCCGTCACCTCAGGACAGCGCCCGCAACACCGCACTCTGCAAGGACTACGCCAGCACGTCCGGCAGTGCCCGCACCCCGCTGGACGCGATGCGCACCCAGGCTGTGCTCAGCCCGTTCGTGGCGCTGATCGAGGTGGGCACCCGACAGATCGCGGCGCAGGGCACGGCGGCGCCGGACCCGGAGGTGGCCGGCAGCATGAAACGGCTCGTCGACGCGCTGGACGACCTGGACCGGCAGGGCCAGGCCAACCTCCCGCCCGGCGCCAACCTCACCGAGACACCGGTCCGGCTCGACCCGTCCCGGCTGGCCACCGCGCTGGACGACACGGACCGGGCCTGCGCGCGCTACCCCGCGCGGCCGCCCCGCTGACCGTCGGCACCGAACGTGAACCTCAGCTGAACAGGCTCCGGCCGATGATCTCCTTCATGATCTCGTTGGTGCCGCCGAAGATGGACTGCACCCGGGCGTCCAGGAACGCCTTGGCGATCGGGTACTCCAGCATGTAGCCGTAGCCGCCGTGCAACTGCACGCAGCGGTCCACGGTGCGCTTGAGCAGGTCTGATGTCCACCACTTCGCCATTGCCGCTTCGGTGACCGACAGGTTGCCGGCGACGTGCTCGGAAAGGCAGCGATCCACGAAGACCCGGGCGATCTGCGCCTCGGTGGCGATCTCGGCCAGCTCGAACCGGGTGTTCTGGAACGCCCCGATCGGCTTGCCGAACGCCGTGCGGTCCTTGGTGTACTGGGCGGTGATCGCGAGCGCGTGCTCCACACCGGCCGCGCTGCCCACCGCGATGGACAGCCGCTCCTGAGACAGGTTCTGCATCAGGTAGACGAACCCCTTGCCCAGCTCGCCGAGCACGTTCGCCGAGGGCACCCGCACGTCGGTGAAGGACAGCTCGGCGGTGTCCTGCGCCTTCAGACCGACCTTCTTCAGCCGCCGGCCGCGCTCGAAGCCGGGCATGCCGCGCTCCACCACGACCAGGCTGAAGCCCTTGCTGCCGGCCTCCGGGTCGGTCTTGGCGACCACGATGACCAGGTCGGCCATGATGCCGTTGGTGATGAACGTCTTCGACCCGTTGAGGACCAGGTCGTCGCCGTCCCGGATCGCGGTGGTCTGGATGCCCTGCAGGTCGCTGCCGGTGCCGGGCTCGGTCATCGCGATGGCGGTGATGATCTCGCCGGAACAGAACCCTGGCAGCCACCGGCGCTGCTGCTCGGCATTGGCCAGCCGGAGCAGATAGGGCGCCACCACGTCGTTCTGCAGCGGGAAACCGACGCCGCTGGCGCCGGCCTTGACCAGTTCTTCGACCACGATCGCGTTGTAGCGGTAGTCGGTGACCCCACCGCCGCCGAACTCCTCCGGGACGTCGGTGCCCAGCAGGCCGGCTTTGCCGGCGGCCAGCCACACCTCCCGGCTGACCTGTCCCTCCGCCTCCCACTGCTCGTGGTGCGGCTCGACCTCCCGCTCCACGAACGTCTTGGCGAGGTCGCGGAATGCCCGGTGGTCGTCGTCGAAGATGTTCCGTTCCATCCGTCGAGTCTCACATACATGCGCGCCTGCCGGTAAGATCCTGGCATGGATTTGCTCGGCGCAGCCGCCAACGTCCGGGACCGGCTCATCACCGGCCATCTTGCCGACCTGCGACGGATGCCCCGCGAAGTGATCGACTCCGCGCCGAACGCGACCGTGTACCGCTACCTGCCGCTGTCCGACGTCGAGCCCGAGCGGGCCCCCGCCGGTGGCACCCTCGGCGAGCCGGTGCTGCTGGTGCCGCCGCTGGGCGCGCCGGACTTCGCCTACGACCTGCGCCGGGGCTGCAGCCTGGTGGAACACCTGTTGCTGGCCGGCCGGGACGTCTACCTGGTCGACTACGGGCCGATCTCGTTCGCCGAACGAGGGCTGGGCATGGAGTTCTGGGTGGACAACGTGGTGCCCCGCGCCGCCCGGCGGGTGAGCGAGTCGCGCGACGGCGCCGGCGTGCAGCTGGTCGGGTGGTGCCTGGGTGGGCTGTTCTCCCTGCTCGCCGTCGCGGCTCATGAGGACCTGCCGGTGCGGTCGGTCACCGCGATCGCCTCGCCGTTCGACATCTCGGCGGTGCCCCTGGTGGCACCGCTGCGGCCGCTGGCCGCGATCACCGGGGGCCGCGGCATCTCGTCGATCTACCAGATGCTGGGCAGCGTGCCGGCGCCGGTGGTCAAGTGGGTGTTCCAGATGTCCACGGTGGACAGGTACCTCACCAAGCCGTTGACCGTGCTGTCCCGGTTGGACAACCGCGACGTGCTGGAACAGATCGAGGCCGTCGACTACATGATGGCCAACATGCACGGCTATCCGGGCCGGATCTTCGGTCAGATCTACCACCTGATGCTGCGGTCCAACGACCTTGCCGACGGTGGGCTGTACCTGGGCGGTCGCCGGGTGGAGCTTGCCGATGTCGAGGTTGCGGTGCTGGTCGTCGCCGGCGAGAACGACGTCATCGCGCCGCTCGGCGCGGTGCGCAAGGGCCCGACGCTGCTCACCGGGGCGCCCGAGGTGCGGTTCGAGGCCGCGCCGGGCGGCCACCTCGGGGTGCTGACCGGCCGGCGGTCCCGGGACACCACCTGGGCCTACCTCGGCGAGTTCCTGGACAGGAACGACAGCTCGCGCGACGTCGCCGCCCGGTGAGCCCCCCGGCTCGGCGCAGTCAGGCCGAGCGGCGGGCGACCACCAGGGCCGCGCTGCTCGAAGCGTGCGTGGACTGCCTGCTGGAGTACGGCTACGCCGGGCTGACCACAGCGGCCGTGGTTGCCCGTGCCGGCGTGAGCAGGGGGGCGCAGGCACACCACTTCAGCACCAAGGCGGAGTTGGTGATGGCCGCGCTGCGCCACGTCACCGACCGGCTCGGCGCGGAGCTGGTGCTCGAGCCGCTGCACCCGGACCTGACCACCGAGCAGGCGCAGCTCGAGCTGCTGGAACACCTGTGGTCGCTGCACACCGCCCGCCCGTACCCAGCGCTGATGGAGCTCTGGCTGGCCGCGCGGACCGACGCGGAGCTGCGCGCCGAGCTGAGCAACTTCGAAAGCGACCTGACCCGCCGGACGCTGCTGTTCTGCCAGAAGCTCGCGCCGGAGCTGGCCGCCCGGCCGGACTTCCGGTCCTTCCTGGTTACCGCGCTCGCCGCGCTGCGCGGGCTGGCGCTGCTGGACTTCCTCGGCCGGGCCGAGGAGGTGGCGCGGCTGTGGCCGAGCGTCCGGGCCCAGCTGCGCTCGATGACGATCGCGGAAGGTGGCTGATCGGCGCGTCTTGTTGAACACTCAATCAGTGTGGATCTGTCGGGTCCGGGAATGCCTGCCGGAGGACGTGGGTTACCCACCACGACCCGGAAAGAATTGAACGTTCAAGGAGTATCCGATGACCAGTGCGGTAACCGGCAAGGTCGACCCGCTCGTGCTCGAGCCCAAGGCGCGTGAACTGCTGTTCACCGAGGCGCGCACGGCCAACACCTTCACCGACGAGCCGGTCACCTCCGACCAGCTGCAGGCGGTCTACGAGCTCACCAAGTGGGCGCCGACCTCGGCGAACACCCAGCCGCTGCGAGTGCTCTACGTGAGCAAGGGGCAGGCCAGGGAGCGGCTGCTGCCGCACATGGCCGAGGGCAACCGGGAGAAGACCCGCAGCGCCCCGGTGGTGGCCGTGCTCGCCGCCGACACCGAGTTCCACGAGCACATCCCAACCGTGTTCCCGATCGCGCCCCATTTCAAGGACATGTTCGACGCCGACCCCGATGGCCGGGTCGCGCACGCCAAGTTCAACGCCACCCTGCAGGCCGGCTACTTCCTGCTCGGCGTGCGCGCGGCCGGGCTCGCCGCCGGCCCGATGTCCGGCTTCGACCCAGCTGGTGTGGATCAGGAGTTCTTCGCCGACGGCCGGTGGCGCTCGATCCTGGTGGTCAACATCGGCTACCCCGGCGACAACGCCTGGTTCGACCGGCTGCCCCGGTTGGACTACCAGCAGGTCACCCAGCACCTGTGACACCGAAACTTGTTCCGGTGTCACAGGTGAACAGTCCCGGCGGAGCCGGGTCATTGTCTTCGGGGAGCGGTTGGGGGGCGGGGGCCCCCGACTGTGAGATCGTTAGAAGGGCTAGCAACCCGGGGTACCGACCAATTAGCGTCAACCTCGTGATTTCTACTGCGGCGCACCGGGCGGCCGGTGCGGACCTGCGGGCCCGCTACGCGCGGTTACCGGAGGGACGACGTGTCCGGCTGGCGAAGCCGACATCAAACCTGTTCCGCTTTCCCCCCTCGGGCGAGCGCTCGGCCCGGCTGGATGCCGGCGCGCTGAACCAGGTCATCGAGATCGACCCGGCGGCCCGCACCGCCTGGGTGCAGGGCATGACCACCTACGAAGACCTGGTGGATGCCACGCTGGTGCACGGCCTGATGCCCAAGGTGGTGCCCCAGCTCAAGACGATCACCATCGGCGGCGCGCTGGCCGGGCTGGGCATCGAGTCCTCCTCGTTCGCCAACGGTCTGGCGCACGAGTCGGTGCGCGAGGTCGAGGCGCTGACCGGGGACGGTCGGCTGCTCACCGCGACCGCCGACAACGAGCATGCCGAGTTGTTCCGAGGCCTGCCCAACTCCTACGGCACGCTGGGCTACGCGGTCTCACTGAAGATCGATCTGCAGCCGGTCGGGCGCTTCGTGGCGTTGCGCCACCTGCCGTTCCCCGACGCGGCGAGCTGTGCCGACGCGATCGGGTCGATCTGCCGCGACGGCCGGTACGACGGCTCGGCGGTGGACTTCCTGGACGGCACCGTGTTCCACGCCGGCGAGCAGTACCTGACCGTCGGCCGGTTCACCGACGAGGCACCCGAAGGCCGAGGACCCAGCGACTACACCGGGCAGCAGATCTACTACCGCTCCATCCGACGACGCGCTCGTGACCTGCTCACCACCCGCGACTACATCTGGCGCTGGGACACCGACTGGTTCTGGTGCTCCCGGGCCCTCGGCGCGCAGCACCCGGCGATCCGCCCCTTCTGGCCGGGCCGCTACCGCCGCTCGGACGTCTACCGCAGGCTCGTCGCGCTGGACCGCCGCTACGAGCTGAGCGGGCGCATCCAGGCGTGGCGCGGACTGCCCGCCGAGGAACCGGTGATCCAGGACATCGAGGTACCGCTGGAGCGGTTGGCCGAGTTCCTGGATGCCTTCCACGCGGAGATCGGCATCACGCCGGTCTGGTTGTGCCCGGTGCGGCTGGATGCCCCGTCCGGCTGGCCGCTGTACCCGATGGAGCCGGACCGGCTCTACGTCAACGTCGGATTCTGGTCCGCGGTGGCGCTGGAGCCGGGCCAGCCGATGGGTACCCACAATCGTCGGATCGAGCAACTGGTCGCCGATCTGGACGGACACAAGTCGCTGTACTCGAACTCCTACTACAGCACGGAGGAGTTCTGGCGGCGCTACAACGGCCCGGCCTACCGGGAGCTCAAGAAGCGGTACGACCCGGGTGATCGGTTACCGGATCTCTACGACAAGTGTGTGCGGGAGCGTTGAGGCCATGCGGGTAGCGAAACTGTTCCAGGGAATCATCGGTACGGACGCCGCGATCAGGATCACGGCGTACGACGGCAGCGCGGTCGGGCCGCCCGACGCCGGGCTGGGCCTGCGGATTCGATCGGCACGGGCACTGTCCTACCTGGTCGGCGCGCCGGGCTCGCTCGGCCTCGCGCGGGCCTACGTGGCCGGCGCGATCGACGTGGACGGCCCGATGCACGCGGTGCTCTGCGAGCTGGCCGAGGTGACGCTGCACTCGATTCCGAGGGAGCAGCAGTTCAACCTGGTCCGCTCCCTGCTGCGCTACCGGCTGATGCACCGGGCACCGATCCCTTCGGTGGAGTGCCGGCCGAGGGGGCGGCTGCACTCGAAGCGGCGCGACGCCAGGGCGATCTCACACCACTACGACGTGTCGAACCGCTTCTACTCCTGGGTGCTGGGCCCCTCGATGGCTTACACCTGCGCGGTGTTCCCGACCGCCGAGACGGACCTGGAGCAGGCTCAGCGTGCCAAGCACGAGCTGGTGGCCCGCAAGTTGGGGTTGCGCCCGGGCATGCGTCTGCTGGATGTGGGTTGCGGCTGGGGCGGCATGGTCATGCACGCCGCCGAGCAGGGCGTCAAGGCGCTGGGCGCGACACTGTCGCGGGCACAGGCCGAGTGGGCGCAGAAGGAGATCGTCGAGCGCGGCCTTACCGAGCTGGCCGAGGTCCGCCACATGGACTACCGGGACGTGGTGGAGACCGACTTCGACGCGATCTCTTCGATCGGGCTGACCGAGCACATCGGGGAGAACCAGCTGGCCGGCTACTTCGGGTCGCTCTACGCGAAGCTCAAGCCCAGCGGCCGGTTGCTCAACCACTGCATCACCCAGCCCACGCCGAACGGGCCGAAGAAGGTGGACGCGTTCATCGACCGGTACGTCTTCCCGGACGGCGAGTTGCACGGCGTCGGGCGCCTGGTCAACGAGATGAACACCCAGGGCTTCGAGATCCGGCACGAGGAGAACCTGCGCGAGCACTACGCGCTCACCCTCGCGCAGTGGTGTGCCAATCTCGACGAGCACTGGGACGAGGCGGTGCGTGAGGTGGGCCAGGAGCGTGCCAGGGTGTGGCGGCTCTACATGGCCGCCAGCCAGCTCGGCTTCGAGCGCAACAACATCCAGCTGCACCAGGTGTTGGGCGTGAAGCTCGGCGAGCAGGGCGCGGCATCCATGCCGCTGCGCCCGGACTGGGGCTCCTGAGTCACCGGCTGGTGGACTTGTTCCGGTTGTGCCGGCGCCACAGCAGCACGCTGAACGTCGCACAGCCGACCATGCCGATACCGCTGAGCCCGGCCAAGCTCCACCACTTCGGGGTCGGCGAGTACGCCGCCAGCGACACCAAGAAGAAGATCAACCAGGCGCCGGCCAACGTGCCGAACATGATCACATTGCCAAGGCTCGGCTCGGAGACGTTGTTGCGCACCAGCTCAGCTTGACAGGTGCGGTCCCTGGCGGTCCGCGCCGGGGCCGTCCAGGTACGCCTGATGTCCCCTGATAGTGGGGTGAAAGTCGGACGTATGGTCACGGTCGGATAACATCAGCGTGTCGCTCCGCGCGCGGTCAGGCGATGCGGCCTTCAGCTGTCCACTCGATCGGTCAACGATCGTGGAAGTGGACGGCCGGCTTGCTGACCGCTGGAGCCCCCGGCCTGACAGCGAGGAGTTCGCCATGGAGCTCAGCCCGAAGGAACGCGCGGACTTCGACCACATCGTCGCCCGGCTGCGCCTCGAGGACGCGAACACCGGCATGATCCAGTCCCGGCGCCGGCCCACCGCGATGTTGCTCAGTGTGCTGGTCGCGGCGGTCGTTTTCGGTTGCGGCGTGGTATTGGCCGCGCGCAGCCCGGACGTCTTCGGTGCGCTGCTCATCGCGGTCTCGGTGCTTGGCTGCCTCGGGCTGGCCTGGCGTGCCTGCGTCCGTCCTCGCTGATGCCGGTTGGGATGGAGCAGCTCGTCGGCGACCTGAAGGCGGAGACCGAGGTGCTGCGGGCGCTGCTGGTCGAGCTGGACGCGGACGACTGGGAGCTGGCCACGCCGGCGGAAGGCTGGGCGATCCGCGACCAGGTCAGCCACCTCGCCTACTTCGACGACGCGGCCGTGCGCGCCGCCACCGACCCGGACGGCTTCCGCGACGAGCTGCGGCGCATGGTCTCCGACGGCGGCGTTTCGCCGGACTCGATAGCCGAGAGGTACCGGGTGATGCCGCCCGCTGAGCTGCTGAGCTGGTTCGACCGGTCGCGGGCTGGTCTGATCGACACGTTCGCCGCGCTTGAGAAGTCCGCGCGGGTGCCCTGGTACGGCCCGGAGATGAGCGCGGCGTCGTCGGTGACCGCCCGGCTGATGGAGACCTGGGCGCACGGCCAGGATGTCGCCGACACGCTCGGGGCGCGGCGCGAGCCCACCGACCGGCTGCGCCACATCGCGCACATCGGGGTGCGCGCGGCGCCGTTCAGCTACCGGCTCAACGGACGGCCGGTGCCGGAGGTGCCGGTCCGGGTGGAGCTGACCGCGCCCAGCGCGGCGGTCTGGACCTGGGGTCCGGCGGACGCGGCCGACCGGGTCGTCGGGCCCGCGCTCGACTTCTGCCTGCTGGTGACAAGGCGCCGGCACCGCGACGACCTGGCGTTGCTGGTCACCGGCCCGGTGGCCACCGAGTGGGTGTCCATCGCGCAGGCCTTCGCCGGTGAGCCGGGCAAGGGGCGACCCCCGTCCCGCGAGTCGGGAGCCTCAGCACACCGTTTGAATTTCTGACCGTGTGCTGGGAGCCCCGACTCACTGTGCCAGGAGCCCCCGACTCGCGGAGCGGGCGCGCTACAGCGAGGTGAGCGGGCCGGCCAGCTCGCGCCACTGCTCGTCGGGCACGCCGCGTTTCTCGGCTGGCAGGGCCTGCACCGCGACGTGGTCGGCGCCCGCGTCCAAGTGCTCCCGGACCCTGGCCAGGATCGTGTCGGAGTCGCCCCAGGCCACCAGGGCGTCCACCACCCGGTCGGTGCCACCGTCGGTCAGTTCGTCCTCGGCGAAGCCGAGTTCCAGCAGGCTGTTCACGTAGTTCGGCTGCGCCAGGTAGACCTTGGTGTACTCCCGGCCGATGGCCCGCGCCCGAGTCGGGTCGGACTCCAGCACCACGGCTTGCTCAGGGCACAGCAAAGGCTCGGCGCCAAGGATCTCCCGTGCCTTGGCGGTGTGCTCGGGGGTCACGAAGTAGGTGTGCGCACCATCGCTCTGCTCGCCGGCCAGCCCGAGCATCTTCGGCCGCAGCGCGGCGAGTACCCGGCGCACCGGGGTGCTCGGCCGGTAGGAGGTGTAGGGCGCCGCGTCCATGGCGGCCAGGTAGTCGCGCATCGCACTGAGCGGCTTGTGGTAGTTGTGCCCGCGCAGGTCGTTGACCAGGTTCTGGTGACTGACGCCAAGACCCAGCAGCACCCGCTCGGGGAACGCCTCGGTCAGGCCCTTCGCCGCGCCCGAGGTGGTGACCGCGTCGCGGGCCCAGATGTTCGCGATCCCGGTCGCGCCGACCAGCGTGCGGGTCGCCGAGAGCAGCAGCGCCAGGTGCACGAACGGGTCACGCCCGGCTACCTCCGGCAGCCACACCACCCCGTAGCCCAGCTCTTCCAGCTCGGCGGCCAGCTCCTGGGCGCGGCTGGCGGGCACGACGTCCAGCGCACCCGTCCAGATCCCGATCCGGGGGACAGCGAAACGTGTGTGATCGACCATGGCTGCCGACCCTAGCGTCCGCTCCCGCCCCGCCGCCCGTTCCCGCTGTCCGCGAGCTGGCATGGCAGCGGGCGGCGGTGACAACCAAGGCCGATACTGCACGTGGCATGACTGACCGAACCGAGGCACTGATCCCACGCGCCCGCGCCCAGGTCGCCGACTGCGCGGTGCACCTGCCGGACTGGTTGCGACTCGAACAGCAGCGCGAACTCCTCGCGGCCTGCCACGACTGGGCCCGTCCGCCGGCGGGGATGCGGACGGTCTCGCTGCCCAGCGGCGGGATGATGTCGGTCCGCATGGTGTGCCTGGGCTGGCACTGGCACCCGTACCGCTACTCACGCACCGTCGACGAGGGTGCCGCGGTGCGACCGTTCCCGGACTGGCTCGGTGAGGTGGGTCGCCGCGCGGTGGCCGAGGCGTACCAGGATCCGGTCGCCGGCGCGGCGTACCGGCCGGATGTGGCGCTGGTCAACTACTACGATTCCACCGCGAAGATGGGTCTGCACCAGGACCGCGACGAACACAGCCGCGAACCGGTCGTCTCGCTGAGCCTCGGCGACGACTGCGTTTTCCGCTTCGGCAACTGCCGCACCCGCACCCGGCCGTGGACCGACGTGCTGCTGCGCTCGGGCGACCTGTTCGTGTTCGGCGGACCGTCCCGGATGGCCTACCACGGTGTCCCCAAGATCCTGCCCGGCACCGGCGACCCGGCAGTGGGTCTGGCCGGCGGCCGGCTCAATGTCACGCTGCGGGTCTCCGGCCTGACCGACTGAGCCCGACCAGCCGAGCCCGACCAGCCTGAACCCGATTTGGGGTTGCGCCCCGGCGGCGCGGCGCGGCGGGCAGCTGGCCGCGCAGGAAGTCCAGACCAGCGCACCGCTGGCTCAGAACGCCTCGCGCACCAGCAGAGCCATCAGCGCCTTGGGGTCCGCGAGCCGGGCGGGAAGGCCCCGACCGGCGAACCAGGCGCTGATGTTGCGTACGTCCCGCCACAGGAACTCACCACCGAGCGGGTTGGCGACCAGATCCACCACCTGCGGCAGGTCGATCAGCACCAGCCGTTCCTCGTGCACCAGCAGGTTGTAGCCGGAAAGGTCGCCGTGGGCCAGTCCCGCGCCGGCGAGCAGCCGCAACGCCTCGACCACCTGCTCCCACAGTCGTGCGAGCAGGTCCGGGTCTGGGCGCAGCTGGGCGAGCCGGGGCGCGGCGGTGCCACCGCTGTCACCGAGGAACTCCAGCATCAGCTCGGTCCCGATGTGCTGTGCGGGGTAGGGCACCGGGGCGCCGATCGACCACAGCCGGCACAGTGCGGCGAACTCGGTGCCGGCCCACTGCCCGGCGATCAGGCCGCGGCCGAAGTCCGTCCGCCCGGCCATCGCCCGCATCTCCCGGGACCGGCGTACCCGGCGGCCCTCCAGGTACCCGGCATCACGGTGGAACATCCGGTGTTCCGCCGAGCGGTACCGCTTGGCCGCGAGCAGGCAGCCCGGTCCGGAGCCCGGCGGACCACGTGTACGTCGGCCTCCTTGCCGGTCTTGAGCACCCCGAGGTCGGTATCCACCGCACCGGCCTCGGTGACCAGCCAGCTCGGGTAGGGCTCCGGTCCGCGTGCCGCATCCGCCCAACTCGACCAGTGTCCGCCGGGTGCCGACTGGTCGGTGGGCTGATCGTCGGTTGGGGGACGAGGGCCACGGCGCTTCGCGCCCCGGCGAGGGCCGCCCCGGCGGGGGCCATCAGGGAATGTGCCATCAAGATAGTCGTCGAACGAGTCGTCGAAGCCGTGCGAGCGCACTGGTTGGATCTCCTGACCAGGAACGGGGCCGCCCCACCTGCCGGAGAACGAGCTCAGCCAGGCGGAACGGGTGGGCGGGACCGGGCCGCGCCCGGGACAGCCGTCGTCAGCATCAGGCCACCTCCCCGCACTCCCGCCGGTTGTAACCGGCCGCTGATCTGGTCGAGGCTCAGCGTGCCGCGTGCCACCCTCGGGCGGCAACCGGGTTTCTGCCCAGACCGGCTCAGTGCGTGATGAGCTCGAACGAGCGGCAGGGCCGGCCGCCGAACCGGTGCGCCTGCGCGCCGGCCATCTCGTCCACCAGCCGCGTCGCCCACCGCCGCGGCGCCTCGTCGCTGAGCGAGCGCAGATAGCTGTGGTGGGCCACCAGCGAAGCTATCGCGCGATCCCGCTGACCGGAGATGTCCACCGCGTGGCTGGGTCGTGGTGAGGCGCTGACCGCTATCCAGCGCACGCCGGACCAGGGCGGTGGTTCGTCGGGTGCCGGCGGAAAAATCCGTTCGTTGCCCGCGTCGGTGGCCGCGTCCAGCACCGCCCGCCCCACGGCCCGGTGGTCGGGGGTGTTCCAGCTGCCCGGAACCCACTCGTCGCGGTGGTTGATCGTGATCAGCAGCTCCGGCTGGTAGCGGCGGATGGCCACCGCCAGGTCACGGCGCAGCGGCTCACCGTACTCGACCACCCCGTCGCGGTGCGCCAGGAACTGGACGGTGTGCACCCCGACGGCCGCGGCGGCCGCCCGTTGTTCCGCCTCGCGCAGCGGGCCGGCCCGCTCGGGTGACATGCCGCTGATGCCGGCCTCGCCCCGGGTGACCAGCAGATATGCCACCTGTTTACCGGCCGAGGTCCACCGAGCAACCGCGCTGGCGGTACCCCATTCCAGGTCGTCGGGGTGCGCAGCGATGGCCAACGCGCGCCGCCAGTCCTCTGGCATCGGTGCCAGCTCGTCGCTCACGTCGGCTCCTTCGTCGGGCACCGCGATAGTGCCACGCGGACAGCACCGGCAAGGCCGCCGTGTGGACCGGGTGGATCAGATGCGCAGGACCAGGAGCAACTCGTCGGGGTGTTCGCCACGCTCGACCGAATGTCCTGCCCTGCGCAGTACCCGCAGCAGCCCGGCGAGGTCGGTTGGCTCGGCCCGGGTACCCGCCAGCAGCCGGGCCAGCTGCCCTTTGCTGGCCTTGTTGTGATGGCTGACCACCGAGCGCGCGCCGTCCGACCGCTCGGTCAGCACCGTGACTGTCACCGCGCCCGGCAACCGGCCGAGCTCGGTGTACCCGCCGGAGCGAAGGTCCACCACCAGGCCGTCGAGCTCGGTGAGCACCGGCTCCAGCCTTGGCCGCCAGAACGCGCCGAGAGTG
This sequence comes from Pseudonocardia sp., assembly GCA_036500625.1. Taxonomy (GTDB): domain Bacteria; phylum Actinomycetota; class Actinomycetes; order Mycobacteriales; family Pseudonocardiaceae; genus Pseudonocardia. The sequence goes on along the minus strand of DASYBQ010000137.1, from coordinate 22,470 downwards.
CCTCGGTCGGGCAGCGTGGCGCCGGCCGACAGCCGATAGGCGGGGACCGGGTCGCCGGCCCGCAGCAGGCCGAACAACGCTGACCCGACCACGAGACGGCTCGCCGCGCGCCCCGCCGCCGCGCCACGCAACGAACCGGCGCCCAGCGCGTCATAGAGCACACCGGTGTAGCGGCGCAGCGCGGGCGCGGTCGGCGCGCACCACAGCACGGCGTTGCGGGCGATCTCGGCGTCCTGGTGCTCGGAGAGGCCGAGCGCCGCGCGGCTGGCCCCGGCGTCGGCGGCCAGCGTGACCAGCTGGTCGATCAGCTCCTTGCGGGCCGAGGTGAGCTCGGGGAAGGAGAGCCGGTCCAGTTCCAGCGGCGGCCCTTCACCGCCGCCGGACTTGGTCTCCGAGGGCGGCAGCAGGATCAGCACGACAGCAGGCTACTGCGCGCCGGCTGGGCTGACCTGGACCTCATCGACCTCTTGGCCAACACAGAACGCATTGCCCTCCGGATCGGCCAGCGTTGTCCATTCCAGCCCGGGGACGACGCCGAGCTGGTCGTACTGCTGCGTCGCGCCCAGCTCGACCAACCGTTGCACCTCACCGACCCGGTCCTTGGCGATCAGGTCGACGTGCACCCGGTTCTTCCCGGGGGTGGGCTCAGCCACCCGCTGGAATCCCCTCGCCACCCGGCGCCCTCGCGCGGCCGGCGCGAGGAACACGAAGTCGCCGTAGTCGCCTTCTACGCTGGTACCCAGCGCGGCGGACCAGAATGTGGCCAGCCGCCCCGGGTCCGCGCAGTCGATGGTCACCATGCCCAGTTCGAGGCTCAGCTCACCTGCCATGGTGGGACGGTAACCGAGGACACCGACGAGAGTACTGGTCGCTACGCTGCCAACCGTGTTAACCAGGATGTCCTCGCTGTTCCTTCGCACTCTGCGCGAAGACCCCGCCGATGCCGAGGTACCCAGCCACCGGCTGCTGCAACGCGGCGGCTACGTCCGCCGGATAGCCCCGGGGGTCTACTCCTGGCTGCCGCTGGGGCTGCGGGTGCTGCGCAACATCGAGCGGGTGGTCCGCGAGGAGATGGACGCGATCGGCGCCCAGGAGATCCAGTTTCCCGCGCTGCTGCCAAGGGAGCCCTACGAGGCGACCAACCGATGGACCGAGTACGGCCCGAACCTGTTCCGCCTCAAGGACCGCAAGGGTGGCGACTACCTGCTCGGCCCTACCCACGAGGAGCTGTTCGCGCTCACCGTGAAGGGGGAGTACAGCTCCTACCGCGACTACCCGGTGATCCTCTATCAAATCCAGGCCAAGTACCGGGACGAGGAGCGGCCCCGCGCCGGCATCCTGCGCGGCCGGGAGTTCCTGATGAAGGACTCCTACTCGTTCGACCTGACCGACGAGGGCCTTGTCGAGTCCTACCACCTGCACCGGGGCGCCTACATCAGGATCTTCGAGCGGCTCGAGCTGCGGTACGTGATCGTCTCGGCGCTGTCCGGCGCGATGGGCGGCTCGGCGTCCGAGGAGTTCCTGGCCGAGGCGGAGACCGGCGAGGACACCTACGTGCGCAGCACCGGCTCCGACTACGCGGCGAACGTGGAGGCTGTACTCACCCCGGCGCCCCCGGCACAGTCGATCGAGGACAAGCCCGCCGCGGCGGTGCACCACACTCCGGACACGCCGACCATCGACACGCTGGTCGCGTTCTTCAACGACGCCGGCCTCGGCAGGGAGTTCACCTCGGCGGACACCCTGAAGAACGTGATGGTCAAGACCAAGGCGCCCGGCTCGACCGAGTGGAAGCTGCTCGGTATCGGCGTGCCCGGCGACCGCGAGGTGGACATGAAACGGCTGGAGGCCGCCGTCTACCCGGACCAGGTGGCGCTGCTCGACGAAGCCGACTTCGCCGCGCACAGCTTCCTGCCCAAGGGCTACATCGGCCCGGTCGGCCTGGCGGCCAACGGGGTGCGCTACCTGGTCGACCCCCGGGTGGTGCCCGGCACCGCGTGGCTTACCGGCGCGGACAAGCCGGACCACCACATCCTCGACCTGGTGTGCGGCCGGGACTTCACCCCCGACGGCACAATCGAGGCCGCCGACGTCCGCCCTGGGGACCCCTCGCCGGACGGGACCGGCCCGCTGGAGGCCGCCAGAGGTATCGAGATCGGGCACATCTTCCAGCTCGGCCGCAAGTTCGCCGACGTGTTCTCGCTGGACGCGCTGGGTCAGGACGGCAAGCCGGTGCGGATCACCATGGGTTCCTACGGCATCGGGGTGTCCCGGCTGGTGGCCGCGATCGCCGAGCAGTCGCACGACGGCTCCGGGCTGATCTGGCCGCGCGAGGTCGCACCGGCCGACGTGCACCTGGTGATCGCCGGCAAGTCCGAGGAGATCCGGGCCGGTGGGGAGCAGCTGGCCGCCGACCTGGACGCCGCTGGGCTGGGCGTCCTGTTGGACGACCGGACCGTCTCGCCGGGCGTCAAGTTCGCCGACGCGGAGCTGGTCGGGGTGCCCACCATCGTGGTGGTCGGCCGCGGCCTGGCGAACGGGGTCATCGAGGTCAAGGACCGCCGCTCCGGCGAGCGGGTGGAGGTGCCGGTGGAGTCCGCCACGAGCCACCTGACCGACCTGGTCCGGAGCCGCTAGCGAGGTCAATGGGAGTCGACGGCGAGCTTGCGTGGGTGTAGGCCAGGATCACGATGCCCGATCGAGGCGAGTGTCACCAGTGCACGATTCGGCAGCGGCGGGGGTCCGGTCACACGGCTGGCGTGGCGGCGGTGATTCCTGCGAGCGTGTGTGCATGCCGGTGGACTGCTTCACAGAACGCGTCGCGGAGCGTTATGACGCATCGGAAGCCGAGATGTTCGCCCCGGCTGTCGTCGCGCCGGCTGTCGATGTCCTGGCCGATCTCGCTGCCGGCCGGCCGGTGCTCGAACTCGGGATCGGTACCGGCCGCATCGCGCTCCCGCTTGGCGAGCGCGGTCTCCGGGTGCACGGCATCGACCTGTCACCCGCGATGATCACTAGGCTGCGGGCGAAGCCCGGTGCCGAACGAATCCGTGTGACGGTAGGAGATTTCGCCCGGACGCGAGTTCCTGGGATCTTCGGGCTCGCCTACCTCGTGTTCAACACGATCATGAATCTGACGACACAGGACGAACAGGTCGCCTGCTTCCGCAACGTGGCCGATCATCTCGGTCCCGGCGGCCTCTTTGTGATCGAAGTCGGTGTTCCCGCTCTGCAACGGCTTCCGCCTGGTGAGACCATTCGGCCGTTTACGGTCAGCGCGCGGAAGCTCGGTTTCGACGAGTACGACGTTGCGACCCAACGGCTCGTATCGCACCACTACTCGCTCGTAGACGGGCAGTCCGACGGGTTCTCGATCCCGTTCCGGTACGTCTGGCCGGCAGAGCTCGATCTCATGGCGCAACTCGCTGGGATGAAGCTACGGGAACGCTGGAGCGGTTGGGGACGAAAGGCGTTCACCAGCGACAGCACGAAACACGTTTCCGTCTGGGAGAAGCCGGGTCGGTGACTGGCCGGTCAGTGGCTCTAGCGCTGGTTGACCTGCACGCTGCTGAGGATTTTCTGCACGTACTCCTCCTTGAGGTGCCCTGGTGTCCTCGGGCCGCCGTCGGTGTCGTGTGCGATCGCCAGCACTCGGACCGTCGCGGTGCCGTTCGGCCCTGGCGAGTCGGACGGCAAGGCCACCACGTTGACCTGGCCGGCCAGTGCGCAGCCGGCGCTGCTGCCGGTGTGCAGCACGGTCACCATCGAGGTTGCCCCGTCCAGCCCGCCGACCTGCAGCGGCGTGGAGGTACTGGGCTGCACGGTGGCGTCCGCGCCGTAGAAGTTCGCCGCAAGCTCCACGGCGAACTGTGCCGCGGCGGCGTTGACGTCGGCCGGCTGGCCCTTCTTGGGGTAGGCCGCCATCACGCCGATGGCGGAGCGGGCATGCGGCTGGCCGCCGCAGTCGATGCTCGGCCCAGCGGCGACACCCTGCGGCGTGATGCCGAACGCCCAGGGCTGGGTGGCCGACCCGTTCTGCACCGGGGTCCAGGTCTTCGGTACCTGGTAGCTCAGGCCGAAACCGCTGACCAGCCGCATGTCGGCGGCTGCTGTGCTTGCCGAGCCGCCACCCCGGCCCAGCAGCATCCAGCTACCGACGCCGGCCAGCAGGAGCACCACGGCACCGGCGGCAGCAAATATCCACCACTGGCGGGGCAGCAGCGGCGAGGCGGGGATCGGTATCGGGTAGTGCGACCTGCCGCCGAGACCGAGGCCGGCCGGTGGTTCGGCGGGGGTTTGGGCTGCGGCGTAGATGCTCGCCGGGTTGGGCCGCGCGCCGACGCGCGCGTCGCGAAGGCCGGCCGAGGCCGGGCTGGTCCGGGGTGGCTGACCGCCTCGGCCGAACACGGCTCGGCCGGCTCGGGGATAGTGGCTACCCGCTACGAAGACCTCGGTGGCACCCGGGTCGGGTGTGCTGGGGTGCCCCAGCTCGAGGCCCGGACCGATGCTGTGCCGGTGCGGACCGTGCCGGTCCGCGACCGCCGTGCCGGGCGCCGCCGGGGGCGATCCCGTGTGCCCCCGCGCCGCCGGGTCGGCAACCGCCGCCGGGCCGGCAACCCTGCCGAACGCGGCCGGCGGGACGGAGAACGAGGTGCCGAGTGGGGTCGCAGAGCCGGCCACACCCGGGAAGCCGCCGGCGGAGCGCCTGCCGGTGGTGCGCTGCCCGGTCGGGGCCGGCCGGGCAGGGAGCCCGGTGGCCGGGACACCCGAGGTGGGTCGCTGGCCGGACGCCGCGCCCATAGCTGCCCGACCGGAAGCCGCGGCCGGCCCTGGTCGGCGCGAACCGCCGGTGCGGGACCGCGCGGGACGGGCGAACGGATCGATCCCGCCAGAAAGTTCGCCCCGGTCAGGGTCGGCGCCTCGGGTCGCACCCGGCTGGGCTGGGGAAGTCACAGCGAGACCGTATCCGGCCGGGCAGGCGGTAACAGCGCTTCGCCACAAAGTCAGGTAGTTCTACCCAGCACACGCCGGGACCTGGCTGGATGGATCCAGGAGCGGCTGAATAATCTCGGGCCTACTGCGCGACGGCCGGAGTTGTTCAGGACCCCCTAACCCGCCAGGAAGGACAGCCGCACCTTCCGCACCGGGTTGTCCACGTTGGTGTCGACCAGGCACAGCGACTGCCAGGTGCCCCAGGCCGGACGCCCGCCCAAGACCGGCACGCTCATCGAGGGCGCCAACAGCGCGGGCAGCACGTGATCACGACCGTGGCCAGGGCTGCCGTGCCGGTGCCCCCACCGGTCATCGGCCGGCAACAGCGAGCGGAGCGCCCGCAGCAGGTCGCCGTCGCTGCCCGCGCCGGTCTCGATGACTACCAGTCCCGCCGTGGCGTGCGGCACCCACGCGTGCAGCAGGCCGTTGGTCGCGCCGGCCCCGCGCAGAAACCTGCCCACCTGGTCGGTGAGGTCGACCACACTCTCCTGGCCACCGGTCCGGACCTCGAACTCTTCGCTGTGCACGCCGCGACGCTACCGAACGCGACCGGCTCATCGCCGCCCCGAGGGCGGGGCGCGGAGCCGGGATGAGGGCCGAGGCCGGCCCTCTAGGCTCCCGGGAATGCGTTCGGCATTCGGTCAACAGTTCGACGTCCCAGACGGCTACCTGAACACCGCCAGCATCGGCATGCCGCCGGTCGCGGCGGCGGAGGCGGTGGTGGAGGCGGTTCGGCACTGGCGGGTGGGCTCGGGTCGTTCGCACCATTTCGACGAGCCGGTCGCGGTCGCTCGTGCCGCGTTCGCCACCTTGCTCGGCGTAGCTGCCGACCGGGTCGCCATCGGGTCGTCGGTGTCCATGCTGGTGGGTCTGGTTGCCGCGAACCTGCCGGACGGCGCGCGGGTTATCGTGGCGAAGGGGGAGTTCACCAGCGTGACTTTCCCCTTCGCCGCGCAGGCCCATCGGGGGGTGACGGTCACCGAGCTGGAGCTTGCCGAGATTCCGGGCAGGGCCGCCGAGGCCGACCTTGTCGCGGCGAGCGTCGTGCAGTCCGCCGACGGTGCGCTGCTCGACCTGGTGGCCCTGCGCGAGGCGCGGGAGCGCACCGGCACCCGGGTGCTGCTGGACGTGACACAGGCCGCCGGTTGGCTGCCGTTGCACCTGCCCTGGGCGGATGCGGTCGTCGCGGCCGGCTACAAGTGGCTGCTCTGTCCAAGGGGAGCCGCATGGCTGGCCGTCTCCGCACCGATGCGGGACACTCTGGTGCCGCTCTGGGCGGGCTGGTACGCGAGCGACGAGCCGTGGGCGAGCACCTACGGCCTGCCGCCCCGACTGGCGCCCGATGCCCGCCGGCTGGACGTCTCACCCGCCTGGCTGTGTCATGTGGGCGCGGCCGCCGCGTTGCCATGGCTGGCCTCGTTGGACCGGGAGAAGGTCCGCGCGCACTGTGTCGGCCTGGCCAACCAGCTGCGCGGCGAGCTGGGCGACGAGCCGGCGGACTCGGCCATCACAGTGGTGCGCCGTGCCGGCGCCCCGGAGAAGCTGGAAGCCGCCGGCGTGGTGGCCAGCACCCGCCAGGGCTTGGCCCGGCTGGCTTTCCACCTCTACAACACCGAGGCGGATGTGCGCCGCACCCTGGACGCTCTCGCCCGCTGAGGCACCGGGCCCGTACCTCCCCCACACCGCACACAGCCAACTGACCGCATACAGCGAGCCGACGGCACACAACCAGTGGTTGCCGGACATATGCCCGGACATGTGTGCGGCGACCACTCGCTGTGTGCGGTGCGGGCTACCTGTGCGCTCCGGGGGTTGGGTGGGCGGGTTGGTGGGTTTCGGGTCAGGGCTGGCCGGGGAACGGGGGGGCCACCGGCGAGACGCCGAGCCTGCTCGACCACCGGGCCTGGCGCACCGCCGCGTCGACGAGTGCGTCGAGGGCGGTGTGCCGCAGCCCGGGGTCGTCGCATCGCTCCAGCACCGAGTGCCAGGCGGCCGCCGAGTCGGACTCCGCCGCGATGGCCAGGCGGACGGCGGAGTTCTGGTCGGTGACCGCGGCGGGCGTCCGGTAGGCGGGTTCGGCGGCCTCCGGAGTGACCCCCGCATCGCTGAGCAGCCGGATCGTGGCATCGCGGCGGGCTCGGTGGGCCACTAGGTCCTGTTGGGCGGTCCGGTCGAGGTCGGCGGTGAGGAAGGCGGCGATCAGCGCGTAGCACCACACCGCCGCGTGCTCGGTGCCCAGCGCGGTCTGCACCGCATCGGTGGTGGCCGGGTCGGCGGGTGTCGGCGGCGGGGGAGCAGGAGCCGGACCGGTCACGTCAGCACCTCCCGGTAGGCGGCGCAGCAGGCCGCGATCGAGCCGAGCAACCCGGCGCGGGACCGGGGCAGCGTGCCGACCAGGGTGCCGGCCTGGCGTTGCGCGTCCTGCAGCCCGCCGCGCACCTGCGCCAGCGCCTTGTGCGGGTCGGGGCTCGCCGCCTTCGAAGGGGGACGGGGAGTCGGCGCCGGCGCCGGTGTGCTGGTGCCGGAGATCGCGGTGGCCAACGCAGCCGCGTGCGCACGCCGCGCGCGGGCCAGCTCGGTGAGCAGGCCAGCGGTCTCGGCAGGGACCGCCGCGTTGGTGCGCACCTGGTCGATCAGGGCGGCGTCGGCCGAGGCCCTGGCGGCCACCGAGGCGAGCGGATCCGGCTCGTCCTTGCCGCAGGCGCCCAACAGCCCGCCCGGCGGTGCCACCACCAGCGCACCGGCGATACCGGACAGCAGCGACCGGCGGGTGAGGTGTGAGACTGCCCCTGCCCGGCTCGGGCGGGCACACTCGGGATTGGCCACGCCGGTTGATCCTGCCAGGCCGGTCGCTGGTGCCCGGCGCGATACCCTGAGCGGCCCGCGCCACCACCGAACGTGTCCGGTCCTGACCGGCGTGGGCGCCGGGGTGGCACGCTGGTCCAACCGGTGCCGGGCACCGAAGAAGAGATCGAGTACTCAAGGAGTGGAACCGAATGCCGCGTTCGCAGGCAGACCCGCTGGGCGCCGAGCTGCGTCCAGTGGTGGAGCGCACCGTGGCGGCCATCGGCTTTGATCTCGAAGACATCGACATCCGACCGGCTGGGCGGCGCAAGCTGGTGCGGGTGGTGGTGGACTCCGACTCCGGGGTCGGCCTCGACGACATCGCTAAGCTCAGCCGCAAGGTGGCCGCCGAGCTGGACGAGTGCGACGAGATACTCGGTGGCCCCTACACGCTGGAGGTCACCTCGCCAGGGGTGGACCGCCCGCTCACCGCTGCCCGACATTGGCGGCGTGCCCGGCTGCGGCTCGTCGATGTGGCGCTGAAGGACGGCAACAAGCTCACCGGCCGGGTCGGTGACGCGGGCGAGGACACGGTCCGGCTACTGGTCGACGGCGCGCTGCGCGACCTTTCGTACCGCGACGTGGACCACGCGATCGTGGTCGTGGAGTTCCGCCACCCCGCCGCCGAGGATCTACATGCGCTGGCCGGCGACCATGCCGGCCCATCCGATGACGCAGCTGTGCGTGGGGAAGCAGAGGAGCAGAGGTGAACGTCGACATCGGCGCCTTGCGGGCGATCGAACGCGACAAGGACATTCCCTTCGACACGGTGATCGAAGCGATTGAGACCGCACTGCTCACCGCCTACAAGCACACCGACGGCCACCAAACCCAGGCGCGGATCGACATCGACCGCAAGACCGGGCTGGTTCGGGTGATGGCTCAGGAGCTGGCCGACGACGGGCAGCTGGTGAACGAGTGGGACGACACCCCGGAGGGATTCGGGCGGATCGCCGCCACCACCGCGCGCCAGGTCATCTTGCAGCGGCTGCGTGACGCCGAGCACGAACGCACCTACGGGGAGTTCTCCACGAAGGAGGGCGAGGTCGTCGGCGGGGTCATCCAGCGCGACGTGCGGGCGAACGCGCGCGGCGTCGTCGTCGTGGCGCTCGGCGGTGGCACCGAGGGAGTGATCCCGTCCGCCGAACAGGTGCCCGGTGAGCGGTACGAGCACGGTGAGCGGATCCGCTGCTACGTGGTCGGGGTCTCCCGGGGCGGCCGGGGTACCCAGATCACCCTGTCGCGCACGCACCCGAACCTGGTCCGCCGGTTGTTCGCGCTCGAGGTGCCCGAGCTGGTCGACGGCAGTGTGGAGATCTGCGCGGTGGCCAGGGAGGCCGGCCACCGCTCGAAGATCGCGGTGCGGGCCGCGGTGCCTTCGGTGAACGCCAAGGGCTCCTGCATCGGGCCGATGGGCCAGCGGGTGCGCAATGTGATGAGCGAGTTGGCCGGCGAGAAGATCGACATCATCGACTGGTCGGACGAACCCGCCGAGTTCGTCGGGAATGCGTTGTCGCCGGCGAAGGTTCTCTCGGTCACGGTGCTGGACATCCGGACCAAAACCGCCCGTGTGGTGGTGCCGGACTTCCAGCTGTCGCTGGCCATCGGCAAAGAGGGGCAGAACGCCCGGCTCGCGGCGCGGCTGACCGGGTGGCGGATCGATATCCGCAGCGACGCCGACCCGCGAGCAGTCCATGAAGACGAACTGGCCGGGGTCGGGTCGACAGAGCCCTCGGAGGTCGCCTCCGGCGCGAGCGGCGCCGACCGGGGCGGGTCTCTGGACAGCGGATCTAGCAGCGGGCACGCCGGTGATTCGATCGGGTGAGCCCGGACGCGCTACACTCCTGGTGGCTTCCAGTCACGACAGCGCTACCACGCGCACGTTCGTGGGCGGACCGTCTTTGACGGCCTCCCCGGTACGGACCTGCGTTGGTTGCCGGTCGCGGTCGGCGGCCACCGGGTTGTTGCGTGTCGTTGCGGTCGCCGGGGTTCTCACCCCGGATCCGAAGCGGCGGCTTCCCGGCCGGGGTGCCTGGCTGCACTTCGATCCGGAATGCCTACGTCGTGCACATCGGCGGGGAGCGTTTCCGCGGGCGCTGCGCGTCCCGGGCCCGCTCGCCGTTGATGAGCTGCGACGGTATCTTCAACCCACCCCGAAGTGCGAGACCGTCTCGCACCTGGATCACGAGAGTCAGGTCGACCCGTCATGAGCCAGCTGTGAAGATCGCACCATGAACGTGTTGCGACAGTAGGTACGAGGTCGAGCGGGAACCTGCCGCCGGCCTCCGATTCAGAGGAGAGCAGTGGCAGGCAAGGCCCGGGTACACGAGCTCGCGAAAGAGCTCGGCGTCACCAGCAAGCAGGTCCTCAGTAAGTTGCAAGACATCGGCGAATATGTGAAGTCGCCGTCCTCCACCGTCGAGGCCCCGGTCGCCCGCAAGCTGCGGGAGGCCATGGTCGCCGGTGGCGCCGGCTGGGACGGGCGGTCCTCCGGTCGCTCTGCCCGGCCCGGCTCGGGCCGGCCGGCACCCGCGCAGGGTGGCAACGGAGCTTCTGCCCGGCCGGCGGCTCCCGCTCGGCCCGCTCCGGCGGCTCCGGCCGCGCCCGAGCGCCCGGCGGCTTCAGCGGCCCCGGCTGCTCCGTCGACCCAGCCCGCGCCCGGATCTTCGCGTCCTGGCCCTCGGCCGGGCCCGGCACCGAGCGTCCCTCGGCCCGTACCGGCGCCTTCCCGGCCGGAAGCGGCTCCGGTGGCCGAGCGCTCCGCTGAGAACTCCGCCCCGCCGGCGGCCCGATCCGGCGCGCCTCGCCCGGCCCAGCCGCCGGCCGCGGAGCGGCCTTCGGCGCCGAGGCAGACACCCCGCCCCAGCCCCCCGCAGCCACCGGCACGCCCGGCTCCGTCCGAGCAACCGGCGGCCGCCGGCGCGGGCGACGCGGTGGTTCCGCCGCGCAGGCAAGCTCCGAAGCCCGGCCCGCGCACGCCTCGGGTGGGCAACAACCCGTTCGGCGTGGGCTCCGGCTCACCGCCGCAGCGTCCGTCCTCGCCCCGTCCCGGCCCGCCGAGCCAGGGGGGCGGGCAGCAGCAACAGCAGCCGCCTCGTCCCGGTGGTTCCGGTGGGGCGGGCAGCCGGCCTTCCGGCGCGCCCCGTCCCGGCGGTTCGGCCGGGACGGGTGGGTCCCGGCCGAACCCGGGCATGATGCCGCCCCGGCCGAACCCGGGCATGATGCCGGGCCGGCCAGCCGGTCCCGGTCGCGGTGGTCCCGGTGGCGGTCGCGGTGGCCCTGGTGGCCCCGGTGGTCCCGGTGGCGGTCGCGGTGGCCCTGGTGGCCCCGGTGGCCCCGGTGGGGGTCGCGGTGGTCCCGGTGGCGGTGGTCGTCCCGGTGGCGGCGGCGGCTTCCGAGGTGGGGGTGGCGGCGGCGGCGCTCCCGGTGCCGGTGCTCCGGCCGGTGGCGGTTTCCGTGGTGGTCCCGGTGGCGGTGGTCGTCCTGGTGCCGGCGGTCGCGGCCGTGGTGGCGCGGCCGGCGCGTTCGGTCGTCCCGGCGGTCCGGCTCGCAAGGGCCGCAAGTCGAAGCGGCAGAAGCGGCAGGAGTACGACGCCATGCAGGCGCCGTCGGTTGGCGGTGTTCGCCTGCCCAAGGGCAAGGGCGAGACCATCCGGCTGCCCCGTGGCGCGTCGCTGACCGACTTCGCCGACAAGATCAACGCCAACCCGGCCTCGCTGGTGCAGGTGTTGTTCCACCTCGGCGAGATGGTCACGGCTACCCAGTCGGTGGCCGACGAGGTGCTCGAGCTGCTCGGCACCGAGATGAACTACCAGGTGCAGGTGGTCTCTCCTGAGGAGGAGGACCGCGCGCTGCTGGACAGCTTCGACATCTCCTACGGCGAGAATGCCGGCGGTGACGAGGACCTCGAGGTCCGCCCGCCGGTGGTGACCGTGATGGGTCACGTCGACCATGGTAAGACGCGCCTGCTGGACACCATCCGCAAGACCAACGTGATCGCCACCGAGGCCGGCGGCATCACCCAGCACATCGGCGCCTACCAGGTGGCCACCGAGCTGGAGGGCCAGGAGCGGCTGATCACCTTCATCGACACCCCGGGTCACGAGGCGTTCACCGCCATGCGTGCCCGTGGCGCCAAGTCGACCGACATCGCGGTGATCGTGGTGGCGGCGGACGACGGTGTGATGCCGCAGACGGTGGAGGCGATCAACCACGCCCAGGCGGCCGACGTGCCGATCGTGGTCGCGGTGAACAAGATCGACAAGGAGGGCGCGAACCCCTCCAAGATTCGTCAGCAGCTCACCGAGTACGGGCTGGTCGCCGAGGAGTACGGCGGCGAGACGATGTTCGTGGACGTCTCGGCGCGGGAGAACACCAACATCGAGCAGCTGCTCGAGGCTGTCCTGCTCACCGCGGACGCGGCGCTGGACCTGCGGGCCAACCCGAACATGGAGGCACAGGGCGTCGCCATCGAGGCGCACCTGGACCGTGGCCGTGGTCCGGTTGCGACCGTGCTGGTGCAGCGCGGCACGCTGCGGGTCGGCGACTCGGTGGTGGCGGGCGACGCCTCCGGCCGGGTCCGGCGGATGCTGGACGAGCACGGCGGCGACGTCGCGGAGGCATACCCGTCCCGTCCGGTGCAGGTCATCGGGTTCACCTCGGTGCCGGGTGCCGGCGACACGTTCCTCGTCGTGGACGAGGACCGGGTGGCCCGCCAGATCGCCGACCGGCGCCGGGCCCGCGAGCGCAACGCCGAGCTGGCGTCGCGTCGCAAGCGGGTCAGCCTGGAAGACCTGGACGCCGCGCTGAAGGAGACCGACAGCCTCAACCTGATCATCAAGGGCGACAACTCGGGTACCGTCGAGGCCCTCGAGGACGCCCTGATGAAGATCGAGGTCGGCGAGGACGTCGAGCTGCGGGTGATCCACCGTGGCGTCGGTGGCATCACCGAGGGCGACATCAACCTGGCCATCGCGGACAACACCATCGTGCTGGGCTTCAACGTCCGCGCGGAGGGCAAGGCCACCGAACTGGCCAACCGCGAAGGTGTGGAGATTCGCTACTACTCGGTGATCTACCAGGCCATCGACGAGATCGAGCAGGCCCTCAAGGGCATGCTCAAGCCGGAGTACGAAGAGGTCGAGCTCGGCCGCGCGGAGGTCCGCGAGGTCTTCCGCTCCTCGAAGGTCGGCACGATCGCGGGTTGCCTGGTGCAGTCCGGCGAGATTCGGCGCAACGCTCGCGCCCGCCTGCTGCGGGACAACGTGGTCGTGGTGGAGAACCAGCCGATCAGCTCGCTGCGCCGGTTCAAGGACGACGTGGTCGAGGTCCGCGACGGTTACGAGTGTGGTCTCACGCTCGGCTCGTTCAACGACCTGAAGGTCGGCGACATCATCGAGACCTTCGAGATGCGGGAGAAGCCGAGGGCATAGTCGGTGTGCCGGGCCCGGCCAGAGTTCTGGTCGGGCCCGGCTCCGGCTGCCTGGGATCACCATGTACGTGGGCGCGTTGGAGCTCGATGTCCTGTTGGGGGACATCGGCTCGCTGAAGGAAAAGCGGTCGGTGGTGCGACCGGTGCTCGCCGAGCTGCGGCGCAAGTTCGAGGTCGCGGTGGCCGAGGCCGGCCATCTCGACCTGCATCGCCGCGCACTGCTCGGCTGCAGCTGTGTGGCCGCGGATCTCGGCCACGTGACCGAGGTGTTGGATCGGTGCGAGCGGCTGGTTGCCGCGCGTCCGGAACTGGAGCTGTTGTCCGCCCGTCAGCGCATCCTCGGGCCGCACGACGAGGGTGTCTGACTTTCTCCACGACTGGGGTTGAGGACCTGATGGTCGACCACGCGAGGGCCAGCCGGCTGGCCAAACGGATTGCCCACATTGTGGCTTCGGCGCTCGAGCACGAGGTCAAAGACCCTCGGCTGGCGATGGTGACGATCACCGACACGCGAGTCACCGGCGACCTGCACGACGCGACGGTGTTCTACACCGTGCTGGGGGAGAGCGTGGACGCCGAGCCGGACACCGCAGGCGCGGCTGCCGCACTCGCCAGCGCCAACGGCGTGCTCCGTTCGATGGTGGGCCAGCAGACCGGGGTCCGCTTCACCCCGACCCTGACGTTCGTGCCGGACGCTGTGCCCGACGACGCCCGCCGGATGGACGAGGTGCTGGCCCGCGCCCGGGACGCCGACGCCGAAGTGGCCCGCCTGGCCGTCGGCGCAAGCCCGGCGGGGGACCCCGACCCCTACCGTGCTCCCCGCGAGGATTCTGACGAGGACTGACACCAGCATCCAGGCCGGGGCTGGCCGAGCAAGCCGGCCTTCGGTTGCCCTGCCACCCTCCTGGGTGCAGGGCTGGGCAGGCAGGCTGGGCCGGTGGACAAGTCAGGACGGGGCGAGCCCGGCACCGGGGGATCGGATGCGCGGGAACTGCTTCGGCTAGGGGCGCCCGCGTTGCTGGTGCTGGCCGCGGAGCCGCTGTATCTGTTGGTGGACACCGCAGTGGTCGGGCACCTCGGCGTCGTGCCGCTGGCCGGGTTGGCCATCGGGGCCGTGCTGTTGGCCCAGGTTTCCACCCAGCTGACCTTTCTGTCCTACGGCACCACCGCCCGGGCGGCGCGACTGTACGGTGCCGGGCAGCGGCGCGACGCGGTGGTCGAGGGCGTGCAGTCCAGCTGGCTGGCGGTCGGCATCGGGATCACGCTGGTCGTGGTTGGCCAGCTGGTCGCTGGGCCGGTGGCCCGGGGGCTCTCCGGCGGAGCAGGGCCGGTGGCCGACGCGGCGCTGAGCTGGCTGCGGGTCGCGATGCTGGGCGCGCCGCTGGTGCTCATCACCCTGGCCGGCAACGGCTGGATGCGCGGGGTGCAGGACACCGTGCGGCCGATGCGCTACGTGCTGCTCGGCAACGGACTGTCCGCGCTGGCCTGCCCGTTGCTGGTGTACGGGCCGGGTGCACTGCCACCTCTGGGCCTGCTCGGCTCTGCGGTTGCGAATGTGGCCGGTCAGCTGGTCGCCGCGGTGCTGTTCCTGCGCGCACTGCTGTCCGAGCGGGCGCCGTTGCGGCCGGTGCCGGTCCTGCTGCGCGGGCAGCTCGGCATGGGCCGCGACCTGGTGCTGCGCAGCCTCGGATTCCAGGCCTGCTTCCTGTCCGCCGCCGCGGTGGCGGCCCGGTTCGGCGCTTCCTCGGTGGCCGCGCACCAGGTCGTACTGCAGCTGTGGAACCTCCAGTCCCTCGTGCTGGACTCACTGGCGATCGCCGCGCAGGCCCTGGTGGGGGCGGCACTCGGCGGCGGTGCCGCGGAGCGGGCACGGGCGCTGGCCTGGCGGGTTGCTCGGTACGGGCTGGTGCTCGGCTGTTTCTTCGGTGTGCTGTTCGCCGCGCTGTTCGGCGTGCTCCCCGGGGTGTTCACCAACGACGTCGGGGTGCTCGCCGCCATCGCGGTTCCGTGGTGGTTCTTCGTCGCACTGCAGCCGGTGGCCGGGGTGGTGTTCGCGCTGGACGGCGCGCTGCTCGGCGCGGGGGACGCCGGCTTCCTGCGCACCTGGACGCTGCTCGGCGCGGGCGCGGGTTTCCTGCCGCTGATCTGGGCCTCGCTGGTTTTCCGCTGGGGCCTTGCCGGGATCTGGTCGGGGCTGGCAGCGTTCATGCTGATCAGGCTGGTCAGCGTGACCGCACGTACTTGGTCGGGGTCCTGGGCGGTTTTGGGTACGGTCCGCCGGTGAGGCAGGATCGCACGGGTGACCATCGCATCCGGCCTGGTGATCGTGGACAAGCCGGCCGGCATGACCTCGCACGACGTGGTCGGCCGGCTGCGCAGGCTGCTGGGCACCCGCAAGATCGGGCACGCCGGCACGCTGGACCCGATGGCTACCGGCGTGCTAGTGCTCGGCGTGCAGCGGGCCACCCGGCTGCTCGGCCACCTGGCGCTGGACACCAAGACCTACATCGCGACGATCCGGCTGGGGGTGGCGACGAGCACCGACGACGCCGAGGGTGAGCCGGTCAGCACGACCGACGCGAGCGGGGTGGAGGAGTCCGCCGTGCACGACGGCATGGCAGCGCTGTGCGGCGACATCGAGCAGGTGCCCAGCGCGGTCAGCGCGATCAAGGTGAACGGAACCCGGGCCTACACGCGGGTGCGGGCCGGGGAACAGGTCGAGCTGGCCGCCCGCCCGGTGAAGGTCGGTGAGTTCACCCTGACCGCGCTGCGCCGGGGCACCGGCCACACCGATCTGGACGTGCACGTCGACTGCTCGTCCGGCACCTACGTCCGCGCGCTGGCCAGGGACCTTGGCGCCGGTCTCGGGGTGGGCGGTCACCTCACCGCGCTGCGGCGCACCCGGGTCGGGCCGTTCGGGCTGGACTGCGCACTGGACCTGGAGCGGCTCGCGGCCCACCCTGCGCTCACCCATGACCTGGACGGCGCGGTGGCCACCGCGTTCGGGCTGCGCACCGCCGACGAGCAGGAGGCCGAAGCGCTGTCCCACGGCCGTCCGCTCGCCGCGGCCGGTCGGGAGGGTGTCTATGCGGTGACCGACCGGGACGGCCACGCGTTGGCGCTGGTGAACGAGGTGGGTGGACAGGCGAAGCCGGTGCTCGTGCTCGCCCCGGCCAACGCCACGTAGGCTCGCGCTGTGCTGCGCTGGCGAGGCCTGAACGACGTTCCCACCAGCTGGGGACGCAGCGTGATCACCATCGGGGTTTTCGACGGGGTGCACCGCGGCCATCAGAAGCTCATCGGCCGCGCGGTGACGGTGGCCCGCGACCAGGGGCTGCCCTCGGTGCTGGTGACGTTCGACCCGCACCCGAGCGAGGTGATCCGCCCCGGCCAGCACCCGGCTCAGCTGACCACGCTGGCCCGGCGCGCGGACCTGGTCGCCCAACTGGGCGTCTCGGCGCTCTGTGTGCTGCCCTTCACCCCCGAGCTGGCCCGGATGCCGGCTGACGAGTTCGCCCACGAGGTGCTGGTGGAGCGGCTGCACGCGGCCGTGGTGCTGGTCGGTGACAACTTCACGTTCGGGCGGGGCGCGCAGGGGGACACCGCGCTGCTGCGCCGGCTCGGCCAGCGGTTCGGCTTCGTCACCGAAGGGTTCGGGCTGATCACCGACACCGGCGAGCCCAGCGCGATCACCTACTCGTCGACCTACATCCGGTCCTGTATCGACAGCGGTGACGTAGCACTGGCGGCGCAAGCCCTCGGCCGGCCGCACCGATTGGAAGGCGTGGTGGTGCGCGGCGACCGGCGGGGCCGCGAGCTCGGCTTTCCCACCGCGAATTTGGCGTCGCCGCAGTTCGCCGCGGTGCCCGCCGACGGGATATACGCCTGTTGGTTCGTGCAGGGGCAGCGTCGGCTGGCCGCGGCGGTGTCCGTGGGCACCAACCCGACCTTCTCCGGTCGGCAACGCACCGTCGAGGCCTATGTGCTGGACGTCGACGAGGACTTCTACGGCCACCACGTCGCGCTGGACTTCGTTGCCCGGCTGCGCGGCATGGAGCGGTTCGACAGTATGGAGGCGCTGGTCGAGGAGATGACCAGGGACGTCGCCCGGACTCGGGAGCTGTTATTGGAGTGAATGCCGCGCATTCTTGCGTGTGTAATCACTTTTATTTTTTCTCAGTCGTTTCCACCATTCCGCCACGCCACGCCGCGTCGGGCTGAGAGCATGCTCGCCAGTAGCGAGATGGGGGAACCGTGACAGCGACTGACCGGGCCATGGCGATCGAAGCACCCGAACAGGTAGAGGGACGATCGGTGTTCGCCCGCAACCGGGCCCGCCAGCAGGAGCTGTACGGCGAGCCCCTTGGTGACCGGATCCGCCGGCTGCAGGGGGCACTCGGTGTCTCGCAGGCCCGGCTGGCCGAGGGTCTCGGGCTCAGTACCGCCATGCTCAGCCAGCTGGTCAGCGCCCGCCGGGTCAAAATCGGTGACCCCGCGGTGCTGGCCAGGATGCTGCTGCTGGACCGGCACATCCGCCGGTTGCCGGCCGGTGAGGAGCTGGACGCCCGAGAGCTGTTGGCCCAGCTCCGCCAGGCCCGCCCACACCTGGGGTTGCCTGGTCCGGGCACGCCGGATGCCGGCGAGGCATTGCGCGCGGTAGCCGCGCCGGCCCAGCTCGCCGCCGCCGCGAGCGTGCTCGGCCCTCGGTTCCCGGCGATCGCGGAACTGCTGCGCCGGGCGGCCACTCCCGAGCGGAGGTAGCCGGTTGCCTCGGCTGTTCACCGCGCTGTGGCCGGCTACGGAGGCGGTGGCCGCGCTGCGCACGGAGTTGGCGGCCGACGACGGGTGGCCGCCGCCGGGTTGGCGGCTCACCCCCACGAACCTGTGGCACCTGACGTTGTGTTTTCACGGCGACACCGAGCCGGAGCCGGTGGCACGGCGGCTGCGCAGCCGGTTGAGCGGTCGTGAGGCGCCGTGGCTGCGGTTAGCCGGCGAGGTGTCCTTCCCCGGGGTGCTGGCCGTCGGGCTGGTGGCCGACTGTCCGGCCGGCGACGCGGCACTGCGCGACCTCGCGATTGCCGCGGGTGCCGACGCCGGCCGGTTCCGTGCCCACCTGAGCGTTGCGCGGGGCCCGCGCGGGCGAGTCGGTACCGAGCTGCTGCGCCGGCATCGCGGCCCCTGGTGGCGCCCGAGCGAGGTGTGCCTGGTGCGCTCCGAGCTTGGCAGTGGCCCGCCGCGCTACACGGTGCTGGATCGGGTACCGCTCGTGCAGGAACATGCCTGGTCCAGGCGGGTTGAGACACCCTTTACGCCGTAGTCACGGCCCGTTGGTGACACCTGGTAATCTTTGGCCTGGGTGCGGCTGCGGTCCGTGGCGGCCGACACCGACTTACCGCGCGGCACCATCATGCGCGGCGCCACACGGGACTGCATAGATCGAGGAGCTAGCTAACTGTGGCACTGTCCGCTGTCGAGAAGAAGGACATTCTCTCCGAGTACGGAGTACACGAGTCCGACACGGGCTCGCCCGAGGCTCAGGTCGCGCTGCTCACCAAGCGCATCGTCGGGCTCACCGAGCACCTCAAGCTGCACAAGCATGACCACCACTCGCGCCGTGGGCTGCTGCTGATGGTCGGCCGTCGCCGCCGTCTGCTCAAGTACCTGCGCGCGGTCGACGTTGCGCGCTACCGGGCGCTGATCGAGCGGCTCGGACTGCGCCGCTAGAGCTGCGCCGAGGGGGAACGCCGCCGCGCGGCGGCGTCCCCCCTCGCGCCACCCCGGCCGGCGCGACAGGTTCGCCCGGCCGGACGCACCAACCGAACTACATAGCGAACGGCACCGCGGAGCCGGACCGGGGAGATACCCGATTCGCCGGTCCTCGGTAGTGGCCCCCGGACGACGCAACGGCGTCGCCCGAGTGCTTCGATCGAAGACCGGCCTCGCTCCGAACTTCGCGGCCGCCCTCCTGTGAAACCACAGTGCGAAACACACGAGGAGCGTTACCTTTCATGTCAGACCCCACCCGAGAAGGGGTGCACGAGACCACCGCGATCATCGACAACGGCAGTTTCGGCACCCGCACCGTGCGGTTCGAGGCGGGCCGGCTGGCCCAGCAGGCCGCCGGTTCGGTCGTTGCCTACCTCGATGACGAGACCATGCTGTTGTCGGCCACCACGGCCTCCAAGCACCCCAAGGACCAGTTCGACTTCTTCCCGTTGACCATCGACGTGGAGGAGCGGATGTACGCCGCCGGGCGGATTCCCGGCTCGTTCTTCCGCCGTGAGGGCCGCCCGTCCACCGACGCGATCCTGGCCTGCCGGCTGATCGACCGCCCGCTGCGCCCGACCTTCGTCGACGGGATGCGCAATGAGGTGCAGGTCGTGGTGACCGTGCTCTCGCTGCACCCGCAGGACCCTTACGACGTGCTGGCGATCAACGCCGCGTCGGCATCCACCCAGATCTCCAGCCTGCCGTTCAACGGCCCGGTCGGCGGCGTGCGGGTCGCGCTGATCAGCCAAGAGAACGGCGCGAGCCAGTGGGTCGCTTTCCCGACCTACGAGCAGCTTGAGCGCGCCGTGTTCGACATGGTGGTGGCCGGCCGCATCGCCGACGACGACGTGGCGATCATGATGGTGGAGGCTGAGGCCACCACGCGGACCGTCGAGCTGGTGGCCGGTGGCGCCGCCGCGCCGACCGAGGAGGTCGTCGCGGCCGGCCTGGAAGCGGCCAAGCCGTTCATCAAGGCGTTGTGCGAGGCGCAGCGCGAGCTGGCGGATGCCGCGGCCAAGCCGACCGAGGAGTTCCCGACCTATCCTGCCTACCAGCCGGACGCGCTGGACGCGGTGTCCGACGCGATCTCCGACGAGCTGGCCAAGGCTCTGACCATCGCCGACAAGCAGGCCCGCGAGTCCAGGCTGGACGAGCTCAAGGCCGAGGTGCTCGACCGGCTCGGCGAGAAGTTCGAGGGCCGGGAGAAGGAGCTGGGGGGCGCGCTGCGCGCGGTCACCAAGAAGCTGGTCCGCCAGCGCATCCTGCGCGACCAGGTGCGCATCGACGGCCGGGGCCTCACCGACATCCGGCCGCTTTCCGCCGAGGTCGAGATCGTGCCAAGGGCACACGGTTCGGCACTGTTCGAGCGCGGCGAGACCCAGATCATGGGTGTCACGACGCTGAACATGCTCCGGATGGAGCAGCAGATCGACTCGCTGTCCCCGGAGACCAAGAAGCGCTACATGCACAACTACAACTTCCCGCCCTACTCCACCGGTGAGACCGGCCGGGTGGGTTCGCCGAAGCGCCGCGAAATCGGCCACGGCGCGCTGGCCGAGCGGGCGCTGCTGCCCGTGCTGCCCAGCCGGGAGGATTTCCCGTACGCGATCCGCCAGGTCTCCGAGGCGCTGGGCTCCAACGGGTCCACCTCGATGGGCTCGGTGTGCGCCTCGACGTTGTCGCTGCTGAACGCCGGTGTGCCGCTGTTGGCGCCGGTGGCCGGTATCGCGATGGGCCTGGTGTCCGACGAGGTTGAGGGGAAGATGTCCTACGTGGCGTTGACCGACATCCTCGGTGCCGAGGACGCCTACGGCGACATGGACTTCAAGGTCGCCGGCACCAAGGACTTCGTGACCGCGCTGCAGCTGGACACCAAGCTGGACGGCATCCCGTCCGAGGTGCTGGCCAAGGCACTGTCGCAGGCCCGCGACGCTCGGCTGACCATCCTGGACGTGCTCGCCGAGGCGATCGACGAGCCGGACGAGATGAGCCCGTACGCACCTCGGGTGACCTCGGTGAAGATCCCGGTCGACAAGATCGGCGAGGTCATCGGCCCGAAGGGCAAGATGATCAACTCGATCACCGAGCAGACCGGCGCGGACATCTCGATCGAGGACGACGGCACGATCTACGTGGGCGCGGCCGACGGCCCGTCCGCCGAGGCGGCCATCGGCATGATCAACGGCATTGCCAACCCGCAGCTGCCCAAGGTCGGCGAGCGGTTCCTGGGCACGGTGGTCAAGACCGCCGCGTTCGGTGCGTTCGTCTCCCTGGTGCCGGGCAAGGACGGCCTGGTGCACATCTCGAAGCTTGGCAACGGCAAGCGCATCGGCAAGGTCGAGGATGTCGTCAAGGTCGGCGACAAGCTTCGCGTCGAGGTCGTCGACATCGACAACCGGGGCAAGGTCTCGCTGGTCCCGGTCGAGGAGGCGGCGTCCTCTTCGGACGGTCCCTCGGGCGAGGACAGCGCGCCGGCCGCCGACGCCGAGACGGTTTCGGCGAGTTGACCCTGCTCGCTTCGTCGGGATCGGCCGACGGCGCGGGTTCGGGCCAACCCGACTCGGTCACCCGCAGCCAGTGCGACAGCGGGCTGCGGGTGGTCTCCGAGTGGGTTCCGGGTGTGCGGTCGGCGTCGGTCGGTGTGTGGATCGGCGCCGGCTCGCTGGATGAGACCCTCGGCGAGGCCGGCGCGGCACACTACCTGGAACACCTGCTGTTCAAGGGCACCCGTCGCCGAACCGCCGCACAGATCGCCGAGGAGATCGACGCGGTCGGCGGCGAGCTCAACGCGTTCACCGCCAAGGAGCACACCTGCTTCTACGCGCACGTGCTGGACGACGACCTCGCCCTCGCGGTGGACCTGCTGGCCGATGTGGTGACCGCCGCGACGATGGCCGACGACGACGTCGAGCTGGAGCGCGCCGTGGTGCTCGAAGAGATCGCCATGCGGGCCGACGACCCGGAGGACCTGGCCGGCGAGGTGTTCGACACCGCGCTGTTCGGCGACCATCCGCTCGGCCTGCCGGTGATCGGGTCCACCGAGTCGATCGAGGAGATGACCCGGGACCGGCTGCGCGGTTTCTGGCGGCGGCACTACACGCCGCCTCGGATGGTCGTCGCGGTGGCCGGCAACGTCGACCACGGCCAGCTGGTGGAGCTGGTGGCGCAGGCCTTCGGCTCGGGTGCGCCCGCCGCGCCCGCCGGGCCCCGGCCCACCCGCCCGCTGCTCTCGGCGGGTAGCCGCACGGTGCTGCACAGCGAGGACAGCGAGCATGCCCACCTGATCATGGGGCTGCGCGGGCTGGATCGGCACGACGCCCGGCGCCCGGCACTGGAGGTGCTCAACACCGCGCTCGGCGGCGGCATGAGCTCCCGGCTGTTCCAACAGATCCGGGAGCGCCGCGGCCTCGCCTACTCGGTCTACTCGGCGACCA
>DASYBQ010000136.1:0-5807 GCA_036500625.1 Pseudonocardia sp. | reverse complement strand
GCTCGGTCAGCACGGTGTCGGCGACCGCCGCCCACAGCGGGCTGTGGGTGATCACCACGGTGGTCCGCCCGGCGCGCAGCGCGCGCACCCGGGGCGCGATGCGGGCCTCGGTGTGCGCGTCCACCGCCGAGGTCGGGTCGTCGAGCACCAGGACGTCCGAGCCGGCGGTCAACGCCCTGGCCAGCATCAGCCGCTGACGCTGGCCACCGGACAGCTCCCGGCCGCGCTCGGTCAGCCGCTGCTGCACACTGCCGGGCAGGCCGGTGACGATGTCGATGGCGTCGGCGGCGTGCAGCGCGCGGTCCAGATCCACGCCGCCGGACCCGGCGCCCAGGTCGAGCTCGACGGCCAGCCGGCCGGCGAACAGCACATCCTGGTTGTGCGCCGGCACGATCCGCCGGCGGACCTCGGCCAGGTCGGCGGCCCGCAGCGGCACCCCGCCGGCCCGCACCGGCGAGTCGACGAACCGGGTGAACCGGTCAGCGAGCACCTCGCCGGGCCGGCTCGCCGCGATGACGGTGAGCCGGCCGGCCGGGCAGCTCAGGCCGCTGTCCGGGTCGTAGAGGTCCAGCGGTCCGGCCGGCAGCGGTACCGGTTCCCTCGGTGAGACCAGCTCCGGCGGCAGCCGCAGGATGGTGATCACCCGGCGGGCCGCGACCTGCGCCTCGCCGACGTTGCGGGCCGCCGCCGAGGCGACACCGACCGGCAGCACCAGGAACGCGGACAGCCCGTAGCAGGCGACCAACTCGCCGATGGTGATCGAGCCGGCCAGCGCGAGCCGGGCACCCAGCCAGACCACCCCGACGGTGACCAAGCCGGGCAGCAGCACCTCGCAGGCGGTCAGCCAGCTGTACCGGCGGGCCACCGCCACCCCGGCGCGGCGGACCCGCTGGCTGGTCTCGGCGAACCGGTCGGCAAAGCGCCGCTCGCCGCCGATGCCGCGCAGCACCCGCAGCCCGGACACGATGTCCGCCGCCATCGCGGTCGCCGCGCCGACCTGCTCGCGGTGAGTCTCCAGCCGCCGCCGCAGCGGCCCGAGCAGCGGCGCCACCCCGGCGGTTGCCAGC
The DNA here is from genome assembly GCA_036500625.1 of Pseudonocardia sp. Lineage (GTDB taxonomy): Bacteria > Actinomycetota > Actinomycetes > Mycobacteriales > Pseudonocardiaceae > Pseudonocardia. Next base: position 4,740 of record DASYBQ010000136.1, on the reverse strand, counting down.
GGCACGCCGATCAGCACCAGCGCGCCGAGCACCGGGCTGCGGGTCAGCAGAATGACCGCGACCAGCACGAACGCGACCAGCGACCCGGTCGCGCGGCCGAGCACCTCGAACAGATTGCCGATGCTGTAGATGTCCGAGGAGCCGACCGCGACGACGTCACCGGCGCGGATCCGGCGCGGCAGCGCGGCGCCGACCCGCGCGGCGTGCCCGAGCACCTCCCGCTGCACGCCCAGCGCGGAGCGGATCCACAGCTCGGTCGCGCACCGCTCGACGATCCCCAGGCTCACTGCCTGCGCCGCGCCCAGCGCCAGCACCACCGCGACCCGGCCGGCCAACCCGCCGCCGGAGCCCTCGGCCGAGGACGTGCCGACAACCGAGTCGATCGCCGCGCCGATAGCCAGCGGCTGCAGCGCCAACGCCACCATGGCCAGCACGCCGAACGCCATGGCGCCGACCAAAGGCCCGCCGAGTGGGCGACACAGCGGTCGGCACAGCGAGCGCAGCAACCGGGCCGGCGACCGGCCGTCGAGGGTGACTCAATAGTGCGGCATGGTCGACGACGCTACCCACGGGTGCGCCACCCCGACCACCGAGTTTCGTCCGGCACATCTCCTCGGGTCGCATCTCCTCGGGTCGCGGGGTCGGGCAGCCGCTGGACGAAGTTGTGGATAACTGGCGGCGTTGTGGATAACTGACGGCCTACCGGCCGCTGGCGCGACGAAACTGTCGGTGGAACAGCCGAAACTTGACCTGGGGGAAGCCCCCTTGGGTGGGAGGGCCGCGTCAGCAGGTCGGCGGGACGGGCCGGCAGGAAGGGCGGGTACGTCGGCGGCGCGGCGCGGGACGGGTCAGTGCGGCAGCCAGGAGACGTGGCCGGCGAGCAGCGCGTACCCGACGAACGCGATCACGTCGAGCAGAGTGTGCGCGCCGACCAGCGCCCACAGCCGGCCGCGCCGCTGCCACACCCGGCCGAACACCAGGCCCATCACCAGGTTGCCCACCCCGCCGCCGAGCCCCTGGTAGAGGTGGTAGCAGCCGCGCAGCAGCCCGGACAGCAGCACCGAGCCGTTCTCCGACCAGCCCAGCCGCCGCAGCCGGGTGAGCAGGTAGCCGATGAGCAGCACCTCCTCGGCCCACGCGTTGCCGGCCGCCGAGACCACCAGCACCGGTATCCGCCACCAGCTGTCGGTCAGCGTGCTCGGCTGCACGGTCAGCGCCAACCCGAGCGCGTGCGCCACCAGGTACAGCGCCAGCCCGGGGACGCCGATCAGCGCGGCCAGCCCGAGCGCGAGCAGCGCGTCGCGGCCGGGCCGGGTTCGGTCCAGCCCGATGTCGCGCAGCCGCAGGCCGGCCCGGACCAGCAGGTACCCGCCGAGCGCCCCCCACCCGATCAGCTCGGCCGCGGAGCTCAGCTGCAGCGCGAAGTCGATGTACTGGTTGAGCGCCGCCGGGGCGTTGAGCGCCACGTGCTGGTCGGACAGCCGACCGGGTCGCAGCAGCGACTGGGCCAGCGACAGCGCGCTGCGCAGTCCGGACAGGCCCAGCGTGATGCCGAAGACGATGCACAGCTCGGTGCCGATCAGCCGCCGTTCGCCGGTATCCGGTGCGGGTTCCTCGGCCAGGCCGGCCGGTCGCGGCGGCGCGAGCCAGCGACCCACTACACCCGTCACGCTGGGGGACGCTACCCCAGGCGGTTACCCTGGCGGGGTGCGCCGTTTTGTGTTCGCCCCCCGATGGGTGGCCGGGCATGTGCTGGTGCTGGTCGCGGTGGTCAGCTGCATCCTGCTCGGCAGGTGGCAGTGGGGCGTCTCGCAGCACACCCACTCGCTGCAGAACCTCGCCTATGCGCTGCAGTGGCCGCTGTTCGCGGTGTTCTTCCTGGTCGCCTGGTGGCGGATGCTGCACCTGGAGTCCGAGCGGCTTGACGAGGAGGAGTTCGACGGCTCGGCTGACGCGACCGAACCGGACGCCACCGCCGCAGCCGACACCACCGCCGGAGCCGATGGAGCCGACGCCACCGCCGGAGCCGATACCACCGCTGGAACTGACACCGCGACGGAAGCGGAGCCCGGGCGCAAGCGGCGCCGGGCGACACCGCCGCCGGTGAGCGAACCGCTGCTCTACCCGCCGGTCCGCTCGGCGGTGACCGCCCGCTCCGCCGCCTCGGCCGAGAGCAGGGCCGCGACGGGTCACGACGAGCCGGAACACCTCGACCGACCCGGCTCGGACACCGACGAGGATGAGCAGCTTGCCGCCTACAACCGGATGCTCGCCCGGCTCTCGGTCCAGGACGAGCAGCGCTGATATTTCGCCCTCAGTGGGCATCATTAGCGGTTTCGTGATTACCGCGCCGGATGAGCCAGGCGTTTCCACCGACAACGCCGATTGGCTGTTGGACCACGTCTACCAGGACTTTTGTCCATTTTGCGCAGTCTTCCCGGCTTTATCAGTTGCCACGAGAGACCTATTCGGCCAGGCGTAGACTCGGGCGCGTGGATAGCCGCAAGATTGCGCTCATCGCGTACCGGATTATGGCCTACGTCACCGGTACCGGGTTGGTTGTGCTGGTGTGCATCGCGATGCCGATCAAGTATCTCGGGCACAACAACCAGCCGGTCGCGGTTGTCGGGGCGGCGCACGGCTTCTTCTACATGGCCTACGTGGTGTGCGCGCTGGTGCTCGCCGAGCGGTGCCGGTGGCGCCCGGTCCGCGCGCTGCTGGTCGCGCTGGCCGGCACCATTCCGTTCGTCTCGTTCTATGCCGAGCGCAAGGTCACCAAGCTGGTGAAGGCCTTGCCGCCGGGCAAGCCGGGCAGAGCGGGTAAGGGTCGCGCTGCCCGGCCAGCCGGCGGCCCCGCCCGGGGCGGTGCCGCGCGCGGTGGCGCCGGTTCGGATGGCTCAGTGCGCGGCGCGGAACGGGCACCCGATCAGCAGACCGACCTGCGCACGTAGCTCGTGAGCTGTCTCGGCCGGCGTCTTGAAGGCCAGCCGCACATCGCTGTCACCGTCGCCCGACTCGACCCGCAGCCGCAGGCCCAGCCGGTCCACCCCGAGCGGCCGGATCCGGCAGCCGGGGCGGGCCCGCAGCCGTTCGGGCAGGTGCCGGGCCAGCGACTCGAAGATGTCCGGGTGCGACTCCTCCAGGTGTTGCAGCCAGCCGTCCTCGAGCAGGCAGAACGGGTCCGGCTCGGCGGCCTCCAGGTCACCGGGCGCGAGCGGGCCGGTGCCCTCCGCGTCCGCGAGCACCGCCGAGCCGGCGCGCAGCCGGACCATGCTGGCGCCGTGGCCGAGGTCGAGCAGGCCGGACCGCGGCCGGTGCGCGGCGATGTCCAGCGCGAGCCGCCTGGCGTACGTCGGCCCGGGTGCCACCAGCCAGCCGCTGATCCACAGCAGTCCGCGCACCGGCTCGCGCAGTGCGACCGGCGCGGTGTCGGTGAGCTCGAGCATGGCGGGCAGGCCGCTGCGCGAGCCGTGGCGGATCGCCGCGACCAGCGGGTGGTCGTCGGGCAGCAGCATGGTCGCGGTGCCGTCCGGATGGATGTGGTGCAGCGAAGGGACCACGCGCTGCGCGCCGTCCAGCCCGACTACGGCGGCCAGGCCGCCTCGGCTGGCCATGCTGCGGGCTCGCTCGGCGTTGCTGGGCGCCAGCGGCCGGCGGAGACGGGTACTGCCCACGGGCTCACCTCCTAATTATTAGGTGAGCCTAACCTAGTGTCCGGACCGTGGCGAGACCCTAACGGAGTGCCGCCGCGCAACGGGCTTCCGTACGCGAAAAATGGGGGGCGTTGTGGTTCCCCGAGCGCGCAGCAGTTAGGTTCTGCCAGTGTCGACAGCGCACGAAGGTGAGCCGCACGGATCCGTCGCCCCCGTTCCGGCCCTGTTTGCCCATCTCGTCGACGACACCACGCTGCTGCTCGCCAAGTCGCAGGCGCCGCCGATGTCCGAGGTGGCCAGCCGCTACCTGAGCACCCGCGCCGGTGCGTACGGCCAGCTGGTCGGCCAGCTGGTCTGTCCGGTCTCCCGGCTGTCCGAACTGGTCACCGAACTGGTCAAGCTGGGCCCGGCCAAGCCGGTGGAGACCTCGCTGGTGGTGGACACCGGCCTCGGCGCGGTGCCCAAGGCGCTGTCCCTTGCGCTGTCCCGCGACCTGCTGCTGACGCCGCGCACGGTGGAGACAGCCGCGCCGGCGGACGTCGACGCCACCTGGCTGGAACGGGTCGCCGAGTTCGTCCCGGAGGACGTGCAGCCGGTGGTCGAGCCGCGCCGGCCGCTGGACGGGGACACCAGACAATGGCTGGACGCGGTGCGCAAGGTCGCGGAGAACGGCTGCACACCCAAGCTGCGCTGCGGCGGCCCCCGGGCTTCTGACGTGCCGACCATCGACCAGATCGCCGACTTCGTGGTTGCCGCCGACAGCGCGCCGGCCGGGTTCACCACCAGCCTCGGCCTGCCGCACGCGGTACGCCAGACCGACGCGGCGACCGGCCGGGTGGACCAGGGAGTGCTCAACCTGCTGGTCGCGGTCGCTCGCGCCCTGGTGAACGGGGACGTGCGCGGCGCGCTGCGGGAGACCGACAGCGGCGTGCTGGCCCGGGAGCTGAGCAAGCTGTCCGAGGCGGCCGGCAGCGCGGTTCGCGGCCTGCTGGCCCGCTGCGGCGGCGGCCCGGTCCTGGTGCAGGGCGCCGAGCTCGCCCGCCTAGGCCTGCTCTAGCAACAGTCGCGCCGCGCATGCCGCGCCCAC
>DASYBQ010000135.1:0-8687 GCA_036500625.1 Pseudonocardia sp. | reverse complement strand
GCCGCGACCACCAACAGAACAGCCAGCCGTTTCTTCACTGGTCGGTCCTCGCATCGGAGTGGTCGACGCTGCCGGAAGCGTCGTTACCGGCGTCGTCCATGAGATCGCGCAGCGCGGCATTGTCGTTGAGATCAATACCGGGCCGCGGCTGCCCTAGACTGGTCCTGAGCACGATGGTGCTGTCGAGTTCGCGCTCGCTCACTTGACGAACCCCGCATTGATGTAGTCGGTGTCGGCCAGGCCGAAGGCGCCGAAGTTGGCGATGTTGTCGCGTTCGGCGACAGCTCCCGGCCGCGCGTACAGGACCACGCTGTGCACCTGCTGCCAGATCAGCCGGTCGATCTGGTTGCCGATGTCCGCGCGCTTGGCATCATCCAGCTCGGCGACTCCCTTGGCGAACAAATCATCGATCCGCGGCGTGCCGACCCGGCCGTAGTTCTCCCGTGTCACGTCGCCGAGCGGCTGGCCGTAGATTTCCACCGTGCTGCTGATCGGGCTCAGCGTGCTGCCCCAGCTGAACAGGGCGAGGTCGAAGTTGCCCCGGCTGATGTTCGGGAACAGCTCGGGCTGGCTCAGCGGCTGCGCCACCAGCGTGACGCCGATCTGGCCCAGCTGGTTCTGCAGGGTCCGGAAGATGTCTTCGTTGGTCGGCGCCGCACTACCGAAGACCACCCGCAGGCTCAGCGGTTTGCCCTCCTTCACCCGAGTGTTGCCCTGGCGGACCCAGCCCAGCGAGTCGAGGGCCTGCTGGGCCTTGCCCGGGTCGTAGGGCAGCACACCGGCGTTGTCCTGGTATTCCTTGGCGCCGGGTGAGTAGATGTGGTTGCCGGCAGGGTGGGCGTTCGGCTCGATCGGACCGAGCATCCGCTGGGTGATCGCCGCGCGGTCGATGCCCTGCGCTACGGCTTGGCGCAGCGCCAGATCGGCCAGCGGCGATCCGGCGGCGCCGTTGAAGGTGAGCTGGGTGCGGTACTGCCCGAGTGCGTCCCGAATCACCGCACCCGGGGTGGTCTGAGCGCGGCGCAGCAGGTTGATGTCGGAGGCAATCTCGTAGTAGTCCAGCTCGTTGTTGGCCAGCGCATCCGGCAACGCGGCCGGGTCGTACTGCTTGAAGATGATCTGGTCCAGCTTGGCCGGGGTGCCCCACCACTTCGGGTCGCGCTTGAGCGTCACCGTCTTGGCCACCGGGTCGATCGAGCCGATGGTGAACGGGCCGGCGGTGACCGGCATGCCGATCTTCCACCCGGTGTTGAACGCCTGCGGCGTCGAGCTGAGCGAAGCCGGGGCGAACGGGCCGAACAGGTTGCGCCACTCGGCGAACGGCTTGTTGAAGGTCACCACGGCCTGCCGGTCGTCCACCCCTCGGGTCACCGAGGAGATGCTCGAGTAGCCGCTCGTGCCGGAGGTCTCGTAGGCCGGGTCGCTGCCGTTCTGCGAGTGCCAGTAGGCCGCGAAGTCGCGCCAGCTCAGCGGCGTGCCGTCGCTCCAGGTCGCCTTCGGGTTGAGCGTGTACGTCACGACCTGCGGTGCCGTTGAGGTGAGGGTGACCGAGGTGAGGTAGTCGGGGTTGGGCTTCAGCTCGCCGTCGGCGGTCCCGGTGAACAGCGACGGCAGCACCGCCGGGTCGATGTTGAGGTTGTCACTGCCGGTGCCGTCGACCTGGTTGTAGTTGAAGTTGTTCGGGAAGATGTCCATCGGCAGCCGCAGCGTGCCGCCGTCGCGCACCTGGCCCCTCGGCTGAGGATTGATGTCGCTGCCCCCGGCCGCCTGCCCGGCGCCGCCCAGCGAGCCCCCGCCCTGGCCACCACACCCGGTCAGCGCCAGCGCCGCGACCATCAGCGGCACCACCAGCCGCATTCTCACTTAAGGAATCCCGCGTCGATGAAGTCGAAGTCGGCGTAGCCGCGGGCGCCGAAGTTGGCCACGTTGGCGCGCACCGCGACCGCGCCGGGACGGTTGAAGAGCATCACGCTGTGGGCTTGTTGCCAGATCAGCCGGTCGATCCGGTTGCCGATGTCGGCGCGTTTGGTGTCGTCCAGTTCGGTGTTTCCCTGCTGGAACAGTGCGTCGATCTCTCGCGTGCCGACCCGGCCGTAGTTCTCCTGCGCGTTGTCGCCGATCGGCTGGCCGTAGATGTTGAACGAGTTGCTGAACGGGGCGGCGTTGTTGCTCCAGCTGAACAGCGCGAGGTCGAAGTTCCCTCGGGTGATGTTGGGGAACAGCTCCGGCTGGGGGAGCGGTTGCAACACGACAGTCACACCGATCTGGGCCAGTTGGTTCTGCACAGTCTTGGCGATGTCGTTGTTGGTCGCCACCGCGCCGCCGAACACCAGCCGCAGGCTCAGCGCCTTGCCGTTCTTGGTCCGGGTGTTGCCGGTGCGCGGCCAGCCCAGCGAGTCGAGCGTCTGCTGGGCCTTGGCCGGGTCGTAGGGCAGCGCGTCGGCGTTGTCGCGGTACTCGCGCATGCCGGGCGAGTAGATGTGGTTGCCGTCGGGTTGCGCATTGGGCTCGATCTGGCCGAGTAACCGCTGGGTGATCGCCTTGCGGTCGATGCCCTGCGCGATCGCCTGGCGCAGCGCGAGATCGGCCAGCGGCGCACCTGGTGCCCCGTTGAGGGTGAACTGGGTGCGGTACTGGCCGGGTGCGTCCCGGACCACCGCGCCCGGCGTGGTCTGGGCACGGCGCAGCAGGTTGACGTCCGACTCGATCTCGTACCAGTCCAGCTCGTTGTTGGCCAGCGCGTCCGGTCGAGCCACCGGGTCGCTCTGTTTGAAGATGATCCGGTCCAGTTTTGCCGGGGTACCCCACCACTTGGGGTCGCGCTTGATCGTCACCGTCTTGTTCACCTGGTCGATCGACTCTATGGTGAACGGCCCGGCGGTGACCGGCATCGTGGTCTTCCACGCGGTGTTGAACGCGGCTGGTGTGGAGTTGAGCGAGGCAGGCTGGAAGGGCCCGAACAGGTTCTTCCATTCGGCGAACGGCTTGCTGAACGTCACGAGCGCCTGGCGGTCATCCACGCCACGGGTGACCGAGGTGATGTCCTGGTAGCCGACCGTCCCGGACGTCTGGTATCCCGGGTCGGAGCCATTCTGCGACTTCCAGTATGCCGCGAAGTCGTGCCAGCTCATCGGAGTGCCGTCACTCCATATCGCTTTCGGATTGAACGTATAGGTGACCACCTGCGGCGCCGTCGAGGTAACTTCCGCCGAGGTCAGATAGTCGGGATTGGCCACCAAGGTGTTGTCGGCGGTCGTGGTGAACAGTTGTGGCAACAGCGCCTCGGAGAGGTTGAAGATGTCGCTTCCCGTGCCGTCGATCTGGTTGTAGTTGTAGTTGTTCGGGAAAATGTCGAACGGTAGACGTAAGGTCCCGCCGTCCCGGACCTTGTCGCGGGGCTGGGGGTTGATGTCGTTGTGGCCGATCTCCCGGCTCGCCGCGTTCCCAGCACTACCGGTTCCGCCACCGCTACACCCGGCGAGCGCAACGGCCGCGACGGCCAGCAGAACGAGAAGTCGTGTTCTCATTTGACGAAACCCGCATCGATGTAGTCGGGATCGGCGAAGCCGGAGGCGCCGAAGTTGGCCAGGTTGCTGCGTTCGGCGACCGCGCCGGGCCGGGCGTAGAGGATCACGCTGTGCGCCTGTTGCCAGAGCAGCCGGTCGGCCTGGTTGCCCAGCACGGCGCGTTGGGTGTCGTCCAGCTCCGCGAGACCCTGGGCGATCAGACCGTCGATCTGCGGGGTGCCGACCCGGCCGTAGTTCTCCCGGACGTTGTTGCCCAGTGGCAGCTGGTACACCCCCGCCGAGCTGCTGAGCGGAGTAGGGGTGCTCTCCCAGCCGAACAGCGCCACGTCGAAGTCGCCCCGGTCGATGTACATCGGGAACAGGTCGTTCTGGCTGACCGACTTCAGCACCACCGCCACGCCGAGCTGGCCCAGCTCGTTCTGCACCGTCTTGGCCACGTTCTCGCCGGTGGAGCTGCCCAACCCGTAGATCAGTCGCAGGCTCAGCGGTTTGCCGTTCTTGACCCGGGTGTTGCCCTGGCGGACCCAGCCCAGCGAGTCCAGCGTCTGCTGGGCGTGCGCCGGGTCGTAGGGCAGGGCACCGGCGTTGTCCTGGTACTCCTTCGAACCCGGGGCGTAGAGGTGGCTGCCGTCCGGCTGTACGTCCGGCACGATCTGGCCGATCACCCGCCGGGCGATCTCCTGGCGATTGATGCCCTGCGCGATGGCCTGGCGCAGCTGCAGGTCGGCCAGCACCGAACCGGCGGACCCGTTGAACGTGACGTTGTCCGAGATTCGGCCGGGGGCGTTGCGGACCACCACTCCCGGGGTGCGCTGAGCACGGCGGAACAGGTCCAGGTCGGCGAAGATCGGAAAGTAGTCGAGCTCATTGTTGGCCAGCGCGTCCGGCTCGGCGGCGGTGTCGTAGACCTTGAAGATGATCTGGTCCAGCTTGGCCGGGGTACCCCACCAGCGCGGGTCCCGGGCCAGCGCCACCGTCTTGGTGGTCAGGTCGATGGACCGCACGGTGAACGGGCCGGCGCTGACCGGGCTGCTGGTGCGCCACGCGTCGTTGAAGGTGGCCGGGTTGCTGTTCAGCGAGGCCGGGGTAAGCGGGGAGAACAGGCCCTGCCACTCACCGAACGGCTTGCGGAAGGTGACGATGGCCTGCTTGTCGTCGGCGCCCCGGGTCACCGAGGCGATGTCGTCGTAGCCGGAGGTGCCGGCGATCTGGTAGCTCGGGTTGGTCCCATTGAGTGCCTGCCAGTAGGCCTGGAAGTCGCGCCAGGTGATCGGCGTGCCGTCGCTCCAGGTCGCCTTCGGGTTGATCACATAGCTGATGACCTGCGGCGAGGTGGAGGTGATGCTGGCCGAGGTGAGGTAGTCGGTGTTCAGCTTCAGGCCGCCGTCGGCGCTTCCGGTGAACATCTCGGGCAGCACGGCGTTGTCGATCTGGCCGAGGCTGCCGGTGGCGCCGTCCACCTCGTTGATGTTGAAGTTGCCGGTGAAAATGTCCATCGGCAGCCGCAGCGCGCCGCCGTCCCGAATGTTGTCCCTGGGCTGCGGGTTGATGTCGATATGCCCCAGCGTCTGGCTCTGGTTGCTCACCGCCCCACCGCCACCGCCACCACAACCGGCAAGTAGCAGCACAGCACCGAGCGCCAGCAGCGCAACCAGCCGTACCTTCACTTCATGAACCCCGCATCGATGTAGTCGGTGTCGGCAAACCCGCTCGCGCCGAAGTTGGCCAAGTTGGCGCGTTCCGCGACGGCCCCGGGGCGGGCGTAGAGCACCACGCTGTGTGCTTCCTGCCAGATGAGCCGGTCGATCTGGTTGCCGATGTCGGCGCGCTTGGTGTCGTCCAGTTCCGAGGTGCCCTTGGCGAATAGGGTGTCGATTTCCGGGGTGCCAACCCGGGCGTAGTTCTCCCGCACGTTGTTGCCGATCGGTCTGCCGTAGATGGCGACCGAGGTGCTCAGTGGGTTCGCCACGCCCTGCCAGACGAACAGGGTCATGTCGAAGTTGCCCCGTTTGATCGCCGGGAAGAACTCGTTGGGCGGGTACGGCTGCAGCACAACGGTGACACCGAGTTCGCCCAGTTCGTTCTGCACCGACTGGGCGATGTTCTGGTTGCCCGGGTCCTGGGCGTAGACCAACCGCAGGCTCAGTGGCTTGCCGTCCTTGACCCGGGTGTTACCCCGGCGGGCCCAGCCCAGCGAGTCGAGGACCTGCTGGGTGTGCGCGGGGTCGTACGGCAGCACGCCAGAGTTGTCCCGGTAGTCCTTCGTGCCAGGGACGTACAGGTGATTGCCGTCCGGCACGGCGTTCGGCACGATCTGACCGATCATGCGGGTGGTGATCTCCTGGCGGTTGACGCCCTGCGCGATGGCCTGGCGGAGGCGTAGATCGGCAAGCGGGGAACCCGAGGCGCCGTTGAGGTCGAGATGGGAGTACTCGCGGGACGGCGCGTTGCGCACCACCACGCCCGGCGTCTTTTGCGCGCGGCGTAGCGAGTCCAGGTTGGCCCCGATGTCGAAGTAGTCGAGTTCGTTGTTCGCCAGGGCGTCCGGCTCGGCGGTGGGCTCGTAGACCCGGAAGATGATCCGGTCCAGTTTGGCCGGGGTTCCCCACCAGCGTGGGTCACGTTTGATCGTGACTGTTTGATTGACCTGGTCGATCGAGTCAATGGTGAACGGGCCGGCGGTGATCGGGATGCCTGTCTTCCAGCTGGTGTTGAAGGCAGCCGGGGTGGACATCGCCGAGGCCGGCATGAGCGGGCTGAACAGGTTCTCCCACTCGGCGTACGGCCGGGCGAAGGTGACCAGAACCTGCTTGTCGTCCGCCCCCCGGGTGACCGACCCGATGTGGTCGAAACCATTGGTGTAGGAGACCTCGTAGGCCGGGTTCCTGCCGTTCAACGCTTGCCAGTTCGCCTGGAAGTCCCGCCAGGTGATCGGTGTCCCGTCGCTCCAGTTCGCCTTCGGATTGATCGTGTAGGTGACCACCTGCGGTGCGGTGGAGGTGATGGCTGCCGAGGTCAGGAAGTCGGTGTCCACCCGCAGGCCGCCATCCGGCGTGCCGAGGAACATCATCGGCAATACCACCGAGTCGATGCTGCCGAGGTCGACGCTGGCGCCGTCCAGTTGGTCGATGTTGAAATTGTTCGGGATCTGCTCCATGGGCAGTCGCAGGTCGCCGCCATCGCGCACGTTGTCCCGGGGCTGCGGGTTGATATCGATGTTGCCGATGGCCTGGCTGGGTGCGCTCACCGCGCCGCCTTGGCTGCCGCCACACGCGGTCAGCGCCAGCACAGCGAGCGCCACCAGCAGCGCGACCAGCCGGGTCTTCACTTGGCGAACCCCGCGTTGATGTAGTCGATGTCGGCGAAACCGGGTGCGCCGAAGTTGGTCAGGGTCGAGCGGACCGCGTAGGCACCGGTGCTCGGGTAGGTCGGCAGGTGGTGCACCTCCTGCCAGATCAGCTGGTCGGCCTGGTTGCCGATCTCGGCCCGCTTTGCGTCGTCGAGTTCAACGGTGCCCCAGTTGAACAGGTCGATGATGGCGGGGCTGTAGATCCGGCCGTAGTTCTGCTGGACGTCTTTGCCCTTCGGCTCGGCATACAGCCCTCGGCTGCCGCTGAACGGCGCGGTGCCCAGTTGCCACTGGAAACCGATCAGGTCGAAGTCGCCGAAATGGATCGCGTCGCCTTTCTGGTTGGAGTCCAGAGTTACCAGGTCGAGGGCTACCCCGACTTGACCGAGCTGGTCCTGCACAGTTCGCAGGATCAGATCGCTCGTGGGGTTTCCGGTATCGCCAACCAGCCGCATCCTCAGCGGTTTGCCGCCCTTGGCCCGGACCGGTCCCTGGCGGACCCAGCCGAGCGCGTCCAGCTCCCTGTTCGATGCCGCCCTGTCGAAGGCAACCACCGCGGAGTTGTCCCGGTACTCCTTGGTGCCGATAGGGAAAACGTGGCTGCCCAACGGTGCCGCGTTGGGCACGATCTGGCCGATGATCCGGGTGGTGATGGCACCTCGGTCGATGCCTTTGGCGATCGCTTGGCGCAGCTTGACGTCGGACAGGATCGCGCCGGGTGCGCCGTTGAAGGTGATGTGGGAGTAGAGGCGCTCGGTGGACTGCCGGATTGCCACCCCCGGGATCGCCTGGGCCCGCCGGAACAGGTCGATGCTCGAGCTGATCGGGTAGAAGTCGATCTCATTGTTGGCCAAGGCATCGGCCAGCGCGGTGGTCTCGTAGACCTTGAAGATGATGCGATCAAGCTTCGGAGGTTCCCCCCACCAGCGCGAATCGCGGCTGACCGTGAGAGTCTTCGCGGTCAGGTCGAGCGCGTCGAACTTGAAAGGGCCGGCGGTAACCGGGATTTTGTTGATCCAGCCGGTGTTGAACGCGGTCGGGTCGGAGTTCGTCGACGCCGGGTAGAGCGGGCTGAACAGGCCTTTCCACTCCGCGAACGGACGGGCGAACGTCACCACAGTCTGCTTGTCGTCGACACCTCGCACGACCGAGGCCATGTCCGAGTAACCGATCGTGCTGGCGACCTGGAACGCCGGGTTGGTGCCGTTCAGCGCTTTCCACTGAGCTTCGAAGTCCCGCCAGGTGATCGGGTTACCGTCGCTCCAGGTCGCCTTGGGATTGATCGTGTACCGCAGCGTCTGCGGCGAGGGCGAGATGAGCTCGGCGGCTACCAGGTAGTCGGGGTTGGGGCGCAGCTCGCCGTCCGAACCGGTGGTGATCACCCCCGCGACCAGCGGACCCAGCGCGAGTCCGCCCGTGGCGTCGGCACCGTCGAACTGGTTCTGGTTCAAGTTGGTCACCAGGTACTCCAACGGGTGGCGCAGCTCCCCGCCGTCTCTGACCTGCTCCCGGGGCTTGGCGTTGATGTCGCTGCGCCCGGAGTTCTCCCCCTGGTTACGCAGCTGGCCGGGCGGAGCTGACACGCCGCAGGCGGCCAGGAACAGCGAACCAGCGAACAGACCGCCGCCCTGCAGCGCCCTACGGCGGTTGATCATTTAGCGAACCCCGCGTTGATGTAGTCGATGTCGGCGAAACCGGGGGCGCCGAAGTTGGCCAGGGTGGCGCGCACCGCGTAGGCGCCGGTGCTGGGGTAGAGCGGCAGGTGGTGCACCTCCTGCCAGATCAGCTGGTCGGCCTGGTTGCCGATGGCG
>DASYBQ010000134.1:0-10309 GCA_036500625.1 Pseudonocardia sp. | reverse complement strand
CCGGGGCGCGCTGCGGGTGGTGGTCAACCTGGGTAACTCGCCGGCCGAGGTGCCGCTTGGCCTTCCGGTCCGGGAGATCCTGCTGGCCAGCGCGGACGCCGCACCCGCCGCCACCTCACTCACCGTCCCCCGGGAGTCCTTCGCGGTCGTCAAACTCTGAGCGACCGGGCCACGCTCCACTCGCGTAGCCGCTGCGCAATCTTCTGCACGTCATCGAGGTGCCCGGACGCCACCGCCATCACCAGGTCGAACGCGTCGTCGTCCGGGGCCCGCACATCCCACCCGTTGATCCACAGGAACACTACGGGGGCCAGCCAGCCAAGTCGCTTGTTCCCCTCCACCAGAGCGTGGCTCAGCACCAGTGAGTGCAGCAGGGCCGCTGCTTTCGTGTGGATGTCCGGATAGGCGTCCTGCCCCAACGCAGCGGCCCGAGGACGCGCCAACGCAGACTCCAACAGCCCAGCGTCCCGGACCTCCACCGGCCCACGACATGCCCGCCGCGCGACCCGGAGCAGCGCCGCTAGGTCGAGAAAATGGGTCACACAGAACCAAGTCGGTCCAACAGCGTCTGACAGCGGGGGCCTTGCCGATCCAAGGCGTCGTCCACGTCAGCGGCCAGGTCGCGCCCGGTCACGTACTCGGTGATGGCCCGCTGCGCGACGACCTGCATGGACACGCCCTCACGTTCGGCCTGCCGCCGTAGCGCCTCGGTCTGCTCGTCAGTCAGCCGCAAAGTCATCGCCACGACAGAATGATACCAAGCTTGATACCAACCGGGCTTGGCAACCAACGGCAATACGGAGCGTCGATCGCACCACATACCGGTCACGGCTGACTGTCGGGGCTCTAGGGTGCTGCCATGACGCAGTTGTCAGACGGGCTGGTGCTCGGCGGCGAGTTCGCACCGCCCAGCCGGGAGCAGTGGCGCAAGCTGGTGGCGGACGCGCTGCGCAAGACCGGGCATGACCTCGGCGACGCGCCGGAGGCGGTGGAGCGGCTGCTGGACGGCTCGCTGGGCGACGGGGTGGACGTGGCCGCGCTGTACACCGCCGAGGATGCGCTGCCCGGCGCCGGGGTACCCGGCCGCGCCCCGTTCACCCGCGGCGCCACCGCGCTGGGCTGCACCCCGGACGGCTGGGACATCCGCCAGCGCCACGCCGACCCGGACGTGCGGACCACGGCGGCCGCCGCGCTGGCCGACCTGCGAGGTGGCGCCACCTCGCTGTGGCTGGTGCTCGGCGAAGGCGCTCTCCCGCCTGACAGCCTGCCCATCGTGCTCGATGAGGTGCTGCTGGATCTGGCGCCGATCGCGCTGCAGGCCGGCGAGCACACCGGGCAGGCCGCCGAGGCACTGTTCGAGCTGGCCGCCACCCGCGAGATCGCCGCCGAGGCGCTGTCCGGCACGCTCGGCGCCGACCCGCTTGGCCACCTCGCCGGCCGGGACGCCGACTACGACCTGCCCGCCGGGTTCACCGAGCTGGGCGAGCTGGCCGCCCGCTGCGTCGCGGAGCGGCCCAACCTGCGTGCGGTCACCGTGGACGCCACCGTGTACCACGACGCCGGCGCCGACGAGGCCCAGGAGCTGGCCTGCTCGCTGGCCGCCGGGGTGGCCTACCTGCGCGCGCTCACCGGGGCGGGGCTGTCCATCGGCCGGGCGTCGGGCCAGCTGGAGTTCCGCTACGCTGCCAGCGCCGACCAGTTCGCCACCACCGCCAAGCTCCGCGCGGCGCGGAGCCTGTGGACCCGGGTGGCCACCGAGTGCGGCGTCACCGGCGCCGAGGCGGCGCAGCGCCAGCACGCGGTCAGCTCGGAGCGGATGTTGACCGCGCGGGACCCGTGGGTGAACATGCTGCGCACCACACTGGCCTGCTTCGGCGCCGGGGTCGGTGGCGCCGACTCGGTCACTGCGCTGCCGTTCGACACATGCCTCGGCCTGCCCGACCAGTTCACCCGCCGGATCGCCCGCAACACCCAGTCACTGCTGGTCAGCGAGTCGCACCTGGGCAGGGTGATCGACCCGGCCGGCGGGTCCTGGTACGTCGAGCGGCTGACCACCGCGCTGGCCCGTCAGGCGTGGCAGCTGTTCACCGGCATCGAACGCGCGGGCGGCCTCGCCGCCGCGCTGCGCGGCGGGTCGCTGGCCGAGACGCTTCGCACCACCTGGGCGGCACAGGAACACCGCGTGGCCACCCGGGAGAAGCCGATCACCGGGGTCAGCGAGTTCCCCAACCTGGCCGAGCGGCCGCCGACCAGGAACGCCGCCACCCGACCGGCCGGCACCGGTCTGCTCCCCCGGGTGCGCGCCGCCGCCGCCTTCGAGGCGCTGCGCGACCGCGCCGACGCCCACCTCGCCGCCACCGGCACCCGGCCGGCCGTCTTCCTGGCCACCCTGGGGCCGCAGACTTCGCACAGCGCGCGGACCGCCTTCGCCGCCAACCTGTTCCAGGCGGGTGGCCTTGCGACGCCCACCGGCGGTGGTTCCGTCGAGGGGATCACCGAGCGGTTCACCGAATCCGAGACCGTGCTCGCCTGTCTGTGCGGGGCGGACAAGACCTACGCCGAGCAGGCCGAGCCGGTGGCCAAGTCGCTGCGTGCGGCGGGCGCGCGCACGGTGCTGCTTGCCGGCTCGCCGCGCGATGAGCAGTCGATCGACCGCTACGTGTACACCGGCTGCGACGCGGTCCAGGCGCTGCGGGACACGCTGGACGACCTGGGGGTTCGGGAATGACGATTCCAGACTTCGGCGAGATGCCGTTCGCCGAGCCGAGCACGGAGCCGGCCGGCTCCGCCGACGATGCGGCCGCCGGCAAGCAGTGGGCCGAGCTGGTCCGGGACACCGTCGACGCGGACCCGGACACCCTCGCCTGGCACACCCCGGAGGGCATCACGGTGCCCCGGCTCTACACCGAGCAGGACACCGCCGACCTCGACTTCCTGCACACCTACCCGGGCATCGCGCCGTACCTGCGCGGCCCCTACCCCACCATGTACGCCACCCAGCCGTGGACGATCCGGCAGTACGCCGGGTTCTCCACCGCGTCGGAGTCCAATGCGTTCTACCGGCGCAACCTGGCGGCCGGGCAGAAGGGGCTGTCCGTCGCCTTCGACCTGCCCACCCACCGGGGCTACGACTCCGACCACGAGCGGGTGTCCGGCGACGTCGGCATGGCCGGGGTTGCCATCGACTCGATCTACGACATGCGGCAACTGTTCGACGGCATCCCGCTGGACCGGATGAGCGTGTCGATGACCATGAACGGCGCGGTGCTGCCGGTGCTGGCGCTGTACATCGTGGCCGCCGAGGAGCAGGGGGTGAAGCCCGAGCAGCTGGCCGGCACCATCCAGAACGACATCCTCAAAGAGTTCATGGTCCGCAACACCTACATCTACCCGCCCCGGCCCTCGATGCGGATCATCTCCGACATCTTCGCCTACACCTCGCAGGAGATGCCGAAGTTCAACTCGATCTCCATCTCCGGCTACCACATCCAGGAGGCAGGGGCGACCGCCGACCTGGAGCTGGCCTACACGCTGGCCGACGGGGTGGAGTACCTGCGGGCCGGGCGCGACGCGGGCCTGGACATCGACAAGTTCGCGCCGCGGCTGTCGTTCTTCTGGGCGATCGGGATGAACTTCTTCATGGAGGTCGCCAAGATGCGCGCCGGGCGGCTGCTGTGGGCGAAGCTGGTCAAGGAGTTCGGCGCGCGCAACCCCAAGTCGCTGTCGCTGCGCACGCACTGCCAGACGTCCGGCTGGTCACTCACCGCCCAGGACGTTTACAACAACGTGGTACGTACCTGCGTGGAGGCGATGGCCGCCACCCAGGGACACACCCAGTCGCTGCACACCAACGCGCTGGACGAGGCGCTGGCGCTGCCCACCGACTTCTCCGCCCGGATCGCGCGCAACACCCAGCTGCTGCTGCAGCAGGAGTCCGGCACCACCCGGGTGGTGGATCCGTGGGGCGGCAGCTACTACGTGGAGCGGCTGACCTACGAGCTGGCCCGGCGCGCCTGGGAGCACATCGAGGAGGTCGAGGAGGCCGGCGGCATGGCCAAGGCGATCGACGAGGGCATCCCGAAGCTGCGCGTCGAGGAGGCCGCCGCGCGCACCCAGGCTCGGATCGACTCCGGCCGCCAACCGGTGATCGGAGTGAACACCTTCCGGGTGGACACCGACGAGGCGGTGGACGTGCTCAAGATCGACAACGCCGACGTGCTCGCGCAACAGGTCACCCGGCTGCGCGAGCTGCGCGAAGAACGCGACGGCCAAGCCTGTGAGGACGCACTGTATGCGCTGACAAAGGCCGCCGAGGCAGCCGACCAGGGCACCCGAGGCTCCGGACTGGAGCAGAACCTGCTGGCACTCGCGGTCGACGCGGCGCGGGCGAAGGCAACCGTCGGGGAAATTTCGGACGCGTTGGAGAAGGTCTACGGCCGGCACACCGCGACCACCCGGACCATCTCCGGCGTGTACCGGGACGAGGCGTCGAGCCAGGATGGCGGGATGAGCGCGCTGGACAACGCCAAACAGGCCGCCGAGGAGTTCGCGTCGCAGACCGGCCGGCGGCCCCGAATCCTGGTGGCCAAGATGGGCCAGGACGGGCACGACCGGGGCCAGAAGGTGATCGCCACCGCGTTCGCCGACCTTGGTTTCGACGTGGACGTCGGCCCGCTGTTCCAGACCCCGGCCGAGGTGGCCCGCCAGGCGGTGGAGGCCGACGTGCACGTCGTCGGGGTGAGCTCGCTGGCCGCCGGGCACCTGTCGCTGGTGCCAGCGCTGCGCGACGAGCTGGCCGCCCTGGACGCGTGGGACGTGCTGATCGTGGTCGGCGGGGTGATCCCGCCGGGCGACTTCGACGAGCTGCGCGCGGCCGGCGCCGCCGCGATCTTCCCGCCCGGCACGGTGATCGCGGAGGCGGCCGTCGAGCTGCTCGACACGCTGCGCGAGCGGACCAACTCGTCCCGGTGAGCGACCCCGACCTGCGGGACTACCTGGACGGGGTGCGGCAGAACTCGCGCCGTTGGGTGGCCAGGGCGATCACCCTGGTCGAGTCGCGGCGCGCGGACCACAGCGCGCTGGCCCAGCGGCTGCTCGTCGAGCTGCTGCCGGGGACCGGCAAGGCGCATCGGATCGGCGTCACCGGGGTACCGGGGGTCGGCAAGTCGACGTTCATCGACTCGCTGGGCACCCAGCTGACCCGGGCCGGGCACCGGGTCGCGGTGCTGGCGGTCGACCCGTCCTCCTCGCGTACCGGCGGCAGCATCCTGGGTGACAAGACCCGGATGGCCCGTCTCGCCGCCGAGCAGGCGGCGTTCATCCGGCCCTCGCCCAGCGCGGGCACGCTGGGCGGGGTGGCCACCGCGACCAGGGAGAGCATGGTCGTGATGGAGGCGGCCGGCTATGACGTGATCATCGTGGAGACGATGGGCGTCGGGCAGTCCGAGTACGTGGTAGCCGACATGGTGGACACGTTCCTGTTCCTGACGCTGGCCCGCACCGGCGACTCGCTGCAGGGCATCAAGCGCGGCATCCTCGAGCTGGCCGACGTGATCGCGGTCAACAAGGCCGACGGGCCCGCGGCGCGGGATGCCCAGCGGGCCGCCCGCGAGCTGTCCGGCGCTCTGCGCATGCTGCGCGGGAGCGGCGCCGCCGAGGTCCCGGTACTGACCTGCAGCGCCGCCAACGACACCGGGGTGGACGAAGTGTGGCTCCGCGTCGTGGAGCACCGCGAGCTGCTCGAGGCGTCCGGCGAGCTCGCCGAGCGCCGCCGTCGCCAGCAGGTCGGCTGGATGTGGACCATGGTGACCGACCAGCTAAGGGTCCGGTTGCGGACCCATCCGGAGGTTTGCGAGCTAGTGCCCGAACTGGAGCGCGCGGTCCGCGCCGGCGAGCTCACCTCGGCACTGGCCGCGGACCAGATCCTGCGGGCATTCCTGCCGGACGGGACTGACAACGCCTAATATCAGCCGACCCCTTTCCGGCTCCGAGGCGGTGTGATGGCAGACCCAGCATCCTTGTCACCGGAGCACGTGGTGATGCCCGGAGCCGACGGCACCGCGTACGCCACGCTGCGCCGCAGCCCGATGTCCCGGGCGGAGCGCTACCGGCTGGGCAAACAGCTGCGCAAGCGGGTACCTCGCCGCTCGCTGGGCGCCTGGCTGCCGCCGGGCGTCGGCCGCCCTGACCCGATCGAACTGATCAACGAGTCGCACCAGGGGCGGGTGGAGTCGCTAATCCCGGTCCGGGTGGCCCGGATGACCGCCTCGCCGTACGGGTTCCTGCGCGGCTCGGCGGTGGTGATGGCCGAGGACGTCGCGCACCTGCCCAGTACCGGCATCACCCCGGTGGTGTGCGGCGATGCCCACCTTGGCAACTTCGGCTTCTACGCCTCCCCCGAGCGCGACCTGGTCATCGACCTGAACGACTTCGACGAGGCGCACCCCGGCGGCTGGGAGTGGGACCTGCGCCGGCTGGTGGCCAGCATCTGGGTGGCCGGCCGGCACAACTCGGCCAGCGAGGACGCCTGTGAGCGCGCCGTGGCGGCCTGTGTCGCCGCGTACCGCGCCGAGGTCCGCTTCCTCGCCGACCAGCCGCTGCTGTTCCGCTCCTACCAGCGCCTCGACGTGGCGACGCTGACCGAGGACGCCTCCGACAAACACCTGCGCTCGGAGATCGAGCGGGCCGCCAAGCGGGCCCGCAAGCGCACCAGCGACCGGGCGCTACCCCGGTTCACCGAGCAGCACGGGCAGCAGCGCCGGATCGTCGAGGAACCGCCGCTGATCACCCGGGTGCCACCGGCCGAGGCGGACGAGCTCGCGCTGGCGCTGGACGAGTACCTGCAGACCCTTGCGCCGCATTGGCGCCGGGTGCTCGGCGGCTACACGCTGGTCGACATCGCGCACAAGGTAGTCGGGGTGGGCAGCGTCGGGTTGCGCGCCTATGTGGCGCTGCTCGAGGGCAGCAGCCCGGAGGACGTGGTGTTCCTGCAGCTCAAGCAGGCCCGCCGATCGGTGCTGGCGCGTTATGTGCACGGCGACTCGGCCTGGCACGCGCACCAGGGTCAACGGGTCGTGGAGTACCAGCAGGCGCTACAGACCGTGAGCGACCCGCTGCTGGGCTGGGCCACGGCGGGCGGGCGGCAGTACTACGTGCGGCAGTTCCGGAACATGAAGGGCACCGTCGCGCTGGACTCCATCGACGAGGCGGCCCTGGACGACTACGCCGACGTGGTCGGACACCTGCTGGCCAAGGGCCACTCCCGCACCAGCGGCGCATCCATGATCGCCGGCTACGTGGGCAAGTCCGATGCACTGGATCGCGCCCTGTGCCAGTTCGCTCGCTCTTACGCCGACCAGACCGAGTGCGACCACGAGGCAATGGTCCACGCCGTAAAAAACGGCCGCATGCCCAGCGATTAGCCTGGTCAGGTGGTCACCGAGCGCGCGGAGAAGGTGGCCAACCAGCATCCTGTGCCGATCATGAGGACACCGGTGAACTGACCCGAAACGGCGCCGGACGGTGGCGGTGAGCCCGTCGTTGGACATGGCTCGACCGACCCTGGCCCAACCACAGGCGGCAACGAACTCCAATGCGATGTAGAGACCTCCGACCACCATCAGCTGCAGCTGAGCGCTGGGACCTGGAACCTGGAACCACGGACTGCGGAAGAAACGCCGAAATCAGCAGCAACGCCTTCAGGTTGGTAATCGAGGTCAGGAACTCCTGTCGGGCCACCGGCCACATACGCCCCGGCGGCCCAGGATCATTCCCCTTGGCGGACCGAGCATGCTCCGCGGAATGCCTCGGCGACGATGTGTCGTCATCGGCGTGACCTCGCCGGTTGGTCCAGAGAGCCTGCACGCCCAGCCATACCAGATACGTCACCCCACACCACTTGATGATCGTCAGCGCGATTTCCGACGCGGCGATGATCGCGCCCAGGCCTAGGGCCACGGCCAGGAAGAGTACGAGGAACGAGACGAAACGCCCGGCGAACCCACAGATTGCGACACGGGTGCCGTAGCGAGCCCCGTTGCGCATCGCCAAGAAGTTGCCCGCCCCCGGCGACACCGCGAACAGAACCGCAGCCGGAAGGAACATCGTAAGCGCCGAGGTCATGGTTGACAGGCTGACTTTCCCGGTGACAGCCAGCGCGGCGTGGGGCCCACCCCGGCCACGCCCGATCGCGTGGCTGTTCATCGCGGCGGTCAGTGCCACATAGGTGCCGGCCCGCTGGCCGTCCTCGGCGTGCTGCGAATAGAGCCGCATCCGTGAGCTGGTGGACCGGCGGCGCGGCTTGTCTTCGCGCTCGACACGACGTGGTGGTCACCTGTCCGCGAGCACGGTTTTGAGTTCGACGAGCGACTCCCGGATGTGGTGCGAAAGGTCCCGCTGGTCGGTGTCGGTGACCCAGCGTTCGAACGCGATCCGGAACACCGCGATCCCCGCCTCGGCGGCCAGACTCGCGGCCGGGTCCGTGACACCGCGCCGGCGCAACGCCTCGGCCATCGCCGAGGCGAGTGTCGCCAGCTTGATCAGCTCACGCTCCCGCAGCTCCGCGTTCGCGGCGATGATGCTCTGGCGCCGCAGGACACTCTCGCGACGCTCCTGGAACAGGCCGCCGGTGGCCTCGAGGGCCGCCGCTATCGCGTCGATCGGCGCCGCCGACTCGGGTGCGTCGGCGACGGTGCTCACCAGGAGCTCCCGCAGTGCGCCCGCGCCCCAGAACAGGACCTCGCGCTTGTCGGCGAAGTGCCGGAAGAACGTTCGCTCGGTGAGTCCTGCCTGCTTGGCGATCTCCGCTACCGTGGTCTGTTCGAACCCGCGCTCGATGTAGAGCTCCAGCGCGGCCTGCTCCAGCCGGCCGCGGGCGTTCGGCTCCCATCGACTCATATCCGAATCATAAGTTATGGCAGCGGCTGACATCGAGTGCTACGCTCATGACAGCGACTGACATCGGCCTGTCGTCACACACCGTCCCGTGAGGACGGTCAAGTTGCCTGGAGGTCTTCCCATGCGAGTTTTCGTCACCGGCGCGTCCGGCTGGATCGGCTCCGCCGTCGTTCCCGGGCTCATCGACGCCGGCCATCAGGTCGTCGGGCTCGCCCGCTCCGATGCCTCGGCCGCCGCGCTCACCTCGGCCGGGGCACAGGTGCGGCGCGGCACTCTTGATGATCTCGACGGACTGCGGGGGGCCGCCGCCGCATCGGATGGCGTGGTCCACCTCGCGTTCAAGCACGACATCGCCTTCTCCGGGGACTTCCAGGGCGCCGCCGACGCGGACCGTCGCGCCGTCGAGACGTTCGGCGAGGCGCTGGCGGGCTCTGACCGGCCGCTTGTCATCGCCTCCGGGACGATCGGGCTGGCACCGGGGCGCGAAGCGACCGAGCGGGACGGGCACGGTCTGGACCCCGCTGTGGCCGCTCTGGGCGGCGGGCCACAGGCGCGGTTGGCCACCGCGGAGATCACGCTCTCCCTCGCCTCCCTCGGCGTCCGCTCCTCGGTTGTGCGACTTCCTCCGACGTGCCACGGCGACGGGGATCACGGCTTCCTCGCCACCCTGGTCGGCATCGCCCGCGACAAGGGCGTCTCCGGTTACATCGGCGACGGTGCCAACCGCTGGCCCGCCGTGCACCGGTTCGACGCCGCGCGCCTGTTCCACCTTGCGCTGGAGAAAGCCCCGGCTGGATCGACGCTGCACGCGATAGCGGACGAAGGCGTGCCGATCCGCGACATCGCCGAGGTGATCGGGCGGCATCTCGACCTCCCGGTGGTCTCCGTCTCTCCCGAGGAGGCAAGCGGGCACTTCGGCTGGCTGGCCGGCTTCCTCGCGGCCGACAGCCCGGCCTCGAGCGCGCTGACCCGCGAGCTGCTGGGGTGGCAACCAACGCATCCCGGGCTCATCGACGATCTCGGCAAGGGCCACTACTTCCACAACCCATCCGCATCGGCCGCCATCTGAGGCTGCCGCCGACCGCCACCGGGACGGCAGCCCGCGCCGTCCCGTCTTCGGCCGGATGAACACTGACCGACGGGCTCATGGTCATCGACGAGATACAGCTCGTGCCGGAGCTGCTCCGGCCGATCAAGGCTCACCGGCGGTGACCGTGCGTATCACCCGGTCGCGACCAGGTAGCGCCTGGTGTCGTGGAAGCGAGGTTCTTTGCCCGGATCCGGTGATCCAGTCGACTGCGGAGCCGAGTGGGAGCGGCAGGTCAGCCGCGGTCGACCCATTCGATGAGCTCGGACTGGCCGAACAGATACGCCAGATACCGGCCACACGGACCGACCACCGTGGCGACGTAGC
>DASYBQ010000133.1:0-21483 GCA_036500625.1 Pseudonocardia sp. | reverse complement strand
CGCATTGGTCGCGGCTTCCAGCCAGGCCCGCGCTGCGTTCCGCCCAGGTAACCCGAATAGCCAGCCGCTACCGCCCCAAACCAGGCCAGCAGTCGCGATCGCGAACGATCTCGCGCGAAGCGCCGGTCCGTTTCGCCTGCGCAGGTTTCTGGAGCAGCTCGCGGCGATCACAACCGCCGGCCGCGCACCTGGCGGCCGGCACCGACGATCACCCGACGCCGGCATCGACCACCTACCTGAGGCCTCCCGCCCAGCGGAACGCACATGAAGCTTCCGCTACCGGGCCGGAAGGCTCAGGCGGGGCGGACCAGCAGGGCGACCGGGTAGCGGGCGAGTAGGTCGGCGACCTTGGGGGTCGCGCCGTCTACCGACTCGCCGGTGATCACGTCAGTCCAGTCCTCGGCACCCTCCGGCAGGGCCAGCACGGTGTCCGCCCAGCCGCCACGCTCGGCGAGCCCGACCGGCAGCCGGGTGGCCACCGCGACCAGCCCGCCGCCCCGGGCGAACGCCACCGCGTGCCGCGCCGCCGGGCCGTCCGCGTACACCGGGCGGTAGCCGGTGAACAGCTCGGGGCGCCACCGGCGCAGTCGCAGCGCGGACGAGGTGACGAGTAATTTGGCCGCGCCGGAGGAGTCCACCTCGGGTTGCCAGTCTTCGTCAAGGCGGGTCAGCAGCGCACGGCGCGCGGCGAAGTCGACCGGTCGCCGGTTGTCCGGGTCGACCAGCGAGTACTCGAAGCACTCGGTGCCCTGGTACACATCGGGCACGCCGGGCCCGGCGAGCTGCAGCAGCTTCTGGCCCAGCGAGTTCGACCAGCCGTGCGGCGCGATGCGGGCCACGAAACTGTCGATCTCGGCCACCAGTTCGCTGTCCGCGAGTACCTCGGCCGGCCACCGCTGGATGGCCTCGTCGACCTCGGCGACCGCGTTCACGTGGCTGGTGGCCAGCTTGGCCTCCTTGGCCGCCTTGAGCAGGTAGCCGGACATCCGCTCGGCCGGGATCGGCCAGGCGCCGACGAGGCACTGCCAGGCGAGCAGCTCCAGTGAGCGTTCCGGCAGCGGGTGCGCGACCGCCCAGCGGCGCATCAGCCGGGCCCATTCGGCGGGCATCTCGGACAGCACCGCGAGCCGGGCGCGGACGTCTTCCGAACGCTTGGTGTCGTGGGTGGACAACGTGGTCATCGAGGCCGGGGTGGCCGCCTCGCGGGCCGCGCCGCCGGCATGGAACTCCGCGACGGACACGCCGAACCGGGCCGGGTCGCCACCGACCTCGTTCAACGCGACCAGCCGGTTCCACCGGTAGAAGGCGGTGTCCTCCACACCCTTAGCGGTGACCATGCCGGAGGACTGCTGCACCCGGCGGGCCAACTCGCCTTCGGGCTCGGCGAGCATCCGCCGGTAGATTGTCTCCAGCGGCTCGGTGAGGTCGGCGCGGTTGGTCCGTGCCACCGAGATCGCCACGTCCAGCGCGGCCCGCTGCTCCGGCAGGTAGGAGCGGTATACCGGGAACGAGCAGAGCAGCTCGGCGACCGCGTCGGCCGCCTTCGCCGGCTCTGTCCCGGTCAGCAGCGCGGCGATCCGGCGCACCTCGGCGAGAAGGATGGTGTCGGCGACTTCCCGGCGGGACTGCCGCTCCACCGAGTGGGCCGCGCGCCGTACCCCGGTGTGCTCGGCCGCGGCCTGGGTGAGCAGCCCGGCGCCGGCCGGGTCGACGAACACGCCACAGACCTCGCGCAACGCCTCGTAGCCGGTGGTGCCGTCGACCGGCCAGGACGCCGGCAGGTCCTCGCCGACGGCGAGGATTTTCTCCACCAGCAGCCAGCGGTCCTTGCCCAGCGCGGCCCGCAGCCGGCGCAGGTAGGCGCCAGGGTCGGTGAGGCCGTCCGGATGGTCCACCCGCAGCCCGTCGACATCTCCTTCGGCGACCCAGCGCAGCACCTCCCGGTGCGCCGCCTCGAACACCT
The DNA here is from genome assembly GCA_036500625.1 of Pseudonocardia sp. Taxonomy (GTDB): domain Bacteria; phylum Actinomycetota; class Actinomycetes; order Mycobacteriales; family Pseudonocardiaceae; genus Pseudonocardia. The sequence goes on along the minus strand of DASYBQ010000133.1, from coordinate 19,520 downwards.
CCGGGTCCTCCACCCGCACCGCCGCGAGGTCGGAGACGTCGAAGAAACGCCGGTAGGTCAGCTCGGCGGCGCCCCGGCGCCAGGACACCAGCCGGTAGTGCTGCCGCTCGTGCACCTCGCGGGCGGTGCCGTGCTCGGCGCTACCGTGCGCGACCGGGAACAGGTGCTCGTAGTAGCGCAGCCCCGGGTAGCCGTTCGCGTCGTGAACCAGCTCCAGACGGTCCAGCTCGGCGGGTTCGTCCTCGGCGGCCTGTGCGCCCAGCACCGGCAACAGGATCGGCCCGGCCGCCCAGTCGATGTCGAAGTAGCCCGCGTAGCGGGACTCCCGGCCGTGCACCAGGACGTCCGACCACCACGGGTTGGCGGTCGGCACCGCGACCCCGAGGTGGTTGGGCACGATGTCCACCAGCAGGGCGAGTCCTTCCGCGCGCACCGAAGCCACCATCGCGCGCCGGCCTTCCTCGCCGCCGCGCTCGCTCGAGGCCCTGGTCGGGTCCACCACGTCGTAGCCGTGTGTCGAGCCCGGCGCCGACTCGAGCATCGGCGAGGCGTACAGCGCGCCGACGCCGAGCGCGGCCAGGTAGTCGGCCAGCGCGGCGGCATCGTGGAAGGTCTGTCCTGCGTGCAGCTGCAGCCGGTACGTCGAAGAAGGAACCGCACGAGCCATCCGGGTCACTCCGTCCGCTGCAGGACCAGCAGGGCCCGGGACGGCACGGTGACCGCGGCGCCCTGGTCCAGGGTCTCCGGCGCGGCGGCCACCACCCCCGGCGCGTCGGAAAGCGTCAGCACCTCGCCACTGGCGGTATTGATCACCAACGCCCACCGGCTGCCGTATCTCTCGTCTGGCAGCGTCACCTCGATGTCCTCGCCGGAGGCGTTGAAGCAGAGCAGGAACGAGTCGTCAAGCAGCCGGTCGCCCCGGTCGTCCACGTCGGATATGCCGTCGCCGTTGAGGAACACGGTAATGCACTGGCCGAAGCCGGAGGACCAGTCCCGGTCGGTCATCTCCTCGCCGGATGGGGTGAACCAGGCGATGTCGTTCAGCTCCTCGGGCGCCGAGGCGCCTCGGACCAGGGAACGGCCGGAGAAGAACCGGCGGCGGCGGAAGATCGGGTGCGCCGCCCGGACAGCGGCCACCCCGGCGGTGAAGCCGAGCAGCCCGGCGTTCTTGTCCGCGAGCTCCCAGTCCATCCAGGACAGCTCGTTGTCCTGGCAGTAGACGTTGTTGTTGCCCTGCTGGGTGCGGCCCATCTCGTCGCCGTGCAGCATCATCGGCACACCCTGGCTGACCAGCATCGTGGCGATGAAGTTGCGCTGCTGGCGCAGCCGCAGCTCGAGCACCGCCTGGTCGTCGGTGGGGCCTTCCACCCCGCAGTTCCACGAGCGGTTGTGGCTCTCCCCGTCGTTGCCGTCCTCGCCGTTGTCGTCGTTGTGCTTCTCGTTGTAGGAGACCAGGTCGGCCAGGGTGAACCCGTCGTGCGCGGTGACGAAGTTGATCGAGGCGTAGGGCCGGCGACCGTCGTGCTGGTAGAGGTCCGACGAGCCGGTCAGCCGGGAGGCGAACTCGCCGAGCGTGCCGGGCTCGCCGCGCCAGAAGTCCCGCACGGTGTCGCGGTACTTGCCGTTCCACTCGCTCCACAGCGGCGGGAAGTTGCCCACCTGGTAGCCGCCGGGGCCGACGTCCCACGGCTCGGCGATCAGCTTCACCTGGCTGATCACCGGGTCCTGTTGCACGAGGTCGAAGAAGGCGCTCAGCCGGTCGACGTCGTAGAACTCCCTGGCCAGCGTGGAAGCGAGGTCGAAGCGGAACCCGTCGACGTGCATCTCCAGCACCCAGTAGCGCAGTGAGTCCATGATCAGCTGCAGGGTGTGCGGGTTGCGTACGTTCAGTGAGTTCCCGGTGCCGGTGTAGTCCATGTAGTACTGCTTGTCGTCCTCGACCAGCCGGTAGTAGGCGGCGTTGTCGATGCCCCGCATGGACAGCATGGGGCCCATGTGGTTGCCCTCGGCGGTGTGGTTGTAGACCACGTCGAGGATGACCTCGATGCCGGCGTGGTGCAGTGCCCGGACCATCGCCTTGAACTCGTTGACCTGCCCGCCGGGGCGGGTGTCGGCGGCGTAGCCGTGGAAGGGCGCCAGGAAGGCGATGGTGTTGTAGCCCCAGTAGTTGGCCAGCCCCTTCTCTTCCAGGTGGTGGTCGTTGAGGAACTCGTGCACCGGCATGAGCTCCACGGCGGTCACCCCGAGCCGCTGCAGATGCTCGATCATCATCGGATGTGCCAGGCCGGCGTAGGTGCCGCGCTGCTCCTCGGGGATCTCCGGGTGCGCCACGGTCAGGCCCTTGACGTGCGCCTCGTAGATCAGCGTGTCGTGGTAGGGCGTCTTGGGCTGGCGGTCCGCGCCCCAGTCGAAGTAGGGGTTGACCACGACGGACTTGGGCACATGCATCGAGGAGTCGGCGTCGTTGCGATCCTCCGGGGAGTCGAACTGGTAGCCGAACACCGACTCGTCCCAGCTGACGCCGCTGTCGACGGCCTTCGCGTAGGGGTCGATGAGCAGCTTGTTCGGGTTGCAGCGCGCCCCGGACTCCGGCTCGTAGGGCCCGTGTACCCGGTAGCCGTAGCGCTGGCCGGGCTCCACGTTGGGCAGGTAGCCGTGCCAGACGAAGCCGTCCACCTCGCGCAGCCGGACCGTCTCCTCGTTGCCCTGCTCGTCGAACAGACACAGTTCGACTCGGGTGGCGACCTCGGAGAATACCGCGAAGTTGGTCCCTGCACCGTCGTAGCTCGCGCCTAGTGGGTAGGCACTTCCGGGCCACGGCTGCATTACGTCTCCTTGCGTGGGGGACACTGGGATAGACACTGGACACCAGCCGGGGGCTGAGGGCTACAGGCTATAGCGGACGGGTGCGAGGTTCTCGTTCCGTGTGCGCCCCTCGGGAGGAGCTAGGATGGCAACGCTGTTCACCAAGATCATAAACGGTGAGTTGCCGGGCCGGTTCGTGTGGCGGGACGACAAGGCGGTCGCGTTCCTGTCCATCAACCCGCTCGGCCCGGGCCACACGCTGGTGGTGCCCCGGGCCGAGGTGGACCACTGGGTGGATGCCGACGAGGTGCTGCTCGCCCACCTGAACCGGGTCAGCCACCGGATCGGCAAGGCGGTGAACGCGGTGTGGCAGCCACCGAGGGTGGCTTTCATCATCGCGGGCTTCGAGGTGCCGCACCTGCATCTGCACGTCTACCCGGCCTGGGAGCTCGGGGACTTCGACTTCGCGAGCGCTGAGACCGACCCGGACGCCGACGAGATGGACCGGCACGCCGAGGCGTTGCGCGCGGCGCTGCGCGACGCCGGTGACGCCGAGCACGTCCCCGCGTGAAGTGCGGCTGATCCTGGTCCGCCACGCCTTGCCGCACCGGGTGAGCGCGGGTTCCTCGGCGGCGGACCCCGAGCTCACCGAGCTGGGGCACCAGCAGGCCCACCGGGTGGCCGACGCGGTCGCGCGGGAGGGCGTGACCGCCGTCTACACCAGCCCACAGCTGCGTGCTCGGCAGACCGCCGCTCCGCTGGCCCAGCTGCTCGGTGTCGCGCCGACGGTGGCGGCAGGGCTGGCCGAGTTCGACTCGAACGACGCGAGCTATGTGCCGGTGCACGAGATGGCCGAGGCCAGCCCCGCGCTGTGGCAGCGGCTGCGGGCCGGCCAGCTACCCGCGCACGTGGATGCCCCGGCGTTCGGAGCCCGGGTGAGCGAGGCGTTCGCGGCGATCTCCCGGGCCCATCCGGGCGCTCGGACGGTGGCCTGCTTCGCGCACGCCGGGACCATCAACGTCTACCTCGCGGGGGTGCTCGGCATGGACCGGCCGCTGGCGTTCCCGCTGGACTACACCGGCATCACCCGGGTCAGCGTGTCGCGCGGTGGCCGGCGGGTGGCGCGGACGGTCAACGAGATCGCGCACGTGGCGGACCTGCTCGACCCGGCCACAACGCCGGCGCCACCCGGCGGCCCGCGACCGGGGCGACCACCGTGACAGACGCGAGGGGTCGGCCCGCCGGGCGGTGACGGTGATTTCGGCACACCGGGGTCGGTCGATATAACGCGACAATCTCTCACCAGTGCTTGTTGGGCACCCCCGCACTCCTTCCATTCCTGGTGGAAAATGCCGGTCGCGTTATCTCCAGTGCTTGTTTTGCACAGTTACTCCGCTTCTCTTCGAGTGGCCATGATAACGGTGACAGTGCGAAGGTGAACGGCTAGTCTCACGTTCCTGTGGTCTCGCCCCCACCCCGAGTATGAGTGCCAACCGAACTGGAGAACATATGCAGGCCGAGTCGTCACCGGCTCGCCCATGGTTGGTCACCCGATGGGCGGTGTGGTCGCTGCCCGCCCGGGTGCTGACGTCCCTCCTCCTGGTGGAAGCGACCGCGCTGGGGCTGTACTGCATCGACTTCGCGCGCACCCCGTTCACCGGGTCGGCGCTACTGCCGGCCGTGACGTTGGTAGTGCTCGGCGTGCTGCACACCGAAATAGCGGTCGGGCTGGAAAGGTTTCGCCGCCGGGTGGCCGATACCCCGCACGTGGATCTCAGCTCGGTGTGGACATTCGCCGCCGCCATCCTGCTTTCTCCCGCGTTGGCCACCGGGGTCGTGCTTCTGATATTCACGCACCAGTGGTTCCGGGTCTGGCGGTCCGTCCATGTCCCTGGCTACCGGCACGTCTTCAGCACCGCGACCGTTGTGCTGTCCTGTCATGCCGCGGCCGCGATGCTGAGTTATGCCGGCGGCATCACGCTGGCCACCGCGAGTGATCCTCGGCAGCTGCTCACGCTGAGCGTGGCGATCCTGGCCTACGGCACGGTGAACACCGGTTTGGTTGCGGCGGCCATTGCGTTGAGCGCGCCCTCGGTCCGGCCGAGCCCGGCCCAGCTGCTCGGGCACCTTGACGACAACATGCTGGAGCTGGGCACCTTGTGCCTGGGTGCCCTTGTCGCGCTGGCCATGTCGGCGAACCCGTGGCTGGTGCCGCTGGTGCTGGCGCCGTTGCTGGTGCTGCACCGGGCGGTGCTGGTCCGCCAGCTGGAACAGGTGGCCAGCACGGACAGCAAGACAGGCCTGCTCAACGCCTCGGCCTGGCGTATCGAAGCCGCCAGGGAGCTGCGCAGGGCACAGCGGGCGCGGTCGACGGTCGCGCTGCTGATCCTGGATCTGGACCACTTCAAATCGGTGAACGACGACCATGGCCACCTGGCCGGCGACGAGGTGCTCAGCGCGGTCGCCTCGGCGCTGAGTGCCGAGGTGCGCGAGCACGATCTGGTCGGCCGGTTCGGCGGCGAGGAGTTCGTGGTGCTGCTGCCGCAGCTGGGCGCCGAGACCGATGCCACCGAGGAGCTACACGTCATCGCCGAGCGCATCCGGCACCGGGTGGCCACCATGAAGGTCGTGCTGCCCACCTCGGGCGGTCCGCTGAGCATCGGCGGCCTGTCGGTCTCGGTCGGCTGCGCGGCCTTTCCGGACCACGGCTCCGGTCTTGATCAGGTGCTCGCGGCGGCGGACACGGCGCTGTACGCGGTCAAGCGAGACGGCCGGAACGCCGTTCGTATCGCGGAGCTGCCGGCACTGCCTCGGCAACGCTCCCCAGGGTGGCGCTGACGCGCTCTTCGTGCCCGAGGGACCGTTGGGCGCGTACCTCACGGTAACTGGCGGGCCCGTACCCAGGTTGTCCGCCGTTGGTCGCGGTATCTGGTTCGCCAGGCTCAGCTGGCTGGCGCGGATGCAGACGGCTACCGGTGATGACGGTAACTTTGCTCACGGATCAACGACGGCTCGATAACAAAGTGGATACGGACGCCCCCGACGTCCGGCCAGTGTCCGCGGCGGTTGTCCCTCGAGGCGTCAATCCGGGAAGAAAAGTGTTGCGGCGTCGCTCCCCGTTACTGCCGCGATGCGCACCAAGGCTCCCGCCGCCGGGATGTACCGAGATGGCCCCGGCGGCGGGAGCACGGTGCCGGCCCGGCGCCGCCCGGTCGGACGATGATCATTCATTGACGTGACTTAGCTCACGTGAGTACAGTCCGCGACGTATCAATATGCAGTGATACCTGTCTTTTCTCCGGGCCTGAGGGCCAGGCGACACCTCGGGGATGCTTGTCGGGTTTGTTCCATGCTCCGGTCAGTGGCCTGCGAGGACCGGGTTGAGCTGCGCGAATTGCCGACCGCAAATGCCGACGGCGAACTGATCAGACGGAGTGACGAGACGCGATGAGCGGTTACGACCCCAGGACGAGCACCGGAATTCCCACCGAGCCCGTTGGCTCGCTGCCGAGGCCAGCGAAGTTGCAAGACGCCTACGCGGCCTACGACAAGGGCGAGATCAGCAAGGACCAGCTGGAGTCCGAACAGGAAGAAGCGGTGAAGGACTCGATCCAGCGGCAGGAGGAAACTGGCACCCCGATCATCTCCGACGGCGAGCAGCGCTGGTCCAGCTTCGCCACATACCCGATTGCCGACACACTTTCCGGCACCGGCCTGGCGCCCAGCCTCGGCCCAGGTGGTCAGTTCTTCGCCATCTTCGCCGATGGGCACGGCCGGCAACTGCCCAAGCTGGAACGCGGGCCGTTCGCCTACAATTTCTATGCCGCCGACACGCTGCGCAAGTCGCTGCCGTATGCGAGCAAGCCGATGAAGCAGGCGGTCATCGCGCCGTCCATGCTGGCGCTGCTCTATCCGCTCAAGGACCCGGTGGAGGGTTACACGCGGGAGGACTTCGAGGCCGCCGTGATCGACGAGTGCGAGCGGGACATCCGCAAGGCCTTCGAAGCCGGTGCGTCCCGGGTCTCGGTGGACTTCACCGAGGGCCGGTTGGCGACCAGGGAGGACCCGCGCAACCCGTGGACCGGTGCCGGCCTGCTGCCGCACTTCGTCGAGCTGAACAACCGGGTGATGGAGCGGTTCAGCGCCGAGGAACGGGCCAATATCGGCATCCACACCTGCCCCGGTGGCGACCGGGACTCGGTGCACAGCGCGGACGTGCCGTACAACAACCTGCTGCCCGAGATGTTCAAGATCAATGCCGGGTACTTCCTGATCCAGCTCAAGGGCGAGCGGGACAAGGACCCAGTCTACGAGTCCATCGGCAAGAACCTGCGCGACGACGCGGACGGCGTCGCGCAGATGGCCTACATCGGGGTGATCAACACTCTTAACCCCAGAGTGGAGACGCCACAGGAGGTCACCGACCAGCTGGTCCGGGCGGCCGACTTCATCCCGAGGGAACGGATCGGCTCGACCGACGACTGCGGCTTCTCACCGTTCAGCATCGACGAGAAGCCCAACCACGGCTCACCGGACGCCGGACGCGACATCGCCTTCCAGAAGATCCGGTCCAGAGTGGAGGGCACCCGGGCGGCGGCGGAGAAACTCGGCGTCTCCTGATCTTCAACTCTCCTTCGGTGGCGGCCGTGACGAGCGGCCGCCACCGTTCGCGGTTCTGGGCGATCATGTGCCAGGGTGTACGGCAGCTGGCCAGGACCGAGGAGAGGGGCGCTGGGTGGGTATCGATCCGAACAGTGTGGGGGCGAGCACCGGCCCGAAGACCCGGCGCTGGGACGACCGGGACACGCTGCTCTACGCGATCGGGGTCGGTGCCGGGCGCGACGAGCTGGCGTTCATCACGGAGAACTCGCACGATCTTCCGCAGCGGGTGCTGCCCACCTTCGGCGTGATCGTCGCGATCGGCATCGCCGCGCTTTCCAAGGTCGGCGACGTCAACTGGGGCCGGCTGGTGCACGGCTCGCAGAGCGTGCGACTGCACAAGCCGCTGGCGGCGGCCGGCGAGCTTTCGGTGACCAGCGAGGTCTCCGACATCCAGGACAAGGGCGAGGGCCGCAACGCGGTCGTCACCGTCACCGGGCGCGGTGTGGACCCGGCCAGCGGCGATCTGATCGTCGAGACGTCCGCCGGCCTGGTGATCCGAGGCGCCGGCGGGTTCGGCGGTCAACCCGGCGAGTCCGCCGCGAAGGTCGAGTACCCGGACCGCGAGCCCGACCTGCGGACCGCGCAGCAGGTCCGCGACGACCAGGCACTGATCTACCGGCTGTCCGGCGACCGCAACCCGCTGCACAGCGACCCCTGGTTCGCCACCGAGAAGGCCGGCTTCCCGAAGCCGATCCTGCACGGGCTGTGCAGCTACGGATTCGCCGGGCGGGCCCTGCTGCACGGGCTGTGCGACGGCGACCCGAGTCGCTTCCGGTCCATGTCGTCGCGGTTCTCCGCCCCGGTATTCCCCGGTGAGACGCTGACCACCTCGGTCTGGCGCACCGAGGACGGCGTCGCGGTGTTCCGCACCGAGGCGGCCGGCCCGGACGGGGCGGACCAGCGGGTCGTGCTGGACAACGGCGTGCTGTCCTACACCGGCTGACCCGACCCGCCGGTGACCTACCAGATCACGAGCACCGCCAACCCCCGGATCAAGGCGCTGGCCCGGCTGCGCCGCCGGCACCACCGCGAGGAGCGCGGCGAGACGCTGGTCGAGGGCTACGAAGAGCTGGCACTGGCACTGGCTGCCGGGGTACGCCCGGTCGCGGTCTTCGTCTGCCCGGATATGACCAGCCCGGACGAGTGGTCCACGCTCGGCGAGTTCGACCTGGCCGAGGTGCTCCTGGTGAGCCCGCCGGTGTTCGAGAAGATCGCCTACCGCGAGTCACCGGACGGCTGGCTGGCGGTGCTGCCCGCCATCCGCACCGGGCTGTCCGACCTGCGGCTGCCCACCGACCCGCTGATCCTGGTGTGCGACGGGGTGGAGAAACCGGGCAATCTCGGCGCCATGCTGCGCACCGCCGACGCCGCCGGGGTGGCCGCGGTGATCGCCACCGAGGCCGGCACGGACTGGGCGAACCCCAACGTGGTGCGTGCGAGCAAGGGGACGGTGTACGCGGTGCCGGTGGTCGCCGCCGGCAGCGCCGAGGTGCTGGCCTGGTTGGCCGGCCGAGGCATCCCGGTGGTGGCGACCACCCCGGACGCCAGCGTCAACTACACCGAGCTGGACCTGCGCGGCCCGCTGGCCATCGCGGTCGGCGAGGAGAAGCACGGGCTCTCCCCGGCCTGGCAGGCCGCCGCCACCCACCGGGCCCGCATTCCGATGAGCGGCCTGGTCGACTCGCTCAACGTGTCCGCGTCCGCCGCGATCCTGCTCTACGAGGCGCTGCGCCAGCGCGCCGCTCAGCCCAGCAGCTCGGGCACCCGCAGCTGAGCGCCACGGCCCGAGCAGTGATCAGTCACGACGGTAGTGCCGCCAAGTACGTGGTCGGGCTGCGTAGTAACGGATGATGTCTCGCACCGACAGGGACCCATATCGATCATGTAGCGACGTTAGGGCCGCCGTACGGTCGCAAGGAAGGAAGTTGCGATATGTTGCGAAATTTGCTGTGAAGTCAGTGGCTCGATGCCTGTGCCGATCAGGGGAGTTCGTCGATAACCTGTGTGATGAGCTTCCGTGCTGTCGACCCGTACACGGCTGGTACTTTGAGGGCCTCGAACATGTGTGCGTAGAGTCCGATCTCGTCCGGTCGATTTACCTCGATGCTTGCAGTCGGCGTCTCGAGAGCAACTAGGTTGTCGTCGAAAATCCAGAATCCAGCCGAGCCGACTGCCACTCGTTCGGTCATCAACGGGATAATGCCGAACGACACGTTCGACAATGATGTCACGGCGAGCAGGTGTCGCAGTTGGTCGGCCTGGATATCGGCGTCGCCGAACCAGGTGCGCAAAGCCTGCTCCTCGATCAGGACAACAAATCTTTTACCGCCACGTCGGATTATATCCTGGCGTCTCATGCGGATCGCCACGGCTTGATCGATATCATTCGGCGCGTCGAGAAAATTGATCCAGAACGACAACATTGCCGCCGAATAAGCGGCCGTCTGAAAAGCCCCGGTATTACGTTGTGTTCGTAGATACGAAATACATGGGTCTGCTGGTAACGCGTGAGCGCGTGGGCGCCGAGTACTCGCTTCATTCCGGCGCGGCTTTGACGCCGGAACTCGAGGTAGGCCGATTCAACGGCGCGTAGGGTCGCTATCAGATCTGGCACCAGATCTTCGGAGTCGCAGACCTGGCACCAGGCGCGAATGTCCTGGTCCGATGGAGGCTGCACGCCGTTCTCGACCTTGCTAACCCGAGTGAAGTGCTGATTCGTGGCGGCGGCCAGTGTTCTAGCTGTTAGACCGGCAGCTCTGCGAATCTCGCGGAGCCGTGCTCCCAAAGCTTCTTGCGCCTGTTGCGCTGAGCTAGACGGGCTTGTAGTCATTGTGGCGGATGGCCAGTTCCCACACCGCCTCGAAGGCGGACCGACATAGTTGAACGTCGGCCTCGTCGGTCGATGTTATCTTGTCTGTTCCGAGCCCATTGCCTTCATAAATAAGGAAAATTACCAGACGGTCGTCAAGGACGAAGAAATCGTTGCCTGGAAAGGCGATTGATGAGACCTCGCGTCGAGGCACCCAGCGGACGTCCTCTCCGGCCGACACCATCGGGTGCGATGCTGTGGGACCACCGCTGGTACTCGCTGAGCGGTTCAGAGACAACGCGTGCACGTCGTACCGACTTACCTGCGGCGGCGTGCTCTCGCAGCGCAGTGCACCACTCTTCCAGCCACGTCAGGTCGTCGGGCTCGCCCGCGATCCATCGGGCCATATGTGGTAGTCCGACTTCGGTGCCGTACGCATCTCGCGTTTCAAGGTGGATCGCTTGTTGATTGAACTCACGTAACAAGCGGTCGAACTCTTCATCGGTCATCGATGCCACGGTCTCCCTGTCCAAAACTGAATGGATGACCCCAGGACTGGCGATTTGTTGCGGTGAGTTGCGACCAGAGTGACTCGATCTGGTCGGCGTGTCAACCATCCGCCTTGCGCGAGGCCGGCCGCCGGCCGCGCCGAGGTGCTGGCCTCGTCAGCTGTGCTGCTGTACGAGGTGCTGCGCCGGCGCGCCACTCAGCCCAGCAGCTCGGGCATCTGCAGCTGAGCGCCACGCAGGTGGTGGTCCAGGAAGGCGATCACCGTCTGGTACCAGAGCACGGCGTGGCTGGGCGTGAGCACCCAGTGGTTCTCGTCCGGGAAGTACAGGAACCGGTGCGGTTGGTCCGCCGGGTCCGGTTGCTGTGCCAGCAACTCGTACCACAACCGCAGCGCCTCGCTGATAGGTACGCGGTAGTCCCGGTTGCCGTGGATCACCAGCATCGGCGTGCTGATCGCCTCGACGTGCCGGTGCGGGCTGTTCTCCAGCGCCATCTGTTCGGTCAACTCGTGGCGCCAGTGGTGCGCGGCGTCGGTGGTCGGCCCGAACTGGTCCAGCGCCCAGAGGCTGGCGTGCGTGACGATCGCATCGAACCGGTCGGTGTGGCCGGCGACCCAATTCGCCATGTAGCCGCCGAACGAGCCACCCATCAGCGCAGACCGGGACCCATCGATGTCCGGGCGGGCCTGCGCGGCGTCGGTCAGGGTGAGCAGGTCGGTGTAGGGCGGCCCGCCCCACTGGCCCCAGCCACGCTCGACGAACGCCTGGCCGTAGCCGGTGGACAGCGCCGGGTCCGGCAGCAGCACCGCGTAGCCCCTGGCCACCATCAGCCACGGGTTCCACCGCCAGTGCCAGTGGTTCCAACTGGTCAGTGGCCCGCCGTGTACCCAGACCAACAATGGCGCCGGGTGGTCGCCGGCGTCGGCGGGCAGCGCCAGCCACCCGCGCAGCGAGGTGTTGTCGGCCGAGGTGGCGGTGACCTCGGCGAGGGTGCCCGGCAGCCGAGGCGACTGGGCCGGCCCGGGCAGCTGGGTCGGCCGCTGGCCTTCCGCCCCGGCGTCCAGCCGCACCGGGGTGGGTGGGGCGTCGACGGCGTGGCGCAGCGCGTAGATCCAGCGTCCGTCCGGTGAGACCGAGGGGCTGGCGTAGGCGGCGTCGTCGTCGGTGAGCTGGGTGACCACGTCGGTATCGGTGTCGTTGGCCAGTTCGAGCCGGAAGAGTGGGCAACGGCCCCGCTGGTCGGCCGTGACAATCAGCGCCCGCGAGTCCGGGGTCCAGCGCACCTCGGCTGGCCAGCGGTCCCAGCCGGCGGCCAGCAGCCGTGCTGGGCCACCGGCCAGGGGCACCAGCACTAGGTCCATCCGGACCGCGGTGCTCGGCGTGGGCCTCGCCTCCCGGACCGCCACCACGCTGGTGCCGTCCGGACTGATCCGGGGGTTGCCGTACTCGTACTCGGGCTCGTCGAGCAGCGGCCGGCGTGCGCCGGTGGCCACATCGATGGCCACCACTGTGGCCCGGTTGTCCCCGTGCGGCTGGGCCAGCTGCCACTCGGTGACCACGGTAGCGGCGTCCGGGCTGATTTCGCTGTGGCTCTCCCGCAGCGCGTGGCCGGGCGCCGGGGTGAGATCCTGCCATTGCCGCCCGTCGGCCGGGTCGGTGACGTCGGTGACCAGCAACCGGGGCTGGTCCGGGCCGAGGTCGTGGTCCCAGTACCGGATGGGGTATTCGGCATGCAGGATCGCCGAGATATTCTGCTCCCGGCGCGCGGTGCGCAGCCGCTCGTCGTCCGCTTCGGTCACCGCGCCGGGCAGCGTCATCGAGGCGACCAGGATCGTGCCGGTCTCGGCCGCGACGGCAGGCGCGCCGACCCCACCGGGTCGGCCGGCCAGCCGCCGGGCCTCGCCACCCGCGCCGGGCAGCAGCCACAGCGCGGCCGGCGGCTCGTCCTTCGGCGGTTCCACCTCCGGGTCGGGGCGGGTGGAGAGGAAGAGCAGGTCGCCGTCCGGGGTGAAGGCCATCCCTTTCTCGCCCTGGGCGCCGCGGGTCAGCCGCCGGGCCGCGCGTTCGCCCCGAGGGTCCACCTCCCACAGTGCGGTGACGAACTTGGTCCGCTCCCGGTTCAGCGTGCTCACCGTGGTCACCAGGCGCGTTCCGTCGGGGGACAGTTCCAACCCGGCCAGTCGAGGCATGTCGAGAAAGGATCGAGGGTCGTCGAACGACGTCACGAGCTGCTCAGTCACCATTCCTTCCTATCGGGTCCGGACCTGCGTGCTATCGCTGGGGGCGTACCGGTCGGTCCGGGCTTTGGCGGGGCAGGGCGACTGGCGCGACCGTGGCGACCAGCGGCGTGGCCGCCGCGACCAGGAACGACTCGCTCATCTGCAGGTGGTAGAGCGGGTGCAGTGCCACCGGCGCGAGCGCGGCACGGGTGAACCGGAACTCCTCCTGGGGTGCGCGGCGGCGGTAGTGGTGGTGCCCAGCAAGCCTAGTTCTTAGCCGTGCGTACTATTTCGGCGTGGTCGGGCTCCCCGAAGCACCTCGGCGATGTGGGTTTCGGGTCAGTCGCGCGGGGGTGCCGTCGAGTCTCGGACTATGAGCTCGACGGGCTCGGTGACGGTCTCCGCGATGGGGTCGTCGGGAGCGGTGCTGGCCAGCAGCTCCAGGGCACGGGAGCCGAGCTGTTCGAGCGGCATGCGGACGCAGGTGAGGCTCGGCACGAGGTGGCTCGCCAGCGGTAGGTCGTGGATGGCGATGACGGACAGGTCGGTGGGCACGCACACTCCCCGTGCGTGCGCCGCGTGCAGGGCGCCGACCGCGGAGGCGACGTTGGCGACGAACACCGCGGTGGGTGGCCGTGGCTGGTCCAACAGCTCGGCCAGCGCGAGGGCCCCGCCGGCGGGGGTGTAGTCGGCGTGCACGATGTGGCCCGGCTCCGGTCGCAGGCCGGCCCGAGCCATGGCGCTGAGGTAACCGTCCCGGCGGCGGTGGCTGGTTTCCGCGTCGGCTGGGCCGGCGAGGTGGGCGATGCGGGTGTGACCGAGCTCGATCAGGTGCCGTACCGCGAGCTCGCCGCCCCGCTCGTCATCGAGGATCACGAAGCGCTGCGACCCGGCGAGCGTGCGGTTGATCAGTACCCACGGCACGGTGGAGGCGCGCAGCTGGGCCAGCTCGTGACCGGAGTCCTCGCCGGCGAACAGCAGCCCGTCGACCCGCCCCTGGCCGAGCAGGTCCAGGTACTGCGTCAGGCCGAGGCGCACACCCGACGAGCTCGCGGTCATCAACCCGTAGCCCAGTGCCCCGGCGGCGCGCTCAGCACCCGAGATGATCTCCGCGAAGACCGGGTCGGCGAAGTCCGGGATGAGCAGCCCGAACATGTAGGCCCGCGCGGTGCGCAGGCTGCGCGCTGCGGCGTTCGGTCGGTAGCCGAGCTTGGTGATCGTCTCCTGCACCCGCCTGCGGGTCTCCGGGCGGACACTCAGCTTGGGGTCGTCGTTGACCACCCGGGACACCACCGAGCGGTCCACCCCGGCCAGTAGCGCCACATCGTTCAGCGTGACCTTCGTCGGCCCGGCGCTCGGCCGCACGGCCGGTTTGACGGTCTGCCTGACTGTCCCAGGGTCAATCGGCATCGGCCTCGCCCCTCCACCCGACGCACCACTCTCCGGTGTCCGGCAGCCTAGCGGTCCCCGGGGGCCTGGTTGCGTGGTCCAGTCGGGCGGTGAGTCACTGGGCAGCCGGGCCGTGCAGTGCCCGATCCGCCGGGCTGAACCGGTCGGCGGCGGTACGGGCCTGGTGCCAGTGCGGGTAGATCAACGGCTGCGTGCTGACCCGGTCCAGCTGTTCGATCTCCTCGTTACTAAGGGTTAGTTCGGCGGCGGCCAGGTTGTCCGCCAGCTGAGCGTCCTTGCGGGCACCGACCACCAGCGTGCTGACCGCCGGCTTGGTGAGCAGGTAGGCCAGCGCGACCCGCGCGGCGGACACCCCGTGCCCGTCGGCGATCTTGACCAGCACCTCGATGCTGTCGTACAGCTTGTCCTCGTCGCGTACCGGCGGCTCGTCCCACTCACCCAGGTGGCGGCCCTCGCTGGCCTGCTGGCCACGCCGGTACTTTCCGGAGAGCAGACCGCCGGCCAACGGGCTCCACACCATCACGCCGAGGCCCTGGTCCACAGACAGCGGGAGCAGTTCGTACTCGGCGTCGCGGCTCTCCAGTGAGTAGTAGATCTGGTTGCTCACAAACCGCTGGTAGCCGTGCGCGTCGGAGACCGCGAGCGCCTTCATCAGCTGCCAACCGGCGTAGTTGGACACCCCGAGGTAGCGGACCTTGCCCTCCCGGACCAGCGAGTCCAGCGTCTCCAGGGTCTCCTCCAGCGGCGTCTGGCCGTCCCACTCGTGCACGTGGTAGATGTCGATGTGCTCGACGCCCAGCCGGCGCAGGCTCGCGTCCACCTGGATGCGGATGTGCTGGCGGGACAGGCCGGCGTCGTTCGGGCCCTCGCCCATCGGCATCCGAACCTTGGTGGACAGCAGCAGCTTGTCGCGTCGGCCCTGGATCGCCTTCCCGGTGATCTCCTCGGACAGACCGGACGAGTAGATGTTGGCCGTGTCCAGCAGGTTCACCCCGGCGTCCAGGCACATGTCGATCTGGCGGCGCGCACCCGCCACATCGGTGTCACCCCATACGGAGAACACCCCGGCGCCGCCGAACGTCGCCGTCCCCATGGTGAGCGCGGACACCCGCAGCCCGGACCGACCCAGCTGTCGATACTCCATCCGATACCCCTTCCGTGCCTGCATGATCTTTCCCCGCTCCAGCCTGGCAGAACCGGCCCCCGGAGGAGGGTGTCGAGGCGGCGAGATCGGCCACACCCGCCAGCGCCACGCTGGGCCGGCCTAGACTCCGCGCATGCGGGCAGGGCCGAGCGCGGCGGTGGCACTCGCGGCGTTCGGCGTCGTGCTGCTCGCCGGGTGTGCCGGATCGGCGCCGTCGATCGCGCCTGCGCCGGCGGCGTCCGCCGCACCCGCCGCGTCCACGCCACCCGGCCAGGTACGGATCACCGGCGCGGTCGACAGACCGAGCACGCTGAGCGTCGCGGCGCTTGCGGCCATGCCGAGCCAGATGGTCGCGGTCGAGTTCGGCACGGACAAGGGGACCGAGCGGCACACCTATCTCGGAGCCCCACTGGTCGGATTGATCGACGGGGCCGGCCGGCGCTCACCCCGGGAACCAAGCATGACGAACTCTCCCTCGGGGTGTTGGTGGTCGGCGCGGACGGCTATCGAACGCTGCTGTCCTACGGGGAGCTCTCGCCCAGCTTCGGCAACACCGGCGTGCTGCTGGCCACCAGCCAGGATGGCAAGCCGCTGAGCAGGCCGCGGCTGGTGGCGCCGCACGACGTCAAGGGTGGTCGATACGTCTCCGACGTGGTCGAGATCGACGTCATTCACCCGCCTTCCGCACGCTGACGCGGTGCGGGTCGAGTCCGAGGGCTCGACGACGATCGACTGGGCATTTCCCACCCCCGACCCGCCACCGTTCACCACCATTGCCTGGCGGATCTGCCACCTGGCCGGCCCGGCGCTCGCGTTGCGGGCCAGCAACCACTTCGGCGACGGTTCGTGGAGGCTGGACCGGCACGACTGGCCGATCACCGCCGCCGGTGGGATCGACTTCCTGGAACATGGCTACCACGCCTGGCACGACGCGGTGCGTCGCGGCGGCATTGAGCGGCTGACCCAGCCGACCGGTCCAGCGGAGGGTCCGTACGCCCGGCACCCGTTCGCCACCCTGGTACTACACCTCAACCGCGAGCTGATGCACCACGGCGGCGAGAGCGGCACCCTGCGGGACCTCTACCTGCGCAGGTAGCCGCACGGCCGATCCGTTCAAGACAGCGGCGGGCACACCAGCCAGCATGGAGGCATGCAGCCCGATCTCCCCGCCGCCGCGCGGTTCATGACAACGCACGCCCGTCTGGTCGACCGGCAGCGGTTCGACCTGGCCACCGGCCGGCGCGGCCCCGCCGGTGCGCTGGCGGCGCTCGCCGGCTACCGCAACGCCGACGACGGCTACGGCTGGGGCCTCGAGCCGGATCTGCGCTCGCCGGAGAGCCAACCGGTCGGCGCGCTGCACGCGCTGGAGATCATGGCCGAGACAGGCGCGCCGGCCGGGGCGCTCGCCGACTGGCTGGCCTCGGCGACCCTGCCGGACGGTGGACTGCCGTTCGCGCTGCCGGTCGGGGAGCCCGCCGGGTCGATGCCGCTGTGGGTGCAGGCCGACCCGACCGAGTCCTGTTTGCACCTGAGCACCGCGATCGTGGCGATGGCCCACCAGGTCGCCAGGCACGACCCGGCGCTGCGTGCGCATCGGTGGCTGGCCACCGCCACCGACTACTGCTGGCGCGAGGTCCGCGCGCTGCGCGATTCCGGCGGCACGTACCAGTTGATGCACGTGCTGTGGTTCCTGGACGCGGTGCACGAGGTGCTGCCCGGTGCGGCCGCCGAGCTGCGCCGGGTGGCGGCCTGGCTGCCGAGGGACGCGGTGTTGCCGGTGGAGGGCGGCATCGAGGGGGAGAAGATGCACCCGCTGGACTTCGCGCCTCGGCCCGACGGCGCACTGCGCGAGCTGATCGGCCGCGCGGTGATCGCGCGGGACCTGGACCGCCTCGCCGGGCAGCAGCGATCCGACGGCGGCTGGGATGTCGACTTCGCGGCGCAGACCGACGCGGGCGCGCTCGAGTGGCGCGGCTACGCGACGGTCAACGCGGTCAAGCAGCTGCTGGCCTCGTCGACATCGACGAGGCGGCTGGCTACCGAGGATGTCCCGGTCGCCCGGTAGCGCTGAGGAACCCGATGAGTTTTGTCCGTATGCCGGGTCTACAGACCATGACCGACTCCACCAGCACCAAAACCACGATCTCGAACATCGGCGTGGCCATGTTCACGGTGTCCGACCAGGACGCAGCCCTCGCCTTCTACACCGAGAAGCTCGGCTTCGAGCTCCGCGGCGACACCCCCTTCGGGGAGAACGGCGAGATGCGCTGGATCGAGGTGGCCCCGCCGGGGTCGCGAGCGCGCCTGGCACTGAACCCGCCGATGGGCGGTCAGCCGGGCGGCGGCGGGATCGGCGTCGAGACGACGGACGTTCTCGGTGAGCACCAGCGGCTCAGTGCCATCGGCGGTATCGACATCGACGCGGAGCCGATGCGCACCCCCGGCGCCCCGCTGCTGTTCATGCTGCGCGACCCGGACGGCAACCACATCGCGGTGGTCGAGGCGCCGCCGGCGTAGCGCCTCCGGCGAAGGTGGGGTCGCGCGGCCGCCGACACGCGACCCCACCCGCCCAGCTCTCAGTCGGTGAAGCGGGGCGCGCGTTTCTCGAACGACGCGGCCACCGCCTCCACCTGGTTCAGGCTGCCGATAAGGGCGGTGATCTCCCGCTGCTCCTCGGCGAAACCGTTCGCGAGGTCCGTGCGGCCGGCCAGGTCCAGCAGCCGCTTGGCTGCCCGTACCGCCTCCGGGTTACGCCCGGCGATCTGGCGGGCCAGCTCGAGCGCGGCCTTGCGCGGCTCCGGGTCGACACTGGTGGCAAGCCCCAGCGCGACGGCCTGTTCGCCGCTGAGCCGGCGACCGGTGAAGGTCAGCTCCTTGGCGACGTCGCGGCCGACCAGCTCGGGCAGCAGCTGGGTGGCGGTCATGTCCGGGACCAGCCCCCACTGGATCTCCAGTACGCACAGCGTCGCGTCCGGTGCCACGATGCGGATGTCCGCGCCCAACGCGATCTGCAGCCCGCCACCGAGGGCGTTGCCCGCAACCGCGGCGATCACCGGGACGGGCAGCTCGGCCCACACATGCGCCGCGCGTTGCCCGGTGGCCCGCGCCGGACCGGTGGCTTCCGGTAGCGCTACACCGGCGGACAGGCGTTTGCCCTCCCGCATCGCCTGAAACGAGCCGAAGTCCAGGCCGGCGCAGAAGTCCGGCCCTTCCCCGGAGAGCACCACGGCCCGCACCGTGCGGTCCAGCTTGAGCCGCTCGCCGGTGGTCACCAGCGCCTCGAACATCGCCGGGTCGAGAGCGTTGCGCTTGGCCGCCCGGTCCAGCCGCACGTCCGCCACACCGTCGGTGATCTGGACGGACACCCGGTGTTCGGTGCCTGCCCCGCTGCCGTCCGCCATGGGCCCTCCCGGTCCGATCTTTCCTCGCACCCTATCCGGGTGTCATCCTCGCTGGACGATCGTCGAGGAGGGTTCGTGGACTTCGAACTGCCGACCGAGCTGACCCAACGCCTTGCCGAGCTCGACGAGTTCATCGAGCGGGAAATCCGGCCGCTGCAGAGCCGCGACGACAACGAACGGTTCTTCGACCACCGCCGCGAGTGGGCGCGCACCGACTTCGAGGCCGGTGGCACACCCCGACCGGAGTGGGAGGAGCTGCTCGACGAGATGTCCCGGCGCGCCGACGAGGCCGGCTGGCTGCGCTACGGGCTGCCCAAGTCGGTCGGTGGCTCGGACGGCACGAACCTGGACATGGCGGTGGTCAGGGAGCACCTGGCGCACAAGGGGCTCGGGCTGCACAACGACCTGCAGAACGAGTCGTCGGTGGTTGGCAACTTCCCCTTCGCGCACATGCTGCTCGCCTTCGGCACCCCGGCCCAGCGCGCGGAGCTGATGGAGCCGATGCTGACCAAGGAGAGACGCATCGGCTTCGGGCTCACCGAGCCGGAGCACGGCAGCGAC
>DASYBQ010000132.1:0-22135 GCA_036500625.1 Pseudonocardia sp. | reverse complement strand
AAGTCCGGCGCCCTCTCCAGGCAGATCGCTAGCTCAGGGAGCTAACCGACTCAGTTGTCGGCCTCGTTCTTCTGCTTGCAGTTGCCCTTGTGGCTGTCCTTGTTCTTCTGGTCCTTGGCCAGCACACCCAGGACACCC
This sequence comes from Pseudonocardia sp., assembly GCA_036500625.1. GTDB lineage: Bacteria > Actinomycetota > Actinomycetes > Mycobacteriales > Pseudonocardiaceae > Pseudonocardia. Next base: position 21,997 of record DASYBQ010000132.1, on the reverse strand, counting down.
TCGATGACGCTGTTGTTGCACGCCTGGATGGGGACCTGAACGTTGGTGTTCTGAATGTCGATGAGGCCCCGCTGCGAGTTGTCGCCGCCGTCGCTGGCGAATGCGAGAGGGCTCACGGCCAGCAGACCAGCAGCGGCAGCCGCCACTACGATTCCAGCCTTCTTCAGCACAGTTACTCTCCTGTTCAATCGGCGGCATCGCCTGACGACCGCCCATGGTTGCCAGCGGTGATTGGGGAGCCCTCGCTGACATCACCAATATAGCCGACCATCTCAGTAAAACAAAGCGGGGGGCAGATATTGGCCCTCATGGCACTGCCGGAAAGGTTACGCCACTTTCGGGTGAATCATGGTATTGGTTCTCGAGGGACAAGCCGAGGGGCGGACCACCGGTCCGCCCCTCGGCTCAAGTCGTGCGACCTGAGGTGTACCGACTCCACCCAGCCAAGACGGAGCTTGCATCACCGCAGGTTGACGGCTACATCACTTGCCGTGGTTGTCCTTGTTGCGCTGGTCCTTGGCCAGGATGCCCAGCACGCCCTCGACGACGCTGTTGTTGCAAGCCTGAACCGGAACCTGAACGTTGGTGTTCTGCAGGTTCAGCAGCAGACCGCGCTGCTTGTTGTCCCCGCTCTGGTCGGCGCTGTTGTCCTGCTTGCAGCTCGCGCCCTTTGAGTGGTGGTCGCCGTGCGAGTGGTGGTGGCCACCGTGGTCGCCCGAGTTGCCCTCGTAGTCACCCGCGAAAGCCAGCGGGCTCACGGCCAACAGACCGGCTGCGGCGGTCGCCACAACAATTCCAGCCTTCTTCAGCACAGTTCATCTCCTGTTTGAGTCTACCGACGCCGTTAAGACGACGGCCCCCTTCACGACGCCAGCGGTTCTGTGGGGAGCCCGCGCTGACTTCAACGAAAGTACTGCCGCTGGGGTTACGGGCAAAACTGCATCACACGATCGTGTGACTTGACGGGGTTCACGGAGGTTATTCCTCCGATCGGGTGAGTTTTGACGGGTTTCATCGGGCCAAACCCTGCCCGATAGAGTACCCAGTGTGAGTAGCGTGTAGCCCACATGGACTAGTCATCTCCTCGGGGCCCGGGCGGAGATTTTGAGACGGGGGCAAAGTTTCGCGAGCGAGCGACCGGCACGGCGACCGGGTAGCATCTCCGGCCCGTGACAGATGGGGCGTTTTGCCGCCCGGAGCCTTCCGCGAACACGGTCGACATTCTTGCGTGTGACTACGTGGCGCTTGCACTGAGGGCAGAAAAACTGCTGCCCGGTCTCGTGGATGCGCAAAGCGGTACCCGGCGGTCGGGGCATCCAGCGGCGAGCGAGCCGCCGCGAGGCCCGGCCGAGTTGGCCGGCCACGCGTCCCGGCTGCGGGCCAGGGCCGGCGAGCTGGCCAACCGCCCCACCGAGGCGGAACCGCTGTCGGGCCGGCGACTGGACCAGATCGACCGACAGCTCGTCGCGCTCGAGTATGCGCTGCGCCGCCTCGCCGGTGAGCCGACGAACTACCGGGCCGAGCTGCTCGCCTACTTCGACACCGAGGTCGAGCTCGGTGTCCGGGACCAGTACCACGCGGCGCACGCCGCGTTGGCCGAGATACTGCCCGGCCGGGGCTCGCTCGCCGAGCGGATGGCCGCCTACCGGGCCGCCGAGCGGGTGCCGCCGCCGCGCATCGGCCGCGCCGTCACCGCGCTCTCCACGGCGCTGCGCCATGTGACCAGTACCTTCCTGGCGCTGCCTGACGGCGAGGCTGTGCATTACGAGGTTGCCACCGACCGACCCTGGGGTGGCTTCAACCGCTACCTTGGCGAGCTGCGGTCCCTGGTGGTGGTCAACGGGGACGTCACGAACCAGGGCGCCGCCCTTGCCCAACTGGTCGCGCACGAGGCCTACCCCGGGCACCACACCGAGCAGTGTCGCGCGGTGACCGGCCCACCCGGCGCACAGCGGTACCCGGAGCGCGGCCTTTATCTGACGAACACGCCGCAGTCGCTCATCTCCGAGGGCATGGCCGACCTGGCGCTGCGGGCGTTGCTGGGGCCGGGCTGGGGCCGCTGGGTCGAATCCGTGCTGGCCGAGGTCGGTGTGCGGATGGACGGCGAACTGGCCGAGTGGGTCGAGCTGGCGAGCAGGGTGCTGCGCCCGGTGCGCCAGGACGCCGCGCTGCTGCTGCACTCGCTCGACACCGACCCCGAGCAGGTGCGGGCATATCTGCGGCGCTGGCTGCTGGTCGACGAGCCCCGGGCCCGGCACATCCTGCGGTTCCTGCGCCACCCGAGGTGGCGCGCCTACACCACCAGCTATGTGGAAGGAGCCCGGCTGGTGCAGGCCTGGTTGGCCGCGCCGGCCGGCGGCGCCGGTGACGCGCTCGATCCCAGCGTGGCGATGCCGCGACTGCTCCGTCTGATGGACGAGCCGTGGACACCGTCCCAGCTGCGCGCGGCAGCTGGATCACCTAGCACCCAACGGTCGGCAAGCTGATGAACTCGGCGTAAACGTTGTGTAATCGCCTGGTGCGCACTGACCTGCGATGTTTCGTCATGCGGTGGACAGAAAGCGACGAACGGTAACCCGAAGCGGTATTCGCGCCCAACGGCGGCCGGAAAGTGTGCGCAGAGTGTTGACCGAACCCCGTCTGGCGCCGGTAGCGTTCCTCTCAGCGGGCCGTATCGGATGCGGACCGCCCGGGAGGCCCTGAACGTGGCTGTCACGAGCACGGGGGGCCGGCATCCGGCCCTCGTGGCCGTGGTGGAGGGCGCTGCACGCGCCGGATACCACGTCCGATCGGGGTCGGCCGGCCACCACCATTGCGGGTGCGGTGCCGCGCCCGCGAGGGAGAAGCCGTGACCGCACGACGTCCCGCCTCCAGCTCGTCCCCGACCGCCATGGTCGACGCCGCCAGCAGCGGCCCGACCAAGTCCGGTGTCACACCCACGCACGGTCCATTCGACGGTTCCCTTTCCGGTTCGCGCACCTATGTGCTCGACACCTCGGTGCTGCTGTCCGACCCCTGGGCGATCACCCGGTTCGACGAGCACGACGTGGTACTTCCATTGGTGGTTATCTCCGAGCTCGAGGGCAAGCGGCACCACCCCGAGCTGGGCTGGTTCGCAAGGGAGGCGTTGCGGCTGCTGGATGACCTGCGGATCCGGTACGGGCGGCTGGATACCGCGGTGCCGGTCGGCGAGTCCGGCGGCACCGTCCGGGTCGAGCTGAACCACACCGACCCCGATGTGCTGCCGTCCGGCTTCCGGACCGACAGCAACGACAGCCGAATCCTGGCATGCGCGCTGAACCTGGCCGCGGAGCGGATGAGCGACGGGGAGGGCACTGGCGAGTCCGGTGTGGTCCTGGTGACCAAGGACATGCCGCTGCGAGTGAAGGCGGCCGCCGTCGGGCTAGTCGCCGACGAGTACCGGGCCCAGGACGTGGTGCCCTCCGGGTGGACCGGGTTGGCCGATGTCGAGGTCACCTCATCGGGTGTGGTGGACGCGCTGTTCCGGGACGGTTCGGCGGACCTGGAGGGCACTGAGCTGGAGTGGGTGCGTGAGCTGCCCTGCCACACCGGCCTCAAGCTGGTCGGTGCCGGCTCCTCGGCGCTCGGCCGGGTAGGCGCGGACAAGCGGGTCCGGCTGGTGCGCGGCGACCGGGAGGCGTTCGGGCTGCACGGCCGCTCCGCCGAGCAGCGCATCGCGTTGGACCTGCTGCTGGACCCGGACATCGGCATCGTGTCGCTGGGTGGCCGGGCCGGCACCGGTAAGTCCGCGCTGGCGCTGTGCGCCGGGCTGGAGGCGGTGCTGGAGCGCCAGCAGCACCGCAAGGTGGTGGTGTTCCGCCCGGTCTATGCGGTCGGCGGGCAGGAGCTGGGCTACCTACCCGGCAACGAGAGCGAGAAGATGGCGCCATGGGCGCAGGCGGTCTTCGACACGCTCGGCGCGCTGGTGTCCTCCGAAGTGGTGGAGGAGGTACTGGCGCGCGGCATGCTGGAGGTGCTGCCGCTGACGCACATCCGGGGCCGGTCGCTGCACGACGCATTCGTCATCGTGGACGAGGCGCAGTCGCTGGAGCGCAACGTGCTGCTCACCGTGCTGTCCCGGCTGGGCACCGGCTCGCGGGTGGTACTCACCCACGACGTGGCGCAGCGGGACAACCTGCGGGTCGGCCGGCACGACGGCGTCGCGGCGGTGATCGAGAAGCTGAAGGGCCACCCGCTGTTCGCGCACGTGACCCTGGCCCGCTCGGAGCGCTCCGCGATCGCCGCGCTTGTCACCGAGATGCTGGAGGGCGACCTGGCCTGACTGGCCTACGGCCTCACGGGCGAGCGAAGCGAGCATTCGGGGCGCCCTCGGCGAAACCGGAGGCGGACTGCACGCCGAACACGGCGTTGGCGTGCAGTTCGCCCAGCGTAAGGGCGCCCGCGTAGGTGCACGTGGACCGGACACCCGCGCAGATCTCGTCGAGCAGGTCCTCCACGCCTGGCCGCAACGGGTCCAGCAGCATCCGGCCGCTGGAGATGCCCTCCTCGAACAGCGCCTTGCGGGCCCGGTCGAACGCGTTGTCGCCACGGGTGCGCGCGGTCACCGCCCGCTTGGACGCCATGCCGAACGACTCCTTGTACAACTGCCCGCTGGTGTCGCGCATCAGGTCCCCCGGCGACTCGTAGCTGCCGGCGAACCAGGAACCGATCATCACCGCCGACGCGCCGGCGGCCAGCGCCAACGCCACGTCCCGGGGGTGGCGCACCCCGCCGTCGGCCCAGATGTGGCGGCCCAGCTCACGGGCCGCCGCCGCGCACTCGGCCACGGCGGAGAACTGCGGGCGCCCCACGCCGGTCATCATCCGCGTGGTGCACATCGCGCCCGGCCCGACGCCGACCTTGACGATGTCCGCGCCGGCCTCGACCAGATCCCGCACTCCCTCGGCGGTCACCACGTTGCCCGCCACCAGCCCGACCGAAGCGCCGAGCTCATCCACCGCCGAGCGCGCCGAGGTCAGCGCGGCGAGCATCTTTTCCTGGTGGCCGTGCGCGGTGTCCACCACGAGCAGGTCGACCTCGGCCTTGACCAGCGCCTGCACCTTTGCCACCACGTCGCCGTTCACCCCGACGGCCGCCGCGACCCGCAGCCGGCCCCGCTCGTCACAGGCCGGCCGGTAGATGTCCGCGCGCAACGCGCCGAGCTGGGTCAGGATGCCGGCCAACCGGCCGTGCGCGTCCACCGCGAGCGCCACCCGCTCCGGCCGGTTCGCCACCGACTCGAACACCTTGTGCGGCGGGGTGTCCAGCGGCAGGGTCACCAGAGCCGGCGTGAGCACCTCGGACAGCCGGGTGAACCGGTCGACCCCGGTGCAGGCTCCCTCGTTGACGGTGCCCAACGGCCGCCCTCCGGCATCCACAACCACCACGGCGTCGTGCGCGCGCTTGGGCAGCAGGTTGAGCGCGTCGGCGACGGCCTGGTCGGCGGTCAGCACCAGCGGGGTGTCCCACACCGTGTGCCGCGACTTCACCCAGGCCACGATGCCGGCCACCGCCTCAGGGGCGACGTCCTGGGGGAGCACGGTGAGCGCGCCGCGCCGGGCCAGCGTCTCGGCCATCCGCCGGCCGGCCACCGCGGTCATGTTCGCCGCCACCACCGGGACCATCGAGCCGGACCCGTCGGCGGTGCTCAGGTCCACGTCGAAACGGGAGGTCACCGACGAACGGCGCGGCACCAGGAAGACGTCGTCATAGGTCAGGTCGCGGGAGTGGGCATCATGGCCGGGTAGGAATTGCAAGGGTATTGACTCTTTCTCGCGGGTAGTTGCGGGAGTTTAGCCACTCTTCAGTGCGCGGACCGCGTCGATGGTGTCTGCTTCGGCGGGGGTTTTGTCCGGGCGGTAACGCAGTACTCGGGCGAAGCGGAGAGCTATGCCGCCGGGGTAGCGGGTGCTGGTCTGTACGCCGTCCAGCGCGATCTCCACCACGAACTCGGGGGGCAGCGTCGCAACGTGCCCGTTGTCGGCCAGCGCGCGGGCGGAGAACTGATCGGTCTGCCAGGCCAGCAGCTCGTCGGTCATGCCTTTGAAGGTCTTGCCGACCATAACCGGGGGGCCGCCGTCGGGGTCCCTTGCGCCAAGGTGGATGTTGGACAGCAGGCCGGTGCGGCGGCCGTAGCCCCATTCGGCGGCGAGTACCACCAGGTCGAGGGTGTGCACGGGCTTGACCTTGCGCCAGGACTTGCCGCGTCGACCGGCCGCGTAGGGGTCCTCGAGGGTCTTGACCATTACGCCCTCGTGCCCTTCGGCCAGGACCTGGTCCAGCAGGTCGGCGGCCTGTTCGGCTGTTGGTTCGCTGATGCCGGGCATCTGCAGGTCGCCGGCCACCTTGGACAGGGCGTACAGGCGCTCGCGCAGTGGCTCGTCGAGCAGATCGCGGCCGTCCAGGTGCAGGCAGTCGAAGAACCGGGGGGTGCGCAGCCCGACGCTGGAGTTGCTCATCGTCTCCTGGAAGGGACGGGGCCGCCCGTCGTCGGTCAGCGCCAACGACTCGCCGTCCAGCACCACGGCCCGGCACGGCAACCTCAGGGCCATCTCGACCAGTTCGGGAACGTCGGAGGTGATGTCGCGCAACGTCCGGGTGAAGACCCAGACCCGGTCACCGTCGCGGTGCACCTGGATGCGGGCGCCGTCCAGCTTGTACTCCACGGTGATTCCCGACAACCGCGAGTCCTGCTCCGCCTCGGCGCCACCGAGCGCCTCGTCCAGGCTCTTCGCCGGGGAGGCCAACATCGGCCGGACACCCCGCCCGACCCGCAGCTGGAATGCGGCGACCGCCTCGGCGCCACCGGCCAACGCGGCCCGCGCGGTCGCCGGCAGCGAGCCGGACAACATCAACCCGCGTCGCACCAAAGCCGGCCCCACCCCCGACGCGCTGGCCACCGCCTCGGTGAGCACCCCCTCCAGCGCCCCCTGACGCAGCTCAGCGGTAATAAGCCGACGCAGAAACCCCTGCTCACCGACGGTAGCCGCCCCGAACAGCCCAATGAGCAACTCGCTGCGCCGCGCCGCCGACCCGCCCCCGGTACTCCCGGCAAGCCCGGCCAACAGCTCGTCAACATCGGCCACCCCGAGCGACGGCTCGGCCGAGGCCGGCACGGCAAGCCCGGACAAGCTCCGCCACCCGACCCCCAGGCGCCGCTGTCGCGGCTCCCCAGCCAGCCAGGCCACAGCCGGCTCGATCTCCTCCTCGGCCAAGGCGCGCAGCAACGCGGCAAGCGCGGCCACCTTGGCCGTGCGCGAAGACGTGCCGCTCACAGCGGCGGACACGGCGACGACCTCGGCGAACAACACCCCCAGATGATGCCAGCCACGCCAGTAGTAGAGCTGGCCCCCGCAAGGCTCCGAAGGAGTTCCGGCGAAGGCCGGCGTAGTGGATGTCCGCAACACCCCACTCACCCCGAGTGGCGGCACCCAAGATGACCACGAGCGCGCTCCGGCGACGAAGGAGCTACGGATCCCGACGGCAGGCCGCTAGGCCTGCCCGAGGGATACGTCAGCGCGGAACAGGCCCGAACTACCGCCGCCCGAAGGAACCCGCCATAGCCAGCACGTCCAGCGCGGAGTCCAGCTGTTCGGCGGTCAACTTGCCCTGTTCCACGTGACCGCGTTCCTCGACCACCTCGCGGATGGTCTTGCGCTCCTTGAGCGCCTGCTTCGCGATGGAAGCGGACTCCTCATAACCCAGGTAGCGGTTCAGCGGCGTGACCACCGAAGGGGAGGACTCGGCATACTCGCGCATCCGGTCCGCGTCCGCCTCCGCGCCGGCGACCACCTTGTCCGCCAGCAGCCGGGAAACCGAGGCGATCAGCCGGGCCGACTCCAGCACATTGCGCGCCATCACCGGCATCATCACGTTCAGCTCCAGGTTGCCCTGGGTGCCGGAGAAACCGACGCAGGCGTCGTTGCCGATCACCTGGGCGGCCACCATCATGGTCGCCTCGCAGATCACCGGGTTGACCTTGCCGGGCATGATCGAGCTGCCCGGCTGCAGGTCGGGCAGGTGTATCTCGGCCAGGCCGGTGCGCGGACCGGAGGACAGCCAGCGCAGGTCGTTGGCGACCTTGTACAGCGAGACGGCCACCGTGCGCAGCGCGGAGGAGACCTCCACCAGACCGTCCCGGGACGCCTGTGCCGCGATGTGGTCGGGTGCCTCGGTGAGCACGTCCAGCCCGGTCGCGCCGCGCAACTCGGCCACCACGTCGGCGCCGAAGCCGTCCGGCGCGTTCAGCCCGGTGCCCACGGCGGTGCCGCCGATGGGCAGCTCGGCCAGCCGGGGCAGCGCGTCGCCGAGGCGGGCCCGGCCCTGCTCGACCTGGGTTGCCCAGCCGCCGGCCTCCTGCCCGAGCGTGATCGGCACCGCGTCCATCAGGTGGGTGCGGCCCGCCTTGACCAGGTCGCGCCAGTCGTCCGCGCGCTCACGCAGCGTGGCAGCCAGATGCTCCAACGCGGGTATGACGTCCTTGGTCACCGCCTCGGTCGCCGCCAGGTGGATGGTGGTCGGGAACACGTCGTTGGACGACTGCGAGGCGTTCACGTGGTCGTTCGGATGCACCTGGGTGCCCTCTGAGCCGAGGCGCCGCTGGGCCAGCGTCGCGATCACCTCGTTGGCGTTCATGTTCGAGCTGGTGCCGGATCCGGTCTGGAACACGTCCACCGGGAACTGGTCGTCGTGCTGCCCGGCGGCCACCTCGTCCGCGGCGGCGGCGATCGCCTTGGCCCGCTCCGCGTCCAGGTGCCCTCCGCGCTCGTTCACCCGCGCACAGGCGCCCTTGACCAGGCCCAACGCCCGGATCTGGGCGCGTTCCAAGCCGCGTCCGGAGATCGGGAAGTTCTCAACGGCCCGCTGGGTCTGTGCGCGGTACAGCGCATCGGCGGGGACCAGGACCTCGCCCATCGTGTCGTGTTCGACTCGGAATTCGTTCATCCGCTCAGTTTGGTCCGTCAGCTCCGGGTGCCGCCACCCTGAGCGCACCGGCTGTCACTCACCTGAGCACCTGGACGACGTCACCGACGGCCAGCGTGGCGAAGAACCTCTTGGCCGCCGAGTTCGCCAGGTGCACACAGCCGTTGGACTCCGCGCGCAGGCTCCCGGTGTGGAACGCGATGCCGCCGGAGGCGAAGAACACCGACCACGGCATCGGGGCATCGTCGAACTCCTTGCTCTTGTGGTCCGCGTCCTTCCACAGCACCCGGTGCATGCCGGACGGGGTGGCCTGGCCGGACTTCCCGCTGGTGATCGAGACCGGGCCGAGCACCACGTGCCCTTCGGAGATCAGCCATGCCTGGTCGGTGGACAGTTTGACGCAAGCCTTGACGTTGCTCAGACAGGGTGCGCCCTTGACCGCCACTGGTTTCGGCGGCGGCGGCGGTGGCGGTGGCGGCGCCGGTGTGCTGGGCGGCGGTACGGGTGTCGCGGGGGCCCCGGGCGGGGCGGTGGCGGTGATCGTGGGTGGGTCGACGCCCGACGGCGGCCGATCGGCCAGCGCGGACTGGCTGGCCGCCATGGCCTCGGACACCCGCTCGGCCTCGTTCTGGCTGCTCTGCAGCACCGAACCGGTAATCGTCGCGGCGGCGCAGGCCACAAGCACCAGTACCGACAGCGCGGCGCGGTTGATCATCGATGCCCTTCAGACCCGGGCGCACGCTGACTCTCGCGTGGCCACTTCCACCTCGTCCCCCACCTAGTTAGACGCCTGAGACGGCAAGTGGATGCGCCAGCGGGCCGCACACTATCGGGTGGTCCCGTTGGGCTGGGGCGAAGTTGTCCGCTATTAGCGGGACGGCGCCTGTGCGGCTGGCTCGCCGCCTTCCTCGCCTTCCTCGATGTCGTAGTCGACCGAGGAATAGGCACGCAGCTTGGTGAGCCGGTGGTAGCCGTCGATCATGCGCACGGTGCCCGACTTGGAGCGCATCACGATGGACTGGGTGGTGCAGCCGCCCGGGGTGTAGTGCACGCCGCGCAGCAGGTCACCGTCGGTGACGCCGGTCGCGCAGAAGAACACGTTGTCACCGGAGACGAGGTCGTCGGTCTGCAGGACCCGGTCCAGGTCGTGGCCGGCGTCTAGTGCCTTGTGGCGCTCCGTCTCGTCGCGAGGCCACAGCCGGGCCTGCATGGCCCCGCCGGTGCACTTGAGAGCGGACGCGGCGATGATCCCCTCCGGTGTGCCGCCGATGCCGAGCAGCATGTCGACGCCGGTGCCGGGGCGGGCCGCCGAGATCGCACCGGCGACGTCGCCGTCGGAGATGAAGTGGATGCGGGCGCCGGTAGAGCGGACCTTGCTCACCAGCTCCTCATGGCGTGGCCGGTCCAGGATGCAGACCGTGACATCGGCGACGTCGATGGACCGGGCCTTGGCCACCCGCCGCACGTTCTCCGCCACCGGGGCGGTGATGTCGATCGCATCGGCGGCCTCCGGTCCCACCGCCAGCTTCTCCATGTAGAAGACGGCGGACGGGTCGAACATGGCGCCCCGCTCGGCGACCGCCAGCACGGCCAGCGCGTTGGGCATGCCCTTGCTCATCAGTGTGGTGCCGTCGATCGGGTCCACCGCGACGTCGCAGAGTGGTCCCTCGCCGTTGCCCACCTCCTCACCGTTGAACAGCATCGGGGCCTCGTCCTTCTCGCCCTCCCCGATGACCACGACACCGTTCATCGTGACGCTGCCGATGAGCTTGCGCATCGCGTCAACGGCGGCCTTGTCGCCACCGTTCTTGTCGCCACGCCCGACCCATCTGCCGGCAGCCATCGCGGCGGCCTCGGTGACTCGGACCAACTCCATCGCCAGGTTGCGATCTGGTGCCTCGGGTCGTCGCTCGGAAGAATGTGCGGTGCTCATCGCTCAATCTTATTAGCCTCGAAGAACTCGCTGGCGGCGATCTCGCCGGCAGGGCGCGACATCGGGTGTTTCCTGCCCTCGTGAACTCGGTGGGCTGGGCGTGCACGGTTGCGCGGATGGTTGACACTGGTGGGGTGAGTAGCGAGGCACCGCAGTCACCGGAGGAACAGCCGGCTCCCTCGGAGCGGGCTGTTCCGGCGCGGCCGAGGACTGTGTTGGGGGCCGGGCCACGGGACATGATCTTGTCGATGCTGGTGCTGCTGCCGATAGTCGGGCTGGTCGCGCTGATCGGGCGGGGATGTTCGTTCAGCCCCGGGGGTGTGTCGGTGGACCCGTCCTCGATGCCAACGGTCGACGTGCACGCGATCTACACCGAGGCCGCGCGGCGGCTGCCGTTCCCAATTCGGGAGCCCGCCACGCCGGTCGGTTGGCGGGCCAGCTCATCGGACCAGCGGCTGGCGCCGGGCGGGGCCAGCGCGGTCCGCGTCGGCTGGATCACCGACGGCGGGCGCTACCTGCGGTTGGTGCAGACCCCGGCCGAGGAGGGCGCGCTGGTCGTCGCGGAGACCGGCGGCGGCCCCCCGACGGCGAATGGCCCGGTCACCGTCGGCAACCAGCAGTGGGTGGACTACACCGGGGCCAACAGCGAACATGCCTGGGTGTCGCACGCGGACGGGGTGACGCTGCTGCTCACCGGGGACGCCACGCCGGACGAGTTCCACACCCTGGCCGAAGCGGCCCAGCGCGCCGTGCCCCTTCCGCACAGCACAGAGCACCGCTAGCCCTGTGGATAACTCGTGAGTGAAAAGTAACGCTATAGCGTTACTTTTCACTCACGAGGCCGGAGGCCATCCGTTAGGCGGGATCTTCGGGGGAGTCCGTACGCAGGACGGCCTCTACGCGGTCGCGTGCGCCGGCGAGCTGCTGTTCGCAGCGCCGGGCCAGCCGCTCACCTCGCTCCCACAGCGCCAGCGCGTCATCCAGACTCAGCCCGCCGACCTCGAGCACCCGGACCAACTCGGTCAGCTCGTCACGGGCCTGCTCGTAGCCCATCTGGTCGACCTCGTCGTCGGGCGCGGGGCCGCCATCGGCTGAGGGCTCGGCTGTGGGCTCGGGTGCGGGACTCACCTCGCCATCGTGCCGCACCGGGCGCTAGGCGGGCTCGGGGCCGGGTACCACCGCGGCGATCGCCCCGTCGGCCAGCCGGATGCGCAGCCGGGCACCCGTCGGCGCGTCCATGACCGAACGCAGCACGTGCGGCGCATCGCCGGCACCCGCGTCGTCGGGCAGCCGCTGGACCACCGCGTAGCCGCGCGCGAGGGTGGCCGCCGGTCCCAGGCTGGTCAGGCGGGACCTCAGGTGCCCGGTTTCGGCGGCGCGTTCGGCCAGGCTCCGCCGCGTCGTGCCACGCAGCGTGCCGCGCAGCGTCAGCAACTCCCGCAGGCGCCGGTCCAGCTCGCGGGTCGGGTCGGCGAGCACCGGCCGGCCGCGCAGCGAGTCGAGCAACCGCCGCTCCCGCTCCACCCAGCCGGCCAGCGCGCGCCGTGCCCGACCCCGCAGCTGCGCGACCCGCGCGGACTCCTCGGCCCAGTCCGGCACGATCGTCCGGCCGGCCGCTGTCGGAGTGGAACAGCGCAGGTCGGCGACGTGGTCGAGCAGGGGTGTGTCGGGTTCGTGGCCGATCGCGGAGACCACCGGGGTCCGGGCGACGGCCACCGCGCGGCACAGCGCCTCGTCGGAGAACGGCAGCAGATCCTCCACACTGCCGCCGCCCCTTGCGATCACGATGACGTCGGTGTCCGGGTCACGGTCCAACATCTCCAGCGCGTCGATCAGCTGGGCCACCGCGAGCGCCCCCTGCGTCGCGGTGTGGCAGATCCGGAACTGGACGGCCGGCCAGCGGGCACCGGCGTTGCTCACCACATCGTGCTCGGCGGCGCTGGCCCGGCCGGTGATCAGGCCGATCCGGTGCGGCAGGAACGGCAGCCGGCGCTTGCGGGCGGTGTCGAACAGCCCTTCGGCGGCCAGCAGCTTGCGCAGCCGCTCGATCCTGGCCAGCAGCTCGCCGATGCCCACCGAGCGAATCTCGTCCACCCGCAGGCTGAACGTGCCCCGGCCGAGGAAGAACGCCGGGCGGCCGTGCACGATCACCCGGCTGCCCTCGGTGACCGGCACGTCGGCCGCCCGGACCAGACCGATCGGGCAGGTCAGTGTCAACGACACGTCGGCGGCCGGATCGCGCAGCACCAGGAACGCGGTGCCGGTGCCATGGCGGGCGTTGACCTGGGTGAGCTGGCCCTCCACCCATACCGCGCCCAACCGGTCGATCCAGCCGGCGACCTTGCGGGCCACCGTGCGGACCGGCCACGGCGCCTCCGGGGAGGTGGCGGGCGGACCCGAAGCCGGCGAGCTCACTGCTCGGTGACGGTGGCGATCCGGTTGCTGATCATGGTCACGTACGGCGGCCGGTTCAGGTGGGAGGTCTCCCAGGCCAGCAGCTCCTCGAGCTGCCGCAGCGTCAGGCCCCTGAAGTGGCCGCGCAGCTGCGGCAGGCTCCACTGCTCGTACTCCGGCAGCCCGGGCGGGCCGGAGCCGTTGGCGCCGCTCGCCGGCGTCGGGTCCGCCTTCGCCGCGCCGGGCTTGGCAACAGGCGCGCCGTTGGACTTCGCGGTCGGCTCAGCCTCGTTGCTGGTCTCAGTGGGCGAGCGGGGTACCGGTACCTCGGAGGCGTCGCTGACCTCCTCGAGATCCGGGTCGTCGAACTCGACATCCACCTCGATGTCGAGCTCGATGTCGAGGTCGTCGTCGTAGTCGTCGGGCTCGAGGTCCGGAAGGATGCGCACCGGGGTGACCCTCGGCGGGCTCGGCGCGTAGGGCTCGACCGAGCGCGGGCCGAACCCGTTGCTCTGGCCGGCGGGTGGCTCCTCGTCCTCGTCGAACCGGGCCCAGGTGGGCGCTTCGGGCGCCGGTCGCAGCGAGCCGAGCGCCCGGTCACCCTTGATCGCGAGGTCGGTGACCCGCTGTTGCACGCGCATGGATACCTGTAAAGCCTGGCTGACCGCGGTCACAGGCAGCTCGGTGAGCTTGCGCGGCAGCTCCTGCGCCTCTTCCAGCGCGGTAGCTACCAAGCCGGCGGCGACGCGGATCGGCATGGGTAGCGGTCTCATGACTGCATTGTTACCTGTTAGCGGCGGTTTGTGTGCACATGGGCCACCACCGGGAGGGTCGTCGGGCGGTCAGACGAGTCACCGCTGGCGGCGGGGAACGGCCGGACCCGCCTACCCTGGTGCACATGACTGCCACCGGCTCGAACCCGACGCAAGCCAAACGCGTCCTGCTCGCCGCGCCACGCGGCTACTGCGCGGGGGTGGACCGCGCGGTCCTTGCCGTGGAGAAGGCGCTGGAGGCGCACGGCGCGCCGGTCTATGTGCGCAAGGAGATCGTGCACAACCGGCATGTGGTGCAGAGCCTCGCCGAGCGCGGCGCGGTGTTCGTCGACGAGGCGGACGAGGTGCCCGAGGGCGCCATCGTGGTCTTCTCCGCGCACGGCGTCGCCCCCGTGGTACACCAGACCGCCGCGGAGCGGGGTTTGCGCACCATCGACGCCACCTGCCCGTTGGTCACCAAGGTGCACCACGAGGCGAAGCGGTTCGCCAAGGAGGACTACGACATCCTGCTGGTCGGTCACAACGGCCACGAGGAGGTCGAGGGCACCGCCGGCGAGGCGCCGAACCACGTGCAACTGGTGGACGGCCCGGACGACGTCGCCTCGGTGCAGGTACGCGACCCGGAGAAGGTGATCTGGCTGTCCCAGACCACGTTGAGCGTCGACGAGACCATGGAGACGGTGCGCCAGCTGCGCAAACGGTTTCCCCGGCTGCAGGACCCGCCCAGCGACGACATCTGCTACGCCACGCAGAACCGGCAGGTTGCGGTGAAGGCGATGGCGCAGCACTGTGACCTGGTACTGGTGGTCGGTTCGCGGAACTCGTCGAACTCCAAGCGGCTGGTGGAGGTGGCACTGTCCGCCGGCGCCGGTGCCAGCTACTTGATCGACTTCGCCACCGAGATCGACCAGGTCTGGCTGGACGGCACCCGGACCATCGGGGTGACCAGCGGGGCATCGGTTCCGGAGCTGCTGGTACGCGACGTGCTCGCCTTCCTGGCCGAGCGCGGCTGGAACGACGTGGAAGAGGTCAGCACCGCCGAGGAGACCCTGACGTTCTCGCTGCCCCGCGAGCTGCGCCAACGCCGGGTGGCCCGCTCCCAGCCGACCGCGTGAAGCGCCTTCGGTAGGCCGTGCTGGCTCAGCGTCGGGCGGAGGGGGGGCGGTCGGGGCCACCCGTCGGCGCGCCCACCCCGGAGTGCCCGCCGCGGCGGGAGGACAAGCGGGGCCGCCGCCCGGAAGCGGCGGGCCGAGGGCCGGGAGCGTCGGTGGGCCCGGGTCGGCCTGGCCTCGGCGGGAGCGTCGCCCCGGGGCGCTGCAGTACGTAGCGGGCGATCCCGATGGCGAGGGTGAACGCTGTGGCGGTTGCCATCGTCGGGAAGCCGTTGAGCAGCGGCGCGCCGATGGAAACCAGGTGGTCGGCCAGGCCGCCGCCACTCGAGGTGCCTCCGCCGCCGAACAGCATGACCACCCCGGGCACCGCGATCGCCAGTAGCAGCGGTGGCTGGACGATCGGCCCGAACAAGGCCCTTCGCTTCACCCAGGCCACCGCGAGCACGCAGCCGGCGAAGTAGCAGCCCTTGAAGATGCTGCCAAGGCCGTTGATCCGGTTGAGGTCGATGAACACGCCGAGCCCGGTGAAGCCGAACGCGATCAGGATCGCCGCGTAGCCGGGCAGACCGAGCACGTTGCTCAGGATGGACCGCTCGAGAACAGGCCACCCGGCGGGTGCCGGCCGCGTTGCTTGGCGCGTGGTCACCCGGTCACGGTAGCCCGTCCCTCGGGGCCCGTTTCGTCGGCTCCGCTGTCATCGAACCCGACCAGGTGACGGGGTACGCCACTCTGGTGCAGCGCCACCAACGCCTCGGCGGCCGAGGCCACCAGCTCCGGCGCCTGCACCTGGCGCGGTGAGCGCTCCACCTGGCCAGGTGTCGGCAGCTCCGCGTCGCTGACTTTGAGCTCGCTCAGCTTGCGCGCGGTGACCAGTACGCGGGACTCCAGCGAGCTGACCGTCTTGTTGTAGCTGTCCACCGCGCCGTCAAGGGTGCGGCCGAGCTTTGCCACATGGGTGCCCATGGTGGCCAGCCGCCCGTGCAGCTCGCGGCCGAGCGCGTGCACCTGCGCGGCGTTCGCGGCCAGCGCCTCCTGCCGCCAGGTGTAGGCGACGGTGCGCAGCAGGGCGATCAGTGTGGTGGGTGTGGCAATTATGACGTTGTGCGCAAACGCGTGCTCCATGAGCGCGGGATCGGCGCGCAGCGCTGCCTCTAGGAACGGGTCGCCGGGGACGAACAGCACCACGAACTCCGGGCTGGGCTCGAACGCCATCCAGTAGGACTTCGAGGCGAGCGAGTCGACGTGGCTGCGCAGCTGGCGGGCGTGCGCGGCCAGCCGGTCGGCGTGCACATCCGGGTCGCCCGACTCGACCGCCTCCAGATAGGCGGCGAACGGGACCTTGGCGTCCACCACGATCTGCTTCTCGCCGGCCAGGTGCACCACCATGTCCGGCCGGACCCCGCCGTCCTCCCCTCGGCCGACCACCTGCTGGTCGAAGTCGCAGTGCTCGACCATGCCGGCCAGCTGCACGATCCGCTCCAGCTGCAGCTCACCCCAGCGGCCCCGTACCTGCGGCGCACGCAGCGCGTTGACCAGCTGCTTGGTCTCCTCATGCAGCTGCTCCGAGCTGCGGTGCATCGCGCTGACCTGTTCGCGCAGGCCGGCGTAGGCGGACTCGCGGTCCTTCTCCACGGTGCGCAGCTGGCCCTCCACCCGGTGCAGCGTCGTCGTCATCGGGTCCAACAGAGCGTTGATTGCCTGGGTGCGGGCGGTCGCGTCGCCGTCGGCCTTCGCGCTCAGCGCCGCGGTGACCTCCTTGAGCCGGCCTTCGGCCAGCGCGACGAAGTTCTCGTTGTTGCGGGCCAGCGCATCGGCGGAGAGCACCTGGAAGCTCTCCTTCAACTGCGCGTCCCGGTGGCTGAGCAGCCGCTCCCGCTCCATCGACACGGTGCGCTCGGCGTCCAGCGCCGCGTTCGCGCCGACCGCCTCGGTCTCCGCGCGCCGGGCCCGCAGCTCGGCGGCGGCGTGCTGTTCGGCCAGCTCGTTGACCCGCTGCATCATGGTGTCCCGCTCGACGTGCAGGCCGGCCAGCTCGGAGCGCAACGACGCGGTGGCGTCGGCACGGGTGCGGGCCGCCTCGGCGAGCGCGACCCGGTACCTGGCGCCGATCAGCAGCCAGGCCACCCCGCCGCCGGCGGCCACGCCTAACAACAGCCCGATGAGCAGCATGTTGAGCGCGGTGACAATCCCCATGGCCACAGTGTTGTCCCTGGTCCGACAGTTTCTGATCAGGCACGCCGTCGACCTTGTGTTCGAATGTCGAGCGGCGACCATGGTTCGGTAGGCGGGCGGGGAGCGCCATCAGCGGTCTCAGCCGTTCGGTAAACGGTCGGTTAAGAACACTCGGCGGCTTCGTGTGCCAGCAGCCACCGCTTGGTCGGCGGGACCCGGCGGAGGTCGCCGGGCGCGCCGCCGGCGGGCAGCACCCGGTGGCAGGGCACGATCAACGCGACCGCGTTGCGGGCACAGGCGGATCCGGCCGCGCGCACCGCCTTCGGCCGGCCGGCCTTCGCTGCGTACTCGGTGTAGGTGATCGGCGCGCCGGGCGGCACCGTGCGCAGCACCTCCCAGGCACGGCGCAGGAACTCCCCGGAGTGCTGGCGGACCGGCACAGCGTCGATCGCGGCCAGCTCACCGGCGAAGTAGCGGCGTACCGCCTCGGTCACCTCGCCGCTGTCCTCGGTCCACCGGACATCGGCGGGGCGCAGGCTCGGGTGCACCACCGCGCGCAGGTCGTCGAGCCGGGTGGTCCAGCCGCACGCGAGTACCGCCCCGTCGGCGGCGAGCATCGAGGTGAACGGCCCCATCGGGGTCGCCTGGGTACTCGCGGTGGCGCTCACGCGGACTTCTTCGCCGGCCGTGCCCGGCGCGAGACTTCGGCGTGGGCGTTGTCCGAGGCGGCACGCCACAGGTGCATCCCCGCGTAGGACCGCCAGGGCCGCCAGCGCCGCCCGTAGTGGTCCAGTGCGGCGGCCGACTCAGGCAGGCCGAGCGCGCCGGCACCCTTGCGCAGCACCAGGTCGCCGGTCAGCAGCTCGTCGGTGCTGCCGAGCACCCGCATCAGCACGTAGCCGGCGGTCCACGGGCCGATGCCCGGCTGCGCGGTCAGCTCCGCGCGCAGCTGCTCGGGATCGCGGCCGGGGTGCACCCGCAGCGAGTCGTCGGCCATCGCCCCGGCGGCCGCCACGATCGCGGCGGTGCGGCGGGCCGGGCCGCGCAGCAGCTCGGGGCCGTGCTTGGCCACGGCGGCAGCGGTGGGGAAGAGCCTGGTCAGCCCCTCTAGGTCGGGCGCAGCCGGATCGGTGGGGTTGGCCGGCACCGGCTCGCCGAGCGCCTCGGTCAGCCGGGCGGCCGCAGTGCGGGCGGCGGCCACCGACACCTGCTGACCGAGCAGCGCGCGCAGCACGATCTCCGTCGGCTCCACGCTGCCGGGCAGCCGGATGCCGGGGGTGGCGGCCACCCGCCCGGCCAGCGAGGGGTCGGTGCCAAGGTGGCCGTCCACCGCGGCGGGGTCGGCATCCAGGTCGGCGAGGCGCCGCAGCCGGCTCACCGCGCTGGCCAGGTCGCGCAGGTCGGTCAACCGCAACCGGGCGAGCAGGTGGTCGGTGGGGCCGCCGGGCCGGGTGGCGCCGGGCCGCAGCGACACGGTCGCCGCGCCGAGGGGCAGCCGCAGGGTGCGGGAGTAGCTGTCGGCGGTGGCAACCTCCACCCCGGCAACCGCGCGGGAGGCGAGGAATCCGAACAGGCCCTCGGCGTCGTAGGGCGGCCGCAGCGGCAGCCGCAGCGCCAGCGCGCCGGGGGAGATCGCGCGGCGCGCTGCGTCCCTGGTCGAGGCGCGCATCGCCGTCGGGTTGGTCGCGTACACCGCGCGGATGGTGTCGTTGAACTGCCGGACGCTGGCGAAACCGGCCGCGAATGCCACGTCGGCCATGCCCAGTGCGGTCGTCTCGATCAGCGTGCGGGCCGACTGGGCCCGGTGTGCCCTGGCCAGCGCCACCGGGCCGGCACCGAGCTCGGCGGTGAGCACCCGTTCCAGCTGGCGCGCCGAGTAGCCCAGCCGGACGGCAAGGCCGTCCACCCCGTCTCGTTCCACCACCCCGTCGGTGATCAGCCGCATCGCGCGCCCGGCGAGGTCGGCGCGCAGGTTCCAGTCCGGCGAGCCGGGCACCGCGTCGGGTCGGCAGCGCAGGCACGCCCGGTACCCGCGCAGCTGGGCGGCCGCCGAGGTGGGCTGGAACTCCACATTCGCCGGCTTCGGCGTGGTTGCCGGGCAGGACGGCCGGCAGTAGATACCGGTGGTGCGCACCGTGGTGACGAACTGGCCGTCGAACCGGGGGTCCCTGGCGGAGACGGCCGCGTAGCAGCGGTCGAAGTCGAAGAGCACGCACCGATCGTGCCACCGTCTCGGCGTCAAGGTCTGGCGGTATTCCGACATCAACGAAGCGGCAATCAGGCATCCTCGACGCCGGAGCCTTCCGGACACGATGATCACAACGGATCCTTCCACGGTCGGACGGTGTTACCAGGGTGCCGGACGCCGTTCGAGCGCCGGGCTCGGACGTCGCGGAGCGGCGGCGACTACCCTGGGCGTCCGTGAGCCTCACCCTCGGCATCGTCGGGCTGCCCAACGTCGGTAAGTCGACTCTGTTCAACGCACTGACCCGTAACGGCGTGCTCGCCGCTAACTACCCGTTCGCCACTATCGAGCCCAACGTCGGCGTGGTGGCGCTGCCCGACCCCCGGTTGGGCACGCTGGCCGCCATGTTCAGCTCGGCGAAGGTGGTGCCGGCGACGGTGTCGTTCGTGGACATCGCCGGCATCGTGGCGGGCGCCTCGGAGGGTGCCGGGCTTGGCAACAAGTTCCTGGCCAACATCCGGGAGTCGGATGCGATCTGCCAGGTCGTGCGGGTGTTCGACGACCCGGACGTGGTGCACGTGGACGGCCGCATCGACGCCGCCGCCGATATCGAAACCATCGCCACCGAGCTGATCCTGGCCGACTTGCAGACCCTGGAGAAGGCGATCCCCAGGCTGCAGAAGGAGTCCCGGATGCAGAAGGACCGGCGCCCGGTGCTGGCCGCCGCCGAGGCCGCCAGGGAGCTGCTCGACGGCGGCGCCACGCTGTTCGCCTCGGGCGTGGACCGGGAGCCGCTTCGCGAGCTGACGTTGCTGACCACCAAGCCGTTCCTCTACGTGTTCAACGCCGACGAGGGTGTGCTCACCGACGAGGCTCGCCGCAAGGAGCTGGCCGAGCTGGTTGCACCGGCCGACTCGGTGTTCCTGGACGCCAAGGTGGAGTCGGAGCTGCTGGAGCTGGACGACGAGTCGGCCGCCGAGCTGCTCGAGTCGATCGGCCAGCCCGAACCGGGCCTGAACGCGCTGGCCCGCGCGGGTTTCCACACCCTGGGCCTGCGCACCTACCTCACCGCGGGCCCCAAGGAGAGCCGGGCGTGGACCATCCGCGCCGGCGCGACCGCCCCGCAGGCCGCCGGTGTGATCCACACCGACTTCGAGAAGGGCTTCATCAAAGCCGAGATCGTCTCCTACACCGACCTCGTCGAAGCCGGCTCGATGGCGGCGGCCAAGGCGGCCGGCAAGGTCCGGATGGAAGGCAAGGACTACACCATGGCCGACGGCGACGTGGTCGAGTTCCGTTTCAACGTGTAGCGAAGCGCATTCTTTCTGGTCATGGCGTTATGCCTGTCCTTAAGTCCGCACGCCATGGCAGGCACGGGCGTGCTCGATGCTTCTCCGCTGCCGTCACTGGGCTGCCGAGACGCGGCGGAGACACGGCACCCGCTCGCCCACGGCAACCAGCGCGCACAGCCAGAGCGGCGTACTCCGGACCTGGCTTCGGCACCCTCGGCAGCGACGCCGCGTCGATCGGATCGTCCCCGGGTGCATTGCCGAGAGGGTGCCGGGACCGACGTCCGGGGTGTTGCCGCTCGGCAATGTAACCCGACTCGGTCAGTCGTCGCCGATGCCGAGCCACTCCGCGTAGTCGACCAGCGCCGCCGAGGGTCGCCGTGCCGAGCGCATGAGGCCCTCGGTGGTGTCGCGGGCCAGCGGGTGGCGCTGTGCCTGTCCCGGGGCTACCTGGCGGGCGACTCGGAGTGCGTCCAGCGCCTTCTCCGGCTTCGCCAGCCACCGGTAGGCCCGTGCGAGGTCCAGGTAGTGGTGCCCTACGCGGGTCGGCAGCCACTCCCCGGGGAACGTGATGTCCTCGGCGGCCGCGACCGCGCGGGCGTGATCTCCGGCCGTGGCCGCCGCCATGACCCGGTGGACCCGGACGTTCGTCGGGCCGAAGCCGACCCGCAGCCGCTCGGTGCGCTCGCCGGTCAGCTCGGACAGGTGTGCGGCTTCGGCGACGTGGTCCGGTATCCCGTCCTGGTCGCCGGTGTACGCGGAGATGATCGACGCACCGAGGTGTAGCTGTCCTCGGGCGACCAGCGCGTCCGGCGTGGTGTCGTCGGTGCCGTCCAGGTGTGCGAAGCCCGATCGGTTGAGCCGCTGACACGCATCGAAGTCGCGGACCCGCAGGTAGGCCGTCACCCGCAGGTACTCGCGGACGGCTCGCAGCGCTGGAGCACGGTCACCGGCGTGTTCGGCCGCACGATCCATCCAGCCCAGCGCCGCTACCGACATCTCATTGCGCCCGACCGCGATGCCGACCGAGTGGGCGCATCGCACCGCCTCGGCCAGCAATCCCCACACGACCGGCCGGTCCGCCTCGGCGGCGGTGTGCGCGGCGGCGTGCAGTTCGGCCAGCAATGGCGGCAGCATCCGGCACATCGGCAGGTACCGGGCGGCCTGTGCCAGCTTGTTGACCCGCCGGACCTCGG
>DASYBQ010000131.1:0-7370 GCA_036500625.1 Pseudonocardia sp. | reverse complement strand
GCAACCAAAGGTCCCGAACCCTGCTGGCGGCACCCCAGGGTGAGCACAAGCGCGCTCTTTCGGCCGAAGGCGAACTTGCGGAGGCGGGCCCGAAGGGTCCCCGATCGGAAGTTCTCGCGCGAGAACAGGCCCTGCAGTACTAGTACTCCCGTACCGTCGGACGGGCCACCTATCGGCCCCGGCGGTGCGGTTGAGGCTCAGCCACCCCGGCTGTTTGCGGAGATCCGGTCGGGGTGGCTGAGCGACCTTTCGTTGATAATCATCCTCACCGGCTCCCCGGAGGGGAAATCGCCCATCGTGCACCGTCCGCCGGGACTCGAGGTGCGCGCGCTGGCGCTGTAGGGCGACGATCCTCACCGCTGGTGGGCTTGATCGCGTCACTATTCCGCGCGCACGAAGCCGATGGCCGGTACGAGCCGTACATTGACCAGGTGATCTCTCCCCGCGGGTCGGCCATTCGGAATTTCCGGGCACCCGCGCGCGCACGTCGGGCCCCGCGCGGTGCGTCAACAGCCCGGACGGCCGGCTCAGCCGCCAGCCTGGTGGCCGCGGCACTGTGCGCCGCGGTGGTCCTCGCGGGCTGTGGCAGCACCCCGCAACCGGCTCCGGTCACCCCGCCCGCTCCCGCCCCGCCGACCTCCAGCACCGCGACGGCACCACCGGCCAGCGCCGCGCCGTCGATGGGTACCGCGCTGGTGGTGTACCTCACCGCATTCGCCTGGCAGGACAACGACCCGCCCGGCTCCGGCACGGTCGGCAGTCCGGTACTGCACAAAACGGCCGCCGGCCAGGGCACCTACAGCGATCCCATTACCGTCGCGGTCCCCGGGGAGCAGAACGCAATGTCCTATCCGCCCGGTACCCGGTTCTACCTACCCACCATTCGGCGCTACGTCATTGTCGAAGATTCCGGCGCCCCTCCCGGTCCGGCCGGCACCAGCACTCACCTCGACGTCTGGATCGACGGACACGACGCGCCCACCGTCGCCGCCGTCGAACAGTGCGAGGACGCCATCACCGGCACGGTCAAGGCCTACCTCAACCCGCCGCCCGACCTGGACGTCATCGCAAGTCCGATCTACGCGAACGGCGCCTGCCGAGTACCCGGCTGAGCCTGACGGCAGCGGCTGAGCAGTAATGAAGTTCGCCGAGTGGTCTCGCGGAACTAACACACTCCTGGCCGATCAAGGTCACCTTCGGGTGATGCGCCGAGAAGAGTTCTCGTGCGCCCAACGGTCCCGGGCACGCACGGCAGGTCGCGCTGACATAACGAACGCGTTAACCGCCGGACACGCCCCGCTTAACGGGTAGGTATGCCACGCCCGATAGCGGGGGGAAGCAACGGCCACTAGACAGGAGGTACCCACTCCCCAGCACAGCCGCCGGACCCTGTGCCCGAGGTTTGCCCTCGCGCGGCACGTGTCCGGCCCGTCACAGCGGCGGGATCGCGCGAACGACGCGGTCCCGCCGCCGTAACTTCCGGTGCTACCTCGGGGGCATCCGGATGGCGCCGTCCAAGCGCACCGTCTCGCCGTTCATGTAGTCGTTGGTCACGATCTCCAGCGCCATCGAGGCGAACTCGTCGGCGGTGCCCAGCCGGTTCGGGTAGACCACGCTCTCACCGAGCTTGGCCTTGAACTGCTCCGCCTGCTCCCCCGAGCCGTAGATCGGGGTGTCGATCAGGCCTGGAGCGATGGTGTTGACCCGGATACCGTGCCGGGCCAGGTCACGCGCCATCGGCAACGTAAGGCCCACGATGCCGCCCTTGGATGCCGAGTACGGCGTCTGGCCGATCTGGCCGTCGAACGCGGCGGCGGAGGCGGTGTTCAGGATCGCGCCGCGCGAGGTGCCGTCGTCGAGCGGATCGGTCTTCGCCATCGCGGAGGCGGCCAGCCGCGCACAGTTGTAGCTGCCGACCAGGTTCACCCGGATCACGAACTCGAAGTCCTTCAGCGGGATCGGGCTGAGATCCTTGCCGATGATCCGCGCGCCGATCCCCAGGCCGGCGCAGTTGACCAGCACGCGCAGCGGACCCATCGCCGAGGCCGCATCCACGGCGGCCCTCACCTGATCCTCGTCAGCCACATCGGCCTTGGCGAACTCGCCGTCGATCTCCTCGGCGAGCGCCTTGCCGGCCTGGTCGTTCAGGTCGAGCACGACGACCTTCGCGCCTCGGGCCGCCAGGCGCCGCGCCGTCGCCGCGCCGAGGCCCGAAGCACCTCCGGTGACGATTGCGGACGCACCCGAGATGTCCATACCAGTCCTCCCAGTTCTCCCGGAGCGGTGCGCCGGGTTTCGCCTGATCTTCCGTTGCTTTCGGCAGACGCTACCGGCGCGGCGACTCTGAGCCGCGGTCCAGCGGGCGCACCACGCTTCCGGGCAGCGGAAAATCTGGCCAGCGCCGGTAGATGAGGCGCGGCACTACACCCGGAGGGTCCGCGCGCGCGATGCTGTGACCATGACCGATGCGACGAAGGCGGTGCGCAGGCGGACCACGCGCCAGCAACGCATCGTCGAACATGTAGTGGCCCACGGCTCGGCGAGCGTCACCGACCTCGTCGAGCTGACCGGCGTCAGCCTCATGACGGTGCACCGCGACCTCGACGAGCTGGCCGACCGGGGCGTGGTGCGCAAGTTCCGCGGCGGGGTGTCCGCGCAGCCGTCGACCGTTTTCGAGGCCTCGTCGGACTACCGACTGACCGTGCAACTCGAGCAGAAGGAGGCCATCGCCCGCGCCGCCCTGGAACTGATCGAGCCGGGTTCCTCGGTGCTGCTGGACGACTCGACCACCGCTCTCGCGCTGGCCCGCCACCTGGGTAAGCTCACGCCACTGACCGTGGTGACCAACTACGCGCGGACGCTCGAGGCGCTCAAGACGGTGCCAGGGGTCCGGCTGATCTGCCTCGGCGGGGACTACTCCCGCACCCACGACTCCTACATCGGCATGCCCTGCCTCGAGGCCATCGCGTCGATCTCCGTCGATACGGTCTGCCTGTCCACCTCGGCGATGACCTCGGCGATGACCTACCACCAGGAGCAGGACATCACGCAGATCAAACGCGCGATGATCTCGCGTGGGGAGCGGCGGGTGCTGCTGATGGACTCCAGCAAGTCGCCGCGCCGAGCGCTGCACCAGCTTGCGCCGGTGCGCGAGTTCGACCACCTCGTGGTGGACGCGGACACCGATCCACAGCTGCTCACGGAGCTGCGGGAGAACACCCGGGTGATCGTCGCCAAGGAAGTCCACCCCAAGTAGAGCTTGTGATTTTAACGTTTTTGATGCTAGATAGGTGCCTGTATTCGGCTCGTCCCACTCGTGGGCCGGAGGCCTCGGGGCGAGCCCAGTCCGCACTGTGGAGGCCGGCATGAGCCCCGAAGCCGACAGCAAGCGCGCGAGCCACCCGGCCCCATTCGTGGAACGCATTGGAATTCCCTACCCACTGCGTTGGGGTTTCGTCGGGCTGCTGATCTTCATGATCGGTGACGGCGTCGAGGTCACCTATCTCACCGACTACCTCACCCAGCCCGACGGCGGCGGACTCGCCGGCTCACAGGCCTCGTTCGCCACCGTGACGCTGTACGGGGTCGGGGTGCTGTTCGGGTCCTGGTTCTCCGGCACGCTGTCCGCGATCTGGGGTCCGAGGCGGGTGATGTGGCTCGGCGCCGGCATCTGGCTGGTCTTCGAGGTGCTGTTCCTTTTCGTCGCGCTGCCCACCCGGAGCCTGTTGGTCATCGCGGTGATCTACGGCATCCGCGGCCTGGCCTACCCGCTGTTCGCCTTCGCCTTCCTGGTGTGGATCCAGACGATCAGCGCGCCCCGGATGCGCGGGTCGGCCGCCGGCTGGTTCTGGTTCGCCTTCACCGGTGGGCTGCCCACCCTGGGTTCCGCGGTGGCGGCGGTGGCCATCGGCCTGTTCGGCCTTAGCCTCTACGGCACGCTGGTGATGTCGCTGTTCCTCGTCGCCATCGGTGCCGCGATCGGCTGCTTCGCGGTGCGCGAGCCGGCCGGGCTGCGACCGATCGCGGACGAGACGGTAGCGAACCCGCGCAGCTACCGGCGCCTGCTGGAAGGCATCGACATCCTCTGGCGCGACAAGCGCACCATTGCCGGGTTCTTCACCCGCCTGGTCAACACCGCGCCGCAGTACGGCTTCTTCGCGATGTTCCCGTTCACCTTGGGCCCGGCCGCGCCCGGCGGGGGCTTCCTCACCATCGGACAGGTCTCACTGCTGGCGACCATCGCCTACGCGGCCAACATCGGCGCAAACCTGTTCTTCGGGGTGTTCGGTGACCACTTCGGCTGGCGCCGCACCGTCACCGTCTTCGGCTGCTGCGGCTGCGCGCTGGCCACTCCGCTGTGGTACTTCGGCGCGGTCGCCTCGCAGAGCTTCACGGTCACCGCGATCCTCGGCGCCGTCTACGGGGTGCTGCTCGCCGGCTTCGTGCCACTGTCCGCCCTGATGCCTTCCATGGTCGAGCCCAAGGACAAGGGCGCGGCGCTGGCCATTCTGAACACCGGCGCGGGTGGCGCGGCGCTGCTCGGCCCGGTCACCGTCACCCTGCTCTACCCGATCTTCGGCGGCGGCGGCGTTGCCATCGCCTACTGCGTCATGTACCTGATCGTCGCCGGAGTGTCCCGAGCGATCAAGTCTCCGGTGGACCCCGGCGAACAGGCGCGTGCCGAGGCGGCGGGCGCGGCGCCGGCATGACCGGACGGACGCACGCCGGCCGCAGCGACCGGTGAGGTCGACGCCACGACCGGGGCCGGGTGCATAACGTTGCGGTGGCATGGGTAGCTGGGTCTGACGGACCACGACCACAGGAGGTACCCATGTCGACCAAGACGGCCAACGGCCCCGAGCTGCTGCCCGAGACCGAGGAGCTGGCCACCGGGCAGAACTTCGCGGCGGTGTCCACCGTGCTGCCCAACGGGCAGATCCAGACCCAGGTGATCTGGGTGCACGTCGAGGACGGGCAGCTGGTGCTCAACACCGAGACGCACCGCGCCAAGTACCTGAACGTCACCAAGGACCCGCGCATCACCGTGCTCATCCGGGATGAGCAGGACCCGTACCGCTACGCCGAGGTACGCGGCCACGTGGCGCAGACCACCACCGGGGACCGGGCACGGGCCCAGATCGACGAGCTCGCCCAGAAGTACATCAACAGCCCCTATCCCGCAGAGAACATCAAGTCGGAGCGGGTGATCTTCTGGATCACCCCGGAACGCCAGACGTTCATCGACCAGAACAAAGGCATCGCGGACTGAGCTGAGTGGGCGGCCGGCCGCGCTCCCCGGCCTGCTGCGCGAGCGTCCGCAGGTAGGACTGCTGCGGGCCGGTCGTCGGCGCGGCGCGGGATCCCCGAGCTGGCACCAGCCGGGGGATTTGCGCGGTCCGAACGCCGCGGGTCAATGACCAGGGGGTGGCGGGTTGAGCCCCTCAGGGTGGACGGTGCTGGAGGGCGGGCCTTGGTGCTGGCCGGGGAACCCGCCCTGGGGGACCGGGCTGTGACCAGCCTGGCCCTGGCTGCCAGTAGCCGCGGGGTTCCCGGCCTGCGGGACGCGGCTACGACCAGCCTGGCCCTGGTTGCCAGGAGCTGCGGGGTTCCCGGCCTGGCCGGGGTGCTGGTCGTCGGGTTGGTTGTTGCCGCCCTTGTCCTGCCCGGTCCCATTGCGCTGCTCGTTGCC
This sequence comes from Pseudonocardia sp., assembly GCA_036500625.1. Lineage (GTDB taxonomy): Bacteria > Actinomycetota > Actinomycetes > Mycobacteriales > Pseudonocardiaceae > Pseudonocardia. Next base: position 1,681 of record DASYBQ010000131.1, on the reverse strand, counting down.
GGGTTGCTCGCGATTGGAGGGGTGCTGGTCGCCGTTCGGGTGCTGGTCGCCGTTCGGGTGCTGGTCGGCGGACCAGTTCCAGTCGTGCTTGGACGTGATCGGCGCGGGGTGCTGGTCGCGGGGTAGCGGGCGAGGAGCCCAGTTGTTGCCTCGGTCGACGGTGAAGTAGTCGGCGTTGTGTGGGTCGCCCCGGTAGTGCGCGTCGCACATCACGAAGTGGGGTACCACGGCGCGGGCCGCTTCGATCACCCAGAGGGCGGTGGGGCGGAAACCGGTCCACTGGTGGCCCTCGAAGGAGGGTGCGGCGTCCCAGTGCGGCGGCGGTCCCAGCGGGTCACCGCTGAGGCAGCGGGCGGCCGGTAGGCCGTGGTCGTCCACCAGGATCGCGGCGCCGGCCTGCAGCACGATCGCGTGCGGGGTTCCTCGGCCGTTCTCGTAGCGGTAGTCGGTGAGTAAGGTGTCCGCCCGCAGGATCGCCGGGGTGAGCGAGTTGAGGTGACTGGCGATGGCGGCGGCCTGGATACCCCGCGCCCCTGCCCACGCCGACTCCCGGCCACCGTCGGCGTGCAGCCTGTTGATCAGGCCGTTACGGTCGCACGGCGCCGGGCCGCTGGGCGCTGCGTACAAGCCCTCGGCGTCGCCGGGCACGCTGCCCTGGTCGGTGGCGATCGACGCCACATCGGTGACGTCGGTGCCGACCGAATCGGTGAACGCCGCGTTGGGTGGGCTTCCCACCGCGTCGAGCTCGACCGATGAGCTGGCCGGGACCGGGCTCGCGCTCGGGCTGCTGGCCTCGGGGCTCTGCTGCTGACCGCAGCCCGCGAGCCCGAGCGCGGCGGCCGCGATGATCGCCGAGACGGTCCCGGCCGACAGCCGACCGGACCGTGCCAGGTGGACTCTTCGCACAACGTCTCCCTTCGAGCCGCTGGCGCCACGTATGGCGACGTCAGGGCGGGTGTGGCCAACGCAGGCCACGGTCAGCTCACCTCGGCACCCGGACCAGCGAGACCGGCGCTCATCCGCGCGGTGAGACCGGGAGCCGCCGAGAGGCTCTCACTACGGGTATCCCCGCGAGCCGGGGGGGTGGGGTCAGTTGACGCCGAATGACAGCGAGATTCATGATCTTGCCGGAGATGCCGCGAATGACGACGATCGGGGCGGCCACCCTCCGCGCGACCAGCACCGATCGGTCCCGCTCGAGGCCCTCCGCTATGCCGGTGGCTACCGGGTCCGAGGGCCGCGCGGGTGGCTTTCCGCCCCGCCGGACGACCTGGCCACACCGGGCCCAACCCTGACATTTATCAGCATTGGGTGTCGATCGCACCGAGCAAGGTCGCGGGCAGAGCGCCACGGCCGAGGCTGTCGTGGTGGAGAGTGATACTCGGCTGGGTCGTGTCAGGCGAGGCCAGCTTGGTCTCGCCCTCGCCGAGTGTGCACAACTAGGAGGTTCGGATGGCCGGATCAACTCGGGTGGATTTTTACTTCGACCCGGTGTGTCCGTTCGCGTGGATCACCTCCCGCTGGATCCTGGAGGTGCAGACCCACCGTGAGCTCGACCTGCGGTTCCGGTTGATGAGCTTGGCGGTACTCAACGAGGGTCGGGAAGGGCGTACCCCGGAGTCGGAGAAGGGCCTCGATAGCGCGTGGCGGCCGGTGCGTGTGGCGGCGGCGTTGGCCGCGC
>DASYBQ010000130.1:0-5022 GCA_036500625.1 Pseudonocardia sp. | reverse complement strand
CGCGGCCTTGGTGCGACGTCGGTGGACCTATCCGCGGCGCCGGCCGGGCCGACCAGCAACTGCGGCGGCGATCCGCCGGTTGGTGCTGGAGATGGCCCGAGACAACCCGCTGTGGGGTTACCGTCGGATGCATGGCGAACTCGTCGGCCTGGGCGTACGGTTGCGCCGTCGACCGTATGGGCGGTCCTGAAGGACGCTGGGCTGGACCCGGCGCCGCGGCGGTCGGGACCGACATGGAAGCAATTCCTGGCGGCTCAGGCCAAAGGCATTCTGGCGGTGGACTTCTTCCACGTGGACACGGTGTTGCTGCGTCGGTTGTACGTACTGTTCTTCGTTGAGCATGGTCGCCGTCGGGTGCACCTGGTCGGGGTGACGGCGCACAGCAGGCTCGTAACCTGCTCATGGGGCTGGGCGAGCGGGTGGACGGTCTGCGGTTTCTGGCCCGCGAACGTGACACCAAATTCACGTCCGCGTTCGACGCGGTGTTCACCGCGGCTGGCGGCGACGTACTGCGCAGCCCTGTCCAGGCGCCTCGCGCGAACGCGATCGCGGAACGCTGGGTAGGTAGCGTCCGCCGGGAATGTGTGGACCGGATGCTGATCGTCAACCGGCGACACCTCGAACAAGTGCTGGCCGAGTACGTCGAGCATTTCAACGGTCACCGGCCACACCGCGCACTCGGGCAACACCCGCCCAGCCGCTCCGTGATTCCGTTGCCGTCGCCAGTCGCCGGACGGATTCGTCGACGCGATCGGCTGGCCGGGCTGGTCCACGAGTATCAGCAGGTCGCATGATGTGACACAGTTTTCGGCACCCACAGGCCCGCGTCGCGGCGAATGGACCGCGTTCGTTAGGGACTACCGATCAACGGCACCGCAGGGTGCGCATTGTGTTGAGAACGTAAGTGATCCAGGTCGAAGAAGCGACGTAGTCGCGTGACAGGGCTATCGCGCCTTAGCTGGCCAGTCATCGGTCAACCGACGGTGTCCGTGCCGTTCATGGCGCCCAACAGGGTTGTGGTGTGGACTTGGAGTCGCGGTATGCCCAGCATGGTGGCGGCGGTATTGGCTGCTGTGGCATTGGTCAACGCCTCGGCGCGGTCGCCGGGTCGGCCGCGTTGGTGCAGCAGCGCGGCGAGGCGGTGCCGCGCGTCGGCCGCGAACGGAGCAAGACCGGAGTCGGTGTTCGCGGTGACCGCCGTGCGGAAGTGATCGATAGCGGTGTCGGTGTGGCCGCATGCCGCCGCAGCGAGGCCGAGGCATCCCTGTATCGAGCCAAGGGTCACCGTCACCCCCGCTCCGACGGTGCAGTGCAGGCTGGCGTGCGGGAGCAGTCGCTGGTACGCGGACTCGGCCGTGGCGACGTCGCCGAGCGCCGCAGCGATCTCGGCGTACTGGCGATAGATGATCAGCCGGAACCAAGCTGGTATGGGCAGTTCCTCCAACGGCGGTACAGCCCGGTAGAGCTCTCGAGCCGCTGTGATGTCCTCCACCATGACGTAGTGGCTGGTCAGATACAGGCGCGCGATGAGCGGCGAACGGAGGCCCCGGCGCAGCGTGTCGACGGCTGTCTCGTCGACCCCCTTGCTGGTCATCGTGCTGACGAAAACCCGGCTGAGCTCGGTGGCGGCCACCCCGTGCGGGTTGTTGCCGCGTTCGGCCAGATACGCCGCCTGGTCCAGGTCGTCGTTCGCCGCGGCGAACTGGCCACGACCGACATGGATGGCGGCCCTGCTGCGCAACAGGTGCCAGCGGGCCAACGGCTGGTTGAGCCGGGCGACCACCGGCTCGACCAGATCGAGCTCGACCTCAGCCTCGGGCACCCGCCCGGCCTGCATGAGCGCGTCGAAACGCCACAGGTGTCCCCAGAGTGCCGCCGGATCGCCGGCGCGGTCGGCGAGGTGGATCATGCGCTCGCCGAGCGCGAGGCGCACCGGGTTGCCCTCGGGCCCGGCGTGCGCGTGTTGCCGCGCCCGTAGCGCGGCGATCAGCGTGACCGGATCCGTCAGCCGCTCGGCCATCGCCAGCACGGTCTCACTGATACGGGTGGCCTCGGCGGTGGCGCCCGCCGTCGTTTCGATGGTCACCTGGTAGGCGAGGAGTCTCGCCCGCAGAACGCTGTCCTGCTGGGGCAGCTGGGCCAGCGCCTGCGCGCACCACGGTTTGACGGTGGCCAGCCAAACCGGATCCATCTGTTCGGACAGGACCAGCGCCGCGCGCGCCAGCCCGGCAGGGTCGCCCGCGCGCTGGGCGAGGGCCGCAGCCTCTTCACAGGTGTGCTGGGCCGACTCAATGTCGTAGGCCAGATACTGGGCGCTCGCCTTAGCGATCAGGAGTTCACCGCGTGCCGTGGCGTCGAGCATGGCCGCAACTGACAGGGCTCGGTCGAACAAGCGCGCGGCGTCCTCGTGGGCGAACCGGCTCATCGCCTGCTCGGCGGCGCGGGCCGTGGCCCACGTCGCGACCACCGGATCACCGAGCGGGAGGGCCAGCAATCGGTGGTGCGCGATCTGGGCGAGGTGCGCGTTTCTGGCCCCGCTCTCGAGGTATTCGGCCGCGCGCAGATGGATCCGTCCCCGGTCGCTGGGCGCCAGCTCCAGGCTGAGGCCGTCGCGGACCAGGTCGTGCGCGAACCGAAAACCAGCCCGGCCTGCGGCCAGCACCACCGACGCGGCGACCGCCTCGTCGACCGCGTTGAGCACGTCCTCGATGGCCGCGTCGGCGACAGCGGCGAGCGACACCGGGTCGATGTCGGCCGACAGCACCGACGCGGTGGCCAGCATCGCTCGGCAGGGCGGGGACAGCACGCTCAGGTACTGACGGATCGCGTCCCGCGCACCCGTCGGGACCTCGGTAATCGGGGCTATGGGGTCCGCGCGGCGCAGCCGGCCGATCTCACGCACGAACAGCGGATTGCCCCCCGTCCGCCGGGCCACGGTCGCCGCCTCGGCCGGGTCACACACTCGACCGAGCACGGCGGAGAGCTGCTCGGCCACCTCGTCGGTGGACAGCCCGGCAACCTCCAGCCGGTTCGTGTCCGCAAGGCGGGTGACCTCGGCCAGCGCCTCGGCACCGCGCGGGGCCCGCCGCAACTCATACGGCCGAAACGCCCCGATCAGCAACAACGGTGCGTCTAAGACGTCCCGCACGAGATGCCGAAACAGCAGCAGCGCGGCTGGATCGGCCCAGTGCAGGTCATCCAGCACGATCACCAGGCCACCAGCCGCGGTGGCCATCCTGCTGACGAACGCGGCCACCTGCTCGAACAAGGCAAACCGTTCCTCCGCGCTTGCCGGCGGCCGCTCAGCAGGTTTCCCGGCACGCGCGTGCCGGTGCAGCTCCGGGATGATCCGCGCGATCTGCTCGGCCGCCGCGCCCAGCACCTGCCCGGACACCGTGGGCTCGGCGCTGGCCAGCCACTGCCGGAACACTTGACGCCACGGCCAGTACGCCGGCGCACCCTCCTCCGCGGCACCCCGGCCGAACAGCACCGGCGTGCCACGACTTTCGGTACGCCGGCCGAACTCAGCCAGCAGCGTACTTTTCCCGATACCGGCAGCGCCCTCGATCAACACCACCGTGCGGCGCCCGGCCGCCGCTTGGGCGTGCCACTCGGTCAGAGCAGCCAACTCCGCTCGCCGGCCGACCATCGCCGGCCCCACTGTCTCAGTGCCGCGCACCGCGACGCGCTCATCGTCGCGTTCATCGTCTGGTCGGGGCGGGTCGAGCTCGCGTTGGTTGCGCAGGATCGCCAGTTCGAGCCGCCGCAGATCGATGCCGGGATCGATGCCGAGTGCCTCGGCGAGATACTCCTTGGTCCGGCGGAACACCGCCAGCGCCCGGCTCGCCTGACCATTGCGGTACAGCGCAAGCATCAGCTGACCAACCATACGCTCCCGGGTCGGATTGGCCTCGACGAGAACGATCAGCTCCTCGACGACGTCCCGGTGCTCGCCCAACCGCAGCAGCACCTCCACCCGGTCCTCGATCGCAACCAGGTGTGTCTCGGCAATCCCGGGCCCCAGCAGGTCCTGGGTTCGTTCCGACGCCACGTCTGCCAACAACGGGCCCCGCCACAACCGCAGCGCCTCCTCCAACGTCGTCAGCCGGGCCTTCTCGTCAACCGCAGTGCGGGCCTGTCCCACCAACGCAAGAAACCGGTGTACATCAACCAGTAACGGATCGCACCGCAGCAGATAGCCGGACCCGTGCGTCTCCACGGCGATCTCGGCCCCGGCCTCCGCCAACAGCGCACGCAGGTGCGATACGAACACGCGCACCGCGTGCGCCGCCGAACGTGGTTGCGACTCGGGCCAGATCAACGCAACCAGCCGGTCGATCGGAACCAGCCGATTGACCTCCCAGGCCAGCAACCCGAACACCAGCCGCTGCTGACGCGGCCCCAGCGGCACGAGCTGCTCGCCGGCCCGGACCTCGAACGCGCCCAGCAACCGGATCTCCACACGCCCTCCCGCCACCAGCACCGTCTACCACAAGAGCTACCCAGCGCGCAGCGGGTGCGGTGCGCGGGGACCATCGAGACCACCACCTGCAGCGTCATCACCAGCCGCTGCTGACGCGGACCGAGAAGCACCGCCGTGTCGCCCACCTGTGCCTGCACCGACCCAACAGCCGCAACCGCACCACATACCCCCAGATCGCCGTCCACCACCAACAGGAGGATGCCCGACTCGTCCGGATACCTCACTGACCGCTCTCCTCCGTGACGACGTCGAGGTCGGCGCCAACCTCTGATCGAGACGGTGCCGCGTAGCGGCTACCAGGTCCCGACGCCGTGACCGCGCAGTTGCTGTCCCGATTGCTGCCCAGCCAGGTGTGGGTGTGGCGGCCCCCGCTCTACGGCGGCCTGTTCACCCTCGCCGGGATGTCGTGCTGCTGGCGCCGTAGCTTCGCGTGCAGATCGCCTCCACCTGCCGGCCGAGTCGCCAGCGGTCGTTGACGTTCCGACGAACTCGCGGTGAACGCGGGACCGGTCCCGTCGACAATGCGTGATACTCCTGCG
>DASYBQ010000129.1:0-33661 GCA_036500625.1 Pseudonocardia sp. | reverse complement strand
ACCCAGATCCGCCGACCGCCGAGCAGGCCGCCGCGATCGTGAACGAAGCGTTCCGCGACCCGGCATGGGGCATGCTGGTATGGCTGGCCATGACCACCGGCGCGCGTCGCGGCGAGCTGTGCGCGCTGCGCCGGGACCGGGTCGACCTGGACAACGCCCTGATCTCGATCCGCACCAGCATCGCCCAGGACGGCGCCGAGACCTGGGAAAGGACACGAAGAACCACCAACAGCGGCGTATCGCGCTCGACGAGGCCACCGTCTCCCTTCTCCGGGCCTACCTGGCCCGGTGTGACGAGGGCGCCGAGGAACTCAGCGTGATGATCGCATCAGATGCACGGTTGTTCTCACCGTCGCCCGATCACAGCACCTGGGTCAAGCCGAGCACCGACGGCCAGCGCTACGAGCGCATGTGCGCCCTGCACGGCTGGGACATGCACATCCACCAACTCCGCCACTACTCGGCAACCGAGCTGATCACCGCCGGAGTGGACGCGTGGACGGACGCCCGACCCCGAGTCCGACGACGCGGCGCCTTACCAAAAGATCGCTACCAAAAGATCGCTGCCGACCTGTGCGGCGCCATCAACAGCGGCATCCTCAAGCCGGGTGACTACCTGCCGACCATCAAGGAACTCCGCGAGCGCTACAAGGTCTTCGCTGGCACGGCTCATCGCGGCATAGCCCTCCTCACCTCGGCCAGCCTGGTCACCGCCAACCGGGCCAGCCGGGCCACAGTCACGCAAGTGTCTTGACAGTGAGAGCGCGCGCTGCGCACTCGACCAGTCGCAGACCCTCCAGACTCACCGATTTATTTTCGTGACTAATTTCGTGACGCAAACTGCTATCCTCAAACCAGCGTCACGAACATAGTCACGGAACGGAAGGTGCTCGATGACCTGCGCCGGCTGCGGACTGGAGTTACCGGCCGGTGCCGCCCGTGGCCGGCCAGCCCGGTTCCACAACGAGCTGCTCGCCGCGGTCACCGCGGCAGAAGCGGCATTGAGTGAACTGCGGCGAATCGTGGTGGCCGATGAGCAACTATTGACGGGCGTGGACCGCTGTTTGCAATAGGCCGTCTCCAATCTCGCCGACCGACTGCGCGACTCGCGTCCCGCTCCCGTGCCCGACTCCGCCAACACCGGACGTTCAGCCGGAAGTCACGAAAGCCGTCACGGAACGGGTGGTCGAGCAAGGCGAGGAGCCTGCCCACGCGACGGCAGATCGGCAACCAAGACAGACACCGATTCGACAAGCTCGGCGCACCGACACCGCCCGGCCACGGCAGAGCAAGCCAGCGCCACTGGATGTGGACACGGTACGACTCAAGGTCCCGCTTTCTCCGCCCAGGTCAGCCTGTCCTGCGGCCTACGCTTCCTGATCTTTATTCGATCCTGCCCGAGCACCGTATCTACTCCGCCAAGTGTTTGCCGCCGGCGTCGACCTGTCGTTCGGCTGTGGTCATCAGCCCGGTTAGCCGATCCGTTCCGCTGCATGTAGGTCTACAGCCTTGCGCGTGATCATCCGACCTCAGGATCACCCCGTTGACGGCTTCTGTCGTGCCTCCGTCGTTCCGTAGCGTTGATCCCGCTCCCGAGACGTTCCGGCTACGTGGTGCGAGACGGACAACAGGGGGAGCGTCGATGGCGAAGCGCAAGGGCAAATTGACGAAGCTTGAGCATCTAACTGGCCTGGCCCTCGCGAGTGTGATCGGTTATGCCCTCTGGGTGCCCCGCTACGGACTGCTTCCGTGTCTCTTGCTCGGTGTCTGCATTCTGATCTTCTGGGTCCTGTTCCTGATGCCGACCCGCTGCGACTTCGAGACGAGGAGCGGAGGCAGCTGTCACCAGCCCGTCAACGGTAAGCTACGCGGCTGTAAGCGCTGGCATGTTCGAGATAAGCGTGACGCGCTGTACGCTGCGCTGCGCATGCGGAACCCAGGCATGGCGGTGCGCACGACCTGGATCGATGGCGCCCAGAGCGGCCACCGGCTTGGGATTCCGGCTAGAGGGTCGACACCGACTAGCTACCAGGCCAAGCGCAACCACGGCCAGGCGCTCTTCAACCTGGCATCGCTCGTGGTGGCGTTGGTTGGCTCGATCGCCGGGGTTCTAGCGCTCTTTGTGGGCCACTGATGCAGTGCCTTATGGGATCTTCTCTACGTTCTTGCTCATTGGCCGCGCTTCGTAGCACCGGGGTAAGCTGTTCGGCGTTACACCTGCTTGGCCGACCGACCTGTGAGTGCCCGATACTCGGCCCAGTGCCGTGACCTGCACATTCGCTATGACCCATGACAAGGCATGATCTAGATCGTGGGCTGCGACTGATACACATGTTGGCATCACGGATGGTGAGCTGGCTGATGCTGCTCGGCCATCCGACGCAGCCGAGGATCTTGAGATTCTCGTGCTGCGCCACCATCTCTCGGCGCTGCGCCGCCAAGTGGCCGACTTCTGTGCCGCTTCAAAACTCGACTTGGTGGGTTGACCTGGGATTCCGTTCCTCGCCGAGGTTTCAAAACTAGTCCGACTATTCACGCCGTAGCCGTACTGCTTGTGGAGCAGGGGCACGAGGTAACGATGCTGACAGCTTGACTCTTCCCGGGCTTGATGTCGATCATGTGGGCGATGGGGGACTGCGGTAGTCGAGCCGTAGCCCTTGCGTCTCGCCGTGACTGAGGTAGTGAATCAGGTCTTGGTTCTGTCGTTTTTCCACATCCGAGTCGGCAGGGCTCTCGAGACCGAGACGGTCGTACAGGGCGAATCTGTTTAGCGTAATGACCACGCCGAGCGCACGACCGTACTCGGCCGCCGCCACGACAGCACCACGGTAGGACAGGTAGCTACTCGCGTACGGGAAGAGGGCGACCAGCAACCACAGGCCGTGGCGCGCCATGAACAGCATGGTCAACGCTGTGGCAACAAACGATACGATTGTCATTCGCCCGGCGAGGTCGAGTTGCGATCGCTGGTCGTCCAGGTAGTCGACGTCTGCGGAAGGGGCGACGCTCAAGATGTAGGGAGCCGTCCAGATTGGGTCGATTCCGTAACCTTGTCCGATGGTCCACTCGTAGCGCCGGAGCACGTTTCCCAGCCGGGTCGGCATGAATGCTTCACGTTTGTCAGGGTAGTTCGATACTAGATGCTCCAGCTCACCTCGACGCGACTTCAACTCTGCGATCTCAGCGTAAATTGACCGCTTGTCAGGCTGCTCCGCGACTTTCAGTTTGCGTTGTCGATCAGTGATCTCCCGGGTCAGCCAGCTCGACCGACCACGAAGAGCACGAATCCGGGCATAGTGAGCACGGCTGCGTAGTAAGCGGGCACGACCGGCGACCGGACCGTCGCCCCAATATCCCTCAAGGAACTGAATCAGCGAATATTGTATTGGGTGCGTGACCACGCCGAGGAATATTGCGGCGAATACTAATTCGACGGCACCGCCGAAGCCTAGGTCAGCGAATACACGTAAGGATGCTATCGGATCGGGTCGTCCACCCCATGCACCACTGCCTACCAGCAAGACGATCCAGACGACCAGCACTGCCGAGGGGACGGCACTGACCACGCTGAAGTAACGCCCGATGGAGTCGCGCGTACTTATCGCGAGTTGCTGAAGGTCAGCCATGATCGGACGAGCACCGCTTACCGCAGTCCAGACAGACGTAGATCCGGCGCTTCCACACCGCTTCACCGCCGCATTCGGGGCATTCCACCGGTTCGACGTCGTCATCATCATCGCGTGGCCTGCCCTCGGGGGTGCGACCGCTCCACCGAGTCATGTCGGATCGCCCTCCCGTCTCGCGGCGAAACCATCGTAGGCGCCGGCCAAGCCGCTGTCCTCTGCCGTGGGATGATTCGGAGCTATGACCTCGCCTGATCGGCCCGGCCGCCTCGCGGCGGCATGGATCGGGCCGGCTGTGGCGATCGTGTTGGTGGCGGTGTCTGGTCAGGTGTTCGGTCTGTTCGGCGCGGTGCTCGCCGCGAGTGCCACTGCGGCAGCGACGCTGTTCTCGGCAGCTGAGATCGCGGATACCCCCTTGCGCAGGCGTGGATCTGTGGTCCTCGCGGTCATGGCCGTGATTGCCATCATGGCGATTTTCGCCTGGCAGGGGGCGCTTCCGTGGTGGCGAGTCGTGCCCAGATCGGAGCCGTCAGCGAGCGATTACCGGGGCCGGCCAGTTCCACAGAACGAGGTCTCCCGGCTACGCGGCGCTCTATTGGCCGGAGCAGATCTGATCAACCTTGATCTGCGCGGTCAGAGCCTGGCCGGGGTAACCGCGCCGGGTGCGCTTTTCACCGGTGCCGACCTGAGCGACGCGTCGCTGCGCGGGGCTGACCTTCGCGGCGCCGACCTGCGCAATGCGTGTCTCCTCCGCGCCGATCTGGCGGGAGCACAGCTTGCCGGTGCCCGGGTCGACGGTGCGCGGTTCGACAAGCCGCCCACGGATCCGACGATCGGCATCGCGGCGTTGCCAGGGGCTCAGCGGAGCGGCGGCTGCCGTTGAGAGGGCAAGAATCGAGCGTCCTCTCGACATGCGTTCCTACGTGCTCGCGATGCGCATGGCCAAGCACGATGTCACCCGGTGGTCTCGGCCTTGCGCAAGCACGCCGGGTTGGCGTCCAGTCGTCGGCTCGAAGTCGCTCACTGCGCCGCACGCTTTGCCTCGGATGTGTGCTCGGCCCAACCGTCGAGCTGCGTGTCGATGTGTTCGCCCCAAACCCCGACTTCGACCCGTTCACTCCACGCCTAACACCGTCCGAGCAGGCGCTCAGCTGCGGCCGGTGCTTCGCTCAGGCCCGGACGTGCCCGGTGGCGAGGCGCCGCCATATCACCGAACCGGCCAGCTATGCGATCGCGACAGCGAGTGACTGCATTCTGCGTTGTTGTCGGGTGCGAGTCTGGTTTGCGCCTGGTGCGGCCGGCAACTCTTGCACCTGGACACTCTGCGACGCACGGCCGGATCCGTGGCCTGCCGCAGCTCGAGCATGTGCTCGACGCGTGTCTGGACAGCCCGCGCGCGGCCCGTTCGGTCGACCCAGCCGCCGCGAAGTTGCAGTGGGATCGCATCAAGCTCTATCTCTGGCCCGCGCTCGACATTCCGCTCGCCGAGCTCGAAGCCGTGGTGCGGATGTTGGCGCCGCGCGCCGAGGGGCTGGGTCTGGAGCAGGCGCTGGTGCAGTTCCGGCTGGCGGAGACCCGCGACGACGGTTGCCGGGCTCACCATTCGTGTCACCGACCCGCCGATCGCCCCGCTGCGCGAGTGGACGGCTACGCACAGAAGGTGATCAAGGCGTGTCGACGCGGCGCGATGTACCCCTACGAGCTGATCCCCATGATCACCCGCTCTGTCGACCGGAAACGGGGGTGGCTGACCACCTTCACCGAGTATGACCTCGACCCGGGCGGCGCCGGTGGGCCGGGCGCCCGGTGGCAACACCGCGAACCTGGTGCTCGGGGTAGTGACGACGGCAACCCAGCGCTACCCGGAGGGCATGACCAGAGTGGTGCTGCTGGGCGATCCGACCACCGCGCTGGGCGCGATCGCCGAACCGGGGTGCCGACGGGTGCTCGCGGCCATCGAGCTGGCACGGCGGCTGGACGCGCCGATCGAATGGTTCGCCGTGTCGGCGCGAGCGGTGGGCCGACATGCACGCCGCCGACTCGGTCGCGGTGTTCGACGCCCACCTGGGCGGCCAGCCGGTATCGCTGAGGAGATCGCGGCGGTCGAGGGCTCCTACGCCTCGGTCATCGGCGGTGCGCCCGCCGCCGCGGTCGTGTTCGCCGGCGAGGTCAACAGACGCACCGCCGCCGATCCCCTAGTCGCCGATCTCAAAGTCCGCCACCGCCGAAGCCGTACGCAACGGCGCCGAAACCGACGCCGCCCGGCTGCGCGGCAAGCTGGCCACGACGCGACCGGCCGTGCGCTCCGGGAAACTCGGCCAGGTCGCCGACGAGCTCGATACCAAGCACAGCATCGAACGCGCCCAGAACATGGGCTCGGTCCACACCATCCCCGCCACTGCGCTGCGATCCTAACTGGCCGACGCCGTGCAGGCGAGTTCGCGAACGGTAGCCGCCGGATGCTCGTCGGGATGCCAGGCGGCTGCGGCGCCCCGCTCTTCGGGGCCTGTGCGCGGGTTACGATGGGTAGCGTGCTGGACAGTGTCAGATTGCTCCATGATCTCGAGCCTTCGGTCGTGGAGAACTTGGAGCGGCATTTGGCCATGGCCAAGGAGTGGATGCCCCACGAGTACGTGCCGTGGAGCCTTGGCCGCGACTACGCCGACCTCGGTGGCGCGGATTGGGACCCGGAGCAGTCTCGGTTGTCTCCCGTCGCGAGGACGGCCCTCGAGGTCAACCTCTTGACCGAGGACAACCTGCCCAGCTACCACCGCGAGATCGAGCGCGCTTTCGGCCGCGATCGTGCCTGGGGCGCCTGGGTGCACCGCTGGACCGCCGAAGAGGGCAGGCACGCCTTCTGCATCCGTGACTACCTGCTGGTCACCCGTGGGGTCGATCCGGTGGAACTGGAACGGGCCCGGATGGATGTGATGGCGACCGGGTTCGACTCCGAGCAGAAGCCCGTGCTGCAGGTACTGGCCTATGTGTCGTTCCAGGAGCTTGCGACCCGCATCTCGCATCGCAACACCGGCCGTTACGCCGAGGACCCGATCTGCGAGCGGCTGCTCACCCGGGTCTCGACCGACGAGAACCTGCACATGGTCTTTTACCGCAACCTCGTCACGGCCGCGTTGCAGGTGGCGCCGGGCCCGACCATGCGAGCGATCGCGGACGAGGTGGTGGGTTTCCAGATGCCGGGCGCGATGATCCCTGGATTCACCCGCAAAGCGGCCCAGATCGCCCAGGCGGGCATCTACGACCTGCGTATCCATCACGATGAGATCGTGCAACCGCTGCTGAGGCACTGGGGGGTCTTCGACATCGAAGGTCTCGACGCGCAGGGCGAGCTTGCCCGTGACGAGTTGGCCGAGTTCGTCACCAACCTGTCAGCCCAGGCCACCCGGTTCGAGGAGCAGCGCACCCGTACCCGGGCGCGGCTGGCGGCCCGACAAACCTGAGCGAGGACGTCCACACCGACGGTTCTTATGTCACCGTCGGTTGTAGTGCCCTCTTTCTGTCTCTGGCAGTAATTCGGCAACCTTGCGCATCATCAGATCCAGATGATCCTTCCGTTTGCTATCCGGTTCTTCTTTGAATTCGTCCCTCAGCTCGGTGTAAGTATACGGATTTCCCGCGGAAATGGACACTATTGGCGCCGAGGGTCCATCTCCCGAGATGCCCATGACCACTTCCGGTGAGATTCTATCCCGGCCCGGATCGGGTGGATACATACGATAACTTCCACTGATCCCGACAGGCATGAAGACGGCCTCGCCCCGCCCTCTCTTGAGCCAGAATTTCGGATACCCGATGAGACCGCTTCCAGTAATCTGCATGACGTCCTGCATGCCGTTCAGATTCCCATTGCTACCTATTCTTCCACCCTCCAGCGTGGCCTCCGGGAACATCACAAGCCCATGCCTGTTACGAGGTGCGTCCATTAGTCTTTTCACCGATTCAGTGTTGTTTCCTACGGCTCCGCGTGCCTGCCTGTCGTTATCGGTTATAAATGGGACATCCGGCCCGTATCCTCTATCCCGATACAACGTCTCGAATAACACCATGAGCTGCTGTATGTAGGCGCCCTGCGCGCCGCTTTCTATGGTGACTGCCACCGGAACCAGAAATCCTCCAAATTGGTCGTCGGCGCCGGACTGAGCCAGTCGCTGAGTGATCCCGGAAAGCACCAGTTTGTCCGCGTGGCTCTGATGATTGGCGTAGAGGACCGGCACGTATCCGGCAACAATAAGGCCTTGTGCTTTCTCGATATTTTCTCGGGCGCCTTCAACGTAGGTTATAAAACCGTCAACCCGCTCGAGTACACGAGCACGTCCCGCTGGTGTTCCAACCATTTCCTGAAGCGTGTCAAGACCTCGTGGGGCCGGGCGTTCGGCGCTGCTACCAACTGGCACCCGTATCTCCTCTTCCGCATACGGCCGTAGGCTGATCCCCTAGGCATGGAACACCCGTAAGCATCCCACGGCAGACCCGAACGCCGGGCCAGCCAAACCCGACCGGACCTCGCCGGCCCAGTCCCTGGGGATGGACCTCGTCCAGCAAGCTCCCACGAGGGAGGCGGTGGTCCGCGCCTATGCGGCCGGGCCGCCGTAGTACTGGTAGCTCTCGAAGCTCGATCCACTGTTCATGAAGCACTGGATCGTGTACTGGTTGGTCGGGCACCCGCTCGCTGCCGCGTCGACCTCGGGGATGCCGGTCATATTCGCCAACCCGCCTCCGGTCGTCGACTGGTAGCGCAGGTTACGTTGGAAAGCTGCCTGGCTGTATCCTGCGGCGGCGTGCCGACCGCTGCCCATCTGGTCGGTGGTCGAGCACGGGTTGGCCAGCGCGGAGTACACCTCCCCGCCGAAGGACATCCACTGCGCCAGGGTGGTCATGCCGCTGGTACCGAAAAGACTTGCCGGATAGTAGCCGAGCCAGGTCCAGGGCCCGGACTCGTTGCTCGAGAAGCCCAACCACCAGTTCCCGTTGAAGAGTTGGAACTTGATCCCGATCTCGAGTTGCTGTGGGTTACCCAACCCGCTGCTGCCGTTGATCCGGATCCCCGGATAGATCGACGCGTCGTACTGGACCCAGCCCTTGTGCAGACGGTTGTAGCCGCCGACGTTGTCGCCGTCGGATGTGTACCCGTTCGTGGTGAAGTAGCTGAACAGGTGGTTGGCGGCATCGCCGTTGAGCGACTTGTCGACAGTGAGCCCTGCCTCTATCGACTGCACGTGCGGGGTCTGGTAATTCTGCAGCCACGTCTGCGAGATCGAGTGGTCGTCCCCGGGCGAGGAGGGAATATCGACCTGGGGGTCCCAGACGTTGAGCCAACCCTCGCAGCCGTAACAGGTGACGGTCTGCGCGCTGGTGGCGTGGAAGTAGCCCGCTGGGTTGGGGTCGGTCGCCTGCAGGTTCGCCCGGTTGATGTTCACCCGCAGGCCGCCCTGCTTCGGCCCGCGACCGGTGACCAGCCGCGAGCTGATCGTCGCCGGGTCCGGGCGCAGGATCGGGACGTGGCCGTCGGGGCCGGGTTCGCTGAGGTCGAGCTCCGGCGCGGCAGTCAGCCGCCCCGCCTCCCCGTACCGGGGCAGGACCGGGCCGGGCGGCGGGGGCGCGGCCGGTTCGCCGACACCCTGGCTGTCGGCGGGGATCCAGTCCAGGACGTGCCCGGCAGGGGTGGTGGTCGTCTCGGTGACGCGCATCGTCTGCTGGCGGGTACGCAGCCAGTCGGCGACGCCCTCGCTCGTGTCGCGCAGATCGTAGGTGTCGGTCATGGTGATCTCCTTGAGTTGAGGGCGCCCTGCGCGGCGGCTGGTCGACGCCGCTGTGGCAGCCCCCGGCCACATCTGGAGAGGCCAGCCCGACCCGTGGATACCGGCCGCGCCACAGACTTGTCTTGGGTGTCGATCCGATCACCGACGACGATATTTCCGATCCGTTGACCCGCGATGGTCGATGGCGTCCGTCCAGCCGGCGACGTCGCCCCTATATGGGCGCGTCGGCCGGCGGCTCCAAGATCACCGTGGCCCGCGCGGTAGGCGGTAGGAAGCGCCCTCTAAATCCGCTGGTTCGGGTTACTCCCGTTGCTGTTGGGGTCTACGGTATCCTCTTCTGAATCCCCCGGACCCTGGGCTCGCGCGAGAATCCATCTGTCGCATCAGGGTCTGCCTTGAGCTGGGCCGGCCAAGGGAGGTGACTAAGGTCATGGAGCAGTCAGCCCAGCCCGCCGGCAGTCATGTCATAGACGTGATGACCGTGGCGGAAGTGGCGTCGATGCTTCGGGTCTCGAAGATGACGGTGTACCGCCTGCTGGAGATCGGCGAGATCAGGTCCTTTCGGATCGGTCGCTCGCTTCGTCTCCAGCAAGCCGACGTAGTTGACTACCTGCGCAGGAGCCAGTTCAGCACGCCGGCGGAGCCACAACATCACGGCGCGCAGGACACTGATCCAGTCAGCCAACACTCCAAGGCCGCCGATGTGCCCGGGCAGCCGGCAGATGGGCCGGTAGCTCAGGCGCGCCGCCAGACCGGCGCCAAGAACGGGCAAGGACTGGCTCAGCGACCCGGAGGGCACGATCGGAGTCGGCCCGGCAAGGACGAACAGCTCGTGGACGCGCTGGCCAGCGCGGGCCGCTTCGACCAGGCCAGGACGGTTCTGCTGGCCGAGGAACATCCCTACCGCCAGGCGCGGATGCTGCTGAATCTGGCACGGGCCGCGCTGGCGTCTCAACGATGGGATATCGCTGAGAGTCTCCTGGAATCAATGAACCACACCGTCAGCGAGCCGCCAGCCAAGCTCGTCGTCGAACGACTCGAACTTGTCGCGCGACTGAGGTCTGGGTCGGCGCTCAACGTCCGGATAGCCATCGACCAAGCCGCTGGCGTCCTGGCCCAGCGTCTGGGTGTAGGCATGGATGAGGCCGCCGAGTTGTTCCGAGGCCATGCCCGGGACCACGGCTATTCGTTGGCCGCCCTGGCCCGCACGGTGATCGCGGGTACCGACGACATCACCTCAGCCATCCCCACGCTCTTGCCCGGCCAGGCTGATCCGGCCAGAGCCCACCCCGATCGTCGCCAGGGAAACAGACCGTGACGACTCGCTAACGGGCGCGCCCGCGACTCGGTCCGGCGCCGTGCAGCCACGGCCACGGCCACGCAGCACATCCCGGGACGGCCGACGGCGGAGCGAGGTCAGGCGGTCAAGCTGGCCATGGCCGCGTGCGTGAGTACCCGGACGCCGACCGGCAGCGCGCGCTCGTCGAGGTCGAAGGTCGGCTGGTGCAGGTCCTTCATCGGGCCCGCACCGGACCACACGCCGAGCCGGCCCATTGCGCCGGGCACGTTCTGCAGGTACCAGGCGAAGTCCTCGCCGCCGCTGGACTGCTCGGTGCCGGTTGCCGCGTCCTCGCCGATGGCCGTGATCGCCGCGTCGCGCAGCAGCCCGCTGCTCAGCGGGTCGTTGTCCACCGGCGGGACGCCGCGCTGGTGCTCCAGCACGTAGCCCACGCCGGTCGGCGCGAGCAGCGCGGTGACCATCGAGCGCACCAACGGCTCCAGCTCGGTCCACACCTGGTGGCCGCCGGTACGCAGCGTGCCGCGCAGCACCCCGTTCTGCGGCACCGCGTTCGCCGCCTGCCCCGCCTCCACCGCGCCCCAGACCAGCACGGTGCCGGTACGCGGGTCGATCCGGCGGGACAGCAGCGAGGGCAGCTGGGTGATCAGGGTGCCCAGCGCATGCACCAGGTCGGCGGTCAGGTGCGGTCGCGAAGTGTGACCACCCGGTGAGGTGAGCCGCAGCTCCAACAGGTCGCACGCCGAGGTCATCGGGCCGACCTTGGTGCCGACCCGGCCCACCGCGAGCCGGGGGTCGCAGTGCAGCGCGAAGATCCGCTCGACGCCCTCGAGCACACCCTCGGCCACCATGTCCAGCGCGCCGCCGGGCTGTACCTCCTCGGCGGGCTGGAAGATCAGCCGCACCCGACCGGGCAGGGCGGGCGCGGCGGCCAGCGCGAGCCCGGCGCCGAGCAGCATCGCGGTGTGCGCGTCGTGACCACAGGCGTGCATCACGCCCGGCACGCTGGATGCGAACGGCAGGTCGGTCTGCTCCCGCAGTGGCAGCGCGTCCAGGTCGGCACGCAGCGCCACGCAGCGGTCGCCCGAGCCGATGTCGCAGGTGAGGCCGGTACCGGACATCAGCCTTGGCCGCAGCCCGGCGGCGGCAAGCCGACTTGCTACCAGCGACGTGCTCAGCCGCTCCTGGCGGGCCAACTCCGGCCGCGCATGCAGCGCGCGGCGCCAGGTGACCAGCTCACGGTTGTGCTCGGCCAGCCAGCTGTCCAACCAGCCAGGACCCTGACCCCGTCCGAGGTCGGTCACCGGCTCACTAGGCCCGATAGCCTGCGCGGCCAGCAGTTCGGTGCTTGCGTCGAGCACAGACACCGCTACCACCACCGATCCGTCATTCCGATGTGGACGCTGTACCCAGGTAACCGTCTCGATAACCTCGTGGGCCGTGGGACGGGTCGGTACCGGCGCCGTTATCTGGCTAATGGTGCATCACCCAGATGGCCCGATTCAGCACGGACGGGGGTAATCGAGCACGTCCTCGCCCAAGGGTTACTGATCTGCTGCGGACGGCGGGAGAGTGCGAGACCACCGGTCCTTCTCACGCAGTGAACGGCTTGTGACACCGCTCACCCTGACCTCAGTTGACACTCAGCGAGGCTCCCCCGAGGCCCGCTCGGCCGGCCGCGCCGTCCACCGCACACCGGTTCACCGTCAGGCGCGCGGGCACAATTTCGGCGGTTCGGAGGTTTCTCAGAACGCGTCCTTGGGCACATATGCGCCCCAGACCTCACGCAGCGCATGGCAGACCTCACCGACGGTTGCGTTCGCGGCAAGGGCCCGGCGCATCGGGTACAGCACGTTGTGCTCGGCACCCTTGGACTCGGCCGCCGTGCGCAGCTCGTCCAGCGCCCCGCGCACCTCGGTGTCCGAGCGCTCCGCCCGCAGCGTCCGCAGGCCTTCCTCCTGCTCCTTGGCCAGCTCCGGGTCCTGGGTCAGCGGCTCGTAGGGCTCCTCGGACTCCGAGCGGTACTTGTTCATCCCGACGACCACCCGGTCGCCGGCGTCGATCTCCCGCGCGGTGTCGTACGCGGTCCGCTCGATCTCGGACTTCTGGAAGCCCTGCTCGATGGCCTCGACCGCGCCGCCGCGCTTCTGCACCGCGTCGATCAGGTCCAGCGCGGCCCGCTGCACCTCGTCGGTCATCGCCTCGACGGCATAGGAGCCGGCGAACGGGTCGACGGTGGCGGTCAGGTCGGTCTCGTAGGCAATGACCTGCTGGGTGCGCAACGCCAGTCGGGCGGCCTTCTCACTGGGCAGCGCGATCGCCTCGTCGAAGGAGTTGGTGTGCAGCGACTGGGTGCCGCCGAACACCGCGGCCAGCGCCTGGGTGGTGACCCTGATCATGTTGACCTCGGGCTGCTGCGCGGTGAGCTGCACCCCAGCTGTCTGGGTGTGGAAACGCAGCATCATCGACTTGGGGTTTTGCGCACCGAACTCGTCGCGCATCAGCTTCGCCCACACCCGACGGGCGGCGCGGAACTTCGCCACCTCCTCCAGCAGCGTGGTGCGGGCCACGAAGAAGAAGGACAGCCGGGGCGCGAAGTCGTCCACCGCCAGCCCGGCGCGGATGGCCGCCCGGACGTACTCCATCCCGTTGGCCAGGGTGAATGCGATCTCTTGCGCGGGGTTCGCGCCGGCCTCGGCCATGTGGTAGCCGGAGATCGAGATGGTGTTCCACCGGGGCAGCTCGGCGGCGCAGTAGCCGAACACGTCGCTGGTCAGCCGCAGCGACTCGGCCGGCGGGTAGATGTAGGTGCCGCGCGCGATGTACTCCTTGAGCACGTCGTTCTGCACGGTACCGGTCAGCTTGTCGCCCGCGACGCCCTGTCCGTCCGCGACCAACTGGTAGAGCAGCAACAACACGCTGGCCGGCGCGTTGATCGTCATCGAGGTGGACACCTCGTCCAGCGGGATGCCGTCGAACAGCGTCTGCATGTCCCGCACCGAGTCGATCGCCACGCCCACCTTGCCGACCTCGCCGGCCGCGACCGGGTCGTCGGAGTCGAACCCCATCTGGGTGGGCAGGTCGAACGCGACGGAGAGGCCGGTGGTGCCCGCCTCGATCAACTGGTGGTAGCGCCGGTTGGACTCCGCCGCGGTGCCGAAGCCGGCGTACTGGCGCATCGTCCATGGCCGCTCGGTGTACATCGACGGGTAGACACCTCGGGTGAACGGGTAGTCACCCGGTGTACCAAGCCGGTCGGACAGACCGTCGGCAACCTCGTCGGGACCGTATACCGTTGGGATGTCGAAGCCGGACTCTGCCTGGCGTTTCGGACCGGAGACCATCGCGCACCCCTCGACGTCGGTGCTGTGAAACGGTACCCGGCACGGGCCGGCGGCGAAAACGGTGAGCCGAGGAAGAGCCCGTCCGAGCGAGCCGGGAGAATGTCGGGTATGACCGCGACCGAGGAGACCGAGCCACGGCGGATAGCCGGCCGGTACCGGTTGACCGAGCCACTCGGCAGCGGCGCCATGGGCACGGTCTGGGCCGGCTACGACGAGGTGCTGCACCGGTCCGTCGCGATCAAGGAGCTGCGGGTGCCGCCCGGCGTGCCCGAGGGCGAGATGGTCGCCATGCGGGAACGCATGATGCGCGAGGCACGCACCCTCGGCGGGCTGTCCCACCCGAACGTGATCACCCTCTACGACGTGGTGGCGGTGGACGGCGAGCCCTACGTGGTGATGGAGCTGCTGCCCAGCCGGAACCTGTCCGAGGTGATCGGCGAACGGGGCAGGCTCACCCCCGGGCAGGCAGCCACCGTCGGGCAGGCGATGGCCTCGGCGCTGCAGGCGGCGCACCGGGCCGGCATCACACACCGTGACGTCAAGCCGGGCAACGTACTGGTCGCCGACGACGGCCGGATCAAGCTGACCGACTTCGGCATCGCCCGCAAGCGCGACGACGTGACCATGACCCAGACCGGCCTTGTGCTCGGCTCGCCGGCGTACATCGCCCCGGAGGTGGCCGCCGGGCTGCCGGTCACCCCGGCCGCCGACCTGTGGGGGCTGGGCGCCACGCTGTTCGCCGCCGTGGAGGCACGCCCGCCCTACGACGTCGAAGGCGACCCGGTGAAGACCGTCACCGCCGTGGTGCACGACGAGGTGCCCCGGGTGCGGATCGGCGGCCCGCTCGCCGAGACCATCAGCGCGCTGATGGTGAAGGACCCGGAGCGGCGGATCAGTCTGGCCGACGTCAAGCGTCGGCTGCGGCCGCTGGTGGAGGACCCGGAGGACCCGGTGCTGCCCGGCGCGCCAGAGGCGTTCTCCCCGCCGCCGGACGGCAGCCGGCAGATCGGCGCGGTAGCGCCCCCCACCCCCGGCCCGCCCGAGGCGGGTGGCCGGTCCGCGCCGAGCCCTTCCCCGACCAACGCCTCGGGGCACTACCCGGCCAGCCCGAGCGCGACCGGCACCTCGTTGCCCCGCCGGTGGAACACCACCCGGCCGGAGGGAGCCCCGGCGCCGCTGGCCGCCGACCCCGGGCCGGTACCGCAGCCGCCGACGGCCCCGCCACGCCCGCCCTCGCCCAGTGTCGAGCCGACCCACGGCCGGGTGCCGAACTGGCAACAGAGCCCCACCGACGGTAGGCCACCCCGGCCACCGGTGGCCCGCCCGCCCGCGCCGATGCCGCCGCCGCGCACGGGGCTGCCCGGCAAGCTCGTCGTGCCGGTGCTGCTGGCCGGCATCATCGCGCTGGCCGCCGGTGCCGGGCTCGGCTGGGCGGCCACCCGGACGCTGGTGGGCCAGTCCGTGGCCAGCACCGACGTGGTCAGCCCGGCGAGCAGCTGGTCCGAGCAGCTGACCAACTACTCCGACAAGGCCCCCGGTGGCCTCGGCTTCAGCACCCAGGTGCCGATCAGCTGGGAGCAGTACCGGGTGGGAGGGGCGGGCTCCGAGCCGGTGTCCGTCCGGTTCGTCAGCCGCGACGGTTCCCGGGAGCTGCGGGTGGACAAGATGGCCGGCACCAAGACCAGCCCGAGCACGGCGGCCGACTTCACCAAGACCCTGACGGCGGCCGCGCTCGGCGTGGCGAACGTGACCGTCCTCGACCAGAACGGGTCGACGGTCCGCTACCGGCTCGACCAGACCGGGTCACAGGGGACGGCCAGCCGGGTCGGCTACGCCCAGCTGGTTCCTAACGAGAACAACCTGTGGGTGGTGCAGCTCATCGTGCCGGCGGACCAGGCCACCGACAATGCCCAGCAACTGTTCACCCAGCTGGCCAATAGCTTCGCGCCGAAGCCGTGACCTCGGAAGACCGAACCTGGGGGGGTCCCGCCGAGACGGCACACGCGGCGGCTCGCGAGCTGGCCGCGCGCACCGGCGCCGAGCGCCACGACGTCGCGGTGGTACTCGGCTCCGGGTGGCGGCCGGCGGCCGATGCGCTTGGTGCCACCGAGGCCGAGATCGCGCTGGGCGAGCTGCCCGGCTTCCGGGCGCCGACCGCCATCGGGCACGGCGGCACCGTGCGTTCGGTGCGCCTCGGCCCGCACCGGGTACTGGTGTTGCTGGGCCGCACCCACCTTTACGAGGGCTACGGCGAGGCATCGGTGGCGCACGCGGCCCGCACCGCCTCGGCCGCGGGGTGCGCGACGCTGGTGCTGACCAACGCGGCGGGCGGCATCCGGGAAGGCCTCTCGGTCGGCGAACCGGTACTGATCAGCGACCACATCAACCTCACCGGACGCTCACCGCTGGTCGGGGCGCGGTTCGTGGACCTGGTCGACCTGTACTCGAGCCGGTTGCGGGAGCTGGCGCGGCGCATCGACCCGAGCCTGGTGGAGGGGGTCTACCTGGGGTTGTCCGGTCCGCATTTCGAGACACCCGCCGAGATCCGGATGATGCGCACCATGGGCGCCGACCTCGTCGGCATGTCCACCGTGCTGGAGGCGATCGCGGCCCGCGCGGAAGGGCTCGAGGTGTTCGGGCTGTCCCTGGTGACCAACCTGGCCGCCGGCATGACCGGACAGCACCTGGACGACGAAGAGGTCATCGCGGTCGGCGCGGCGGCGGCCGGTCGGATGGGCGAGCTGCTGCGTGCGCTGATCCTGGCGAGCTGACCGGATGGGTGCGATCGAAGGGCCGGTGCCCCCGGCGGTCCGGGAGGCGGCGCGGCGCTGGATCGCCGACGACCCCGACCCGGACAGCCGCGCCGAGCTGACCGCGCTGCTGACCAGCGAGTCCGGCGAACTGGCCGCTCGGATGGGCGAGCCGGCACGGTTCGGTACCGCCGGGATACGGGCGCCGCTGCGCGCCGGCCCGGCGGGGATGAACGTCGCGGTGGTCCGCCGGGTCACCGCGGGCCTTGCCGACTGGCTGCTCGAACAGGGCAACGGCGGCGCGACGGTAGTGGTCGGGCGGGACGCTCGGCACGGTTCCGGGCGGCTCGCGGCGGCCACCGCGTCGGTGCTGGCCGGCGCGGGCTTCCAGGTGGTCGCGCTGGCCGAACCGCTGCCAACCCCGGTGCTCTGCTACGCGGTCCGCGCACTGGGCGCCGCGGCCGGCGTGCAGATCACCGCGTCGCACAACCCGCCCTCGGACAACGGCTACAAGGTGTACCTGGGCGGGGCGGACGCCGGTGCGCCGCTGGTCGAGCCGGCCGACGCGCACATCGAGGCCGCCATCGCCGACGCACCGCCCGCCGAGCACATCCGCACGGTCGACGTGGCCGGCACCGACCCGGCCGGGCTGGTCGCCGACTACGTCCGGCGGGTCGCCCGGTTGCCCAGGGGCGGTGCCCGGGGGCTGCGCATCGCGCTGACCCCGCTGCACGGCGTCGGCGGTGCGGTCGCGGTCGCGGCGCTGCACGCCGCCGGATTCCAGGATGTGCACCTGGTGCCCAGCCAGGCCGAACCGGACCCGGACTTTCCCACCGTGGCGTTCCCCAACCCCGAGGAACCGGGCGCCACGGACGAACTGCTGCGGTTCGCCGCATCGGTGCGGGCGGACCTGGCCGTCGCGCTGGACCCGGACGCGGACCGCTGCGCGCTCGGCGTACCGGACCCGGAAGCGCCGGGTGGCTGGCGGCTGTTGTCCGGCAACGAGACCGGGGTGCTGCTCGGCGACCACGTGCTGGCCACCATGGACGACACCGCAAGAGCCGCCGCGCCGGACGGCCCGCTGGTGGCCAGCACGCTCGCCTCGTCCAGCCAGCTGCGCGGCGTCGCGGCCGCGCGGGGCGCCCGGTTCGCCGAGACGGCGACCGGCTTCAAGTGGATCGTGCGCGCCGGCCCCGGTTTCGTGTACGGCTACGAGGAGGCGCTGGGCTACTGCGTGGACCCGGACACCGTGCGGGACAAGGACGGCATCGCCGCCGCCGTGCTGGCCGCCGACCTTGCCGCCACCCGGCGGGCCGCCGGCAGCTCGCTGCCCGCCGCACTGGACGAGCTGGCGGTGGCGCACGGCCTGCACCTGACCGACGCGGTCACCGTGCGGATGGACCCCGCCCGGCGCGCCGAGACGGTGCGCCGCCTCGCCGAGCGGCTGGGTGACGAGGGGGGTGCCACCGTGCTGCGCCGCGAGCGCGCCCGCGCGGTGATCCGCCCGTCCGGCACCGAACCCAAGCTCAAGGCCTATCTGGAGGTCGTCGAGCCGGTCGCCGACCCAGGGTCGCTTGACGGCGCCCGCGCGCGGGCGACGCGCCGCCTTGCCGCGCTGCGCGCCGAGGTCACCGCGCTGATCACCTAGTACTACAGGGCCTGTTCTCGCGCGAGAACTTCCGATCGGGGACCCTTCGGGCCCGCCTCCGCAAGTTCGCCTTCGGCCGAAAGCGCGCGCCTGTGCTCACCCTTGGGTGCCGCCACCAGGGTTCGGCGCCCTGGTTGCCGACATTCACAGCGCCGGCCTTCGCCGGAACTCCTCCGGAGCCTCGCAGGGGCGACTCGCCTTACAAGCCCTGCAGTACTAGGAGGATCCTGACAGGACACCCCGCACTCGGGCGGCGGTGTCGTCGAGACGCGCACGGTCGTGCAGCGACCAGGCCGCGCTGATCCGCACCGCACCGTCGCCCACCGTGCGCGGCACCACGTGCAGGTGCACGTGGTCGATCTCCTGCCCGGCCGCCGCGCCGTCGGCAAGGAACAGGTTGACCCCTTCGCACGGTAGGCCGCAGGCGCGCAGCGCCATGGCCAGGCGTTGGGCCAGCGAGAACATCGCCCGCCCGGTCGCGTCGGGCAGCTCGGCCAACCCGGTCGCGTGCACCCGGGGAATCACCAGCAGGTGCCCGGGGTGTACCGGCTGCAGGTCGCAGAACGCCAGGACGTCCTGCTCGTCGGCGACCACGCTGGCCGGCTGGCGACCGGCCGCGATCCCACAGAACACGCACTGGCCGCCCACCTCGGACGGCAGGCTCACCCGCCGGCTCGCTCTGGCCACGTCAAGCCGCCTCGCGGACAACGGAGGTATTCGTGCGTGCCATGGCTGATTTTTACCGCATAGCGGGCCGGCGCAGCCGAGTGGAACGAAACTGTCGGTGCCCCGGTCCATCATGGTGAGCATGGATCCGTTGGACGGTTTCTCCCCCGCGACCCGGAGCTGGTTCGCTGGGGCGTTCGCCGAGCCCACCGCGGCGCAGGCGGGCGCGTGGGTGGCCGCGCGCGCCGGACGGCACGCGCTGGTGGTCGCCCCCACCGGGTCCGGCAAGACGTTGGCCGCGTTCCTCTGGGCGCTCGACCAGCTCGCCGCCACGGCTGCGCCGGAGGAGCCGAAGCAGCGCTGCCGGGTGCTCTACGTCTCGCCGTTGAAGGCCCTCGCCGTCGACGTGGAGCGCAACCTGCGCTCGCCGCTGGCCGGCATCCGGCAGGCCGCGCACCGGCTCGGTCATGCCTACCCGGAGATCAGGGTGGGCATGCGCACCGGTGATACGCCGGCTGATGACCGGCGGCGGTTCGCCCGCACCCCGCCAGACGTACTGGTGACCACCCCGGAGTCGCTGTTTCTGCTGCTCACCTCCTCGGCGAGGGAGTCGCTGCGCGGGGTGCGCACGGTGATCGTCGACGAGGTGCACGCGGTAGCCGGCACGAAACGCGGCGCGCACCTGGCGCTCTCGCTGGAAAGGCTCGACGAGCTGCTGGTCGCGGGCCCGGCACAACGGATCGGGCTGTCCGCCACAGTGCGCCCGGTCGACGAGGTGAGCGCGTTCCTCGCCGGGTGCCACCCGGTCGAGGTGATCCGCCCGGCGAGCGCGAAGGCCATCGAGGTCACCGTAGAGGTGCCGGTACCGGATCTGGGCGCGCTGGACGTCCGACCGGATCCGGGCAGCTCGGACGAGGAGATCGTCGGTTCCGCCGCCGGCGCCGCGCAGCGCCCGTCCATCTGGCCCGCCGTCGAGCGACGGTTGCTGGAGCTGGTCCAGGCGCACCGCTCGACGATCGTGTTCGCGAACTCCCGGCGGCTGGCCGAGCGGCTCACCGCCCGGCTCAACGAGCTGTTCGCCGAGCAAACCGAACTTGCTCCCGGCGACCGGTTCCCTGCCGAGGCGATCGGCGAGTCCGGGCTGGCCACCGGCGCCGCCCCAGTGGTTGCCATGGCGCACCACGGCTCGATGTCCCGTGAGCAGCGCACCGCGGTCGAGGAGGGGCTCAAGGGCGGCACGCTGCCCTGCGTGGTCGCCACCTCCAGCCTCGAGCTGGGCATCGACATGGGGGCGGTCGACCTGGTGGTCCAGGTGGAGGCGCCGCCCAGTGTGGCTTCCGGGCTGCAGCGGGTCGGGCGGGCCGGCCACCAGGTCGGCGCGGTGTCGCGAGGGGTGGTGTTCCCCAAGTTCCGGGGCGACTTGGTCTCCTGTGCCGTCGTCGCGGAGCGGATGGCCGCCGGCGCGATCGAGTCGCTGCGCTACCCGCGTAACCCGCTGGACGTGCTGGCCCAGCAAGTCGTCGCGATGGTCGCGCTGGAGCCGTGGCGGGTCGAGGAGCTGGCCGCCGTGGTACGCAGGGCAGCCCCGTTCGCCGCCCTGCCGGACTCGGCGCTGCACGCCACGCTGGACATGCTCGCCGGCCGCTACCCCAGTGCGGACTTCGGTGAGCTGCGCGCCCGCATCACCTGGGACCGGGCGACCGACGAGCTGCGTGGCCGGCCGGGGGCACAGCGGCTGGCGGTCACTTCCGGCGGCACCATCCCGGACAGAGGGCTGTTCACCGTCATGACTCCCGGCGGCGCGGATGGTGCCGGCTCCCGGGTCGGTGAGCTGGACGAGGAGATGGTCTACGAGTCCAGGGTGGGCGACACGTTCCTGCTGGGCACCTCGTCGTGGCGGGTGGAGGACATCACCCACGACCGGGTGGTGGTGACCCCGGCGCCCGGCCAGCCGGCCCGGATGCCGTTCTGGAAGGGCGACGCACCGGGGCGGCCACTGGAGCTCGGCCGGGCGGTCGGCGCCTTCGTCCGGGAGATGTCCGCGCTGGGTGCCGAGGCCGCGCGGGCCAGGGCCGGCACCGCGGGCCTCGACGAGTGGGCAACCGACAACCTGCTCAGCTACCTCGACGAGCAGCGCGAGGCCACTCGGCACGTGCCCAGCGACCGGACGATCCTGGTCGAGCGGTTCCGTGACGAGCTGGGTGACTGGCGGATGGTCGTGCACTCACCGTTCGGCGCCCAGGTCAACGGGCCGTGGGCGCTGGCCATCGCGGCGAGGCTCCGTGAGCGGCGCGGTGTCGAGGTGAGCGCGGCCAGCGCCGACGACGGGATCGTGCTGCGGCTGCCGGACGCGTTGGACGACTCAGGCGCGGAGATCCTGCCGACCGCCGACGACGTGCTCCTCGAACCGGACGAGGTGGAACGGATCGTGGTCGCCGAGCTGGGCAGCTCAGCGCTGTTCGCCGCCCGGTTCCGGGAGTGCGCGGCCCGCTCTCTGCTGCTGCCCCGGCGGGATCCACGCCGGCGCACCCCGCTGTGGCAGCAGCGGCAGCGCTCCGCCCAGCTGCTCGCCGTGGCCAGCCGCTTCGAGCAGTTCCCGGTGTCGTTGGAAGCGATGCGGGAGTGCGTGCAGGACGTCTACGACCTGCCGGGGCTGCGCGAGCTGATGGCCGACGTGGCCGCGCACCGGGTCCGGGTCGTCGAGGTGGCCACACCCGCA
Source organism: Pseudonocardia sp. (assembly GCA_036500625.1). Classification (GTDB taxonomy): domain Bacteria; phylum Actinomycetota; class Actinomycetes; order Mycobacteriales; family Pseudonocardiaceae; genus Pseudonocardia. Next base: position 11,837 of record DASYBQ010000129.1, on the reverse strand, counting down.
CCGTCGCCGTTCGCGCGCAGCCTGCTGTTCGGCTACGTGGGCATGTTCCTCTACGAGCTGGACGCGCCGCTGGCGGAGCGGCGCGCGGCGGCCCTCTCTCTCGACTCCACACTGCTGGCCGAGCTGCTCGGCTCGGAAGCGCTGCGCGAGCTGCTCGACCCCGAGGTCGTGGCCCAGGTGCAGGCCGAGCTGCAGCGGCTGGCCCCGGATCGCCGCGCCCGCGACGCCGAGGGGGCGGCCGACCTGCTGCGGTTCCTCGGTGACCTGAGCACCGCTGACGCGGCGGTGCGCGGGGTGCAAGAGGGCTGGCTCACCGAGCTGGAGTCGGCCCGGCGGATTATCCAGGTGCGGATGGCCGGCGAACAACGCTGGCTGGCGGTGGAGGACGCGGGCCGAGTACGCGACGCGCTCGGGGTGGCGCTGCCGGTCGGCGTGCCCGAGGTGTTCACCGAGCCGGTGGCCGACCCGCTCGGCGAGCTGCTCGTCCGCTACGCCCGCACGCACGGCCCGTTCGAGGCCGGTGAACCGGCCAGCCGCTTCGGCCTTGGCGTTGCGGTGGTGCGTGGCGTGCTCGACCGGTTGGTGGGCTCGGGCCGGCTGGTGCGCGGCGAGCTGCGGCCGGTCCGCGAGCAGCACGGCCCCGGTCCCGGCGGGGCGGAGTACTGCGACGCGGAGGTGTTGCGGCGGCTGCGCCGCGCCTCGCTGGCCAGGCTGCGCGCCGAGGTCGAGCCGGTCGAGCCGGCCGCGCTCGGGCGGTTCCTGCCGGCCTGGCACGGCTGCGCACCGGCCGGGGCACGGATCCGGCGGGCCCCGGGCGCGGAGGACGTGCTGTCGGTCGTCGAGCAGCTGGCGGGTGCTCCGATCCCGGCGAGCGCGTTGGAGTCGCTGGTGCTGCCGGCCAGACTGCCCGGCTACAGCCCCGCGCTGCTCGATGAGCTGACCGCGGCCGGCGAGGTCACCTGGACGGGCTGCGGCACGCTGGCCGGGGCGGACGGCTGGCTCTCCCTCGCACCGACCGACATCGCTGACCTGTTGCTGCCCGATCTGGAGCCGGAGCTGCCGGGCACGCCACTGCACACGGCGGTGCTCGAGGCGTTGTCCGGCGGTGGCGCCATGTTCTTCCGCCAGCTCGCCGACGCGGCGGGCGCCGCCCTGGTCAACGCTGGTGAGCCCGCACCGGACGACACCGCCCTGGTCGTCGCGCTGTGGGACCTGGTCTGGGCCGGCCTGCTCACCAACGACACCCTCGGCCCGGTGCGGGCCCTCACGGCGGGCAAGGGCGCCGCGCACAAGTCACGCCGGCCGCCACCTCGCGGTCGCTACACCCGACTGCGCGGTGGTGGCACCGGCTACCCGGCTCGGCCAAGCATGCCGTCACGGACAGGGCCGCCGACGGTCGCGGGGCGCTGGTCCCTGCCGCCCGCGCGGGAGCAGGACGGTACCCGCCGGGCGCATGCCCGCGCTGAGGCATTCCTCGAGCGTCACGGCGTGCTCACACGGGGTGCATTGGCCACCGAGCGGGTGGAGGGCGGCTTCTCCGGCATCTACCGGGTGCTGCGGGCCATGGAGGAGTCCGGCCGGTGCCGCCGCGGCTACGTCGTCGAAGGCCTTGGCGCGGCCCAGTTCGCGGTACCCGGCGCGATCGACCAGCTCCGCGCCCACTCCCGGGACTTTGAGTCGCCGCAGGCGCCGACCGCCATGGTGCTCGCCGCCGCCGACCCGGCCCAACCTTGGGGAGCCGCGTTGAGCTGGCCGGACACCGCGGGCGGCTCGAAACATCGGCCAGGGCGCAAGGCGGGGGCGCTGGCGGTGCTGGTCAACGGCACCCCCGCGCTGTACGTCGAGCGTGGCGGCCGCTCGCTGCTGAGCTTCACCGAGGACGACGTGATGTTGCGCGCGGCGGCGCATGCACTGGCCGGCGCGGTTCGCGAAGGCTGGCTGGGCGCCCTGGCCGTGGAGCGGGCGGACGGCTTGGGCACACTGGCCAGCCACCTGGCCGAGGTGCTCACCGACGCCGGCTTCCGAGCCACCCCGAAAGGCCTCCGACTTCGCGCCTGACAGCGCGGATGTAGATGAGCCCCGCAGTGCTCGTCCCGACCCAGCGCCTGACTGACTTCGGGTCTTCAACGGGATCTGTCGTTCGGCCCGCCGCGGGGCTCATCGCACTCACCGGACCGCGGCCGTGACCTCATAGGAGCCTGTGCCAGCAGGCACCCATTCACTGTCTTGTCCGCCCGCCCGGCTGGTGCCTGCCGCCTTGCCCGGAGTCGAGAACAGGACGGACACACCTATCATGACGCAACTCGCCGCCGCTCCCCATGCCTGCGAGGTCCGCGAGATCACCGGTGGGGTCGACACCCACAACGACACCCACACCGCCGCCGCGCTCGACTCTGCCGGAGGCCTGCTCGGCTACCGCCAGTTCCCACCACCACCGCCGGCTACACCGCGCTGCTGGCGTGGCTGCGCACGTTCGGCGAGGTGGTGCTGGTCGGGATCGAGGACACCGGCTGAGCTGGGCGAGCGGGACCTCATCGCGCACTGCGCCACCCGCCGACCCGACCGCGGCGCCGCGGACCCTGCCCCGGCCCTGGTGATCGCGCTGCGCGCCCTGGCCCGACGCCATCAGCAGCTCACCACCGAGATCGACGACCTCGACACCCTGATCGGCCCGCTGGTCGAGCAGATCAACCCGGTCCTGTGTGCGCTGCCCGGCGACGTCGAAGCCGGCGTCACCGGGCAGCTCCTGGTCACCGCCAGGCAGAACCCACAACGGCTGCGCTCCGAGGCCGCGTTCGCCATGCTGTGTGGCGTCGCCCCACTACCAGCATCCTCGGGGCGCACTCTGCGCCACCGGCTCAACCGCGGCGGGGACCGTCAAGCTAACGCCGCGATCCACCGGATCGTGCTCTGCCGGCTGCGCTGGGACCCCGCACCCGGGCCTACGCGGAGAAGCGCACCGCGCAGGGCCTGAGCAAGAAAGAGAGCATCCGCTGCCTCAAGCGCTATATCGCCCGGGAGGTCTACACCGCCCTGCTCACGCCACACGATCTCGAACTCGCCGCTGGACATCTATAGGTCCAGCGGAACGCAGCACCCCTAAGGAAGTAATACTGGTGTTACTCTTACCGCATGCGGATTACCAGCAAGGGCCAGATCACCATCCCGCAGCAGGTGCGCCGCGCGCTCGGACTCGAACCGGGCGACGAGGTGGAGATCGTGGTGGACAACGGCGCTGCCAAGATCATCCCGATGCAGGGTCCGTCCGGTCGAGGACAACGGATAGTCGAGGCGATGCTGGGCAAGGGCGACGTGGCGCTGAGCACCGACGAGATCATGGCTCTCACCCGAGGTGAGTGATACCGGCACCCTGGTCGACTCCAATGTGCTGCTCGATCTGTTCACCCAGGACGCACGCTGGGCACTGTGGTCGGCCGAGCAACTCGCCGCGGTGCTCGAGGACGGCCCGGTGGTCGTCAACCAGATCGTCTACGGCGAGGTGTCCCTGGGGTTCTCCAGCATCGAGTCCCTGGACGCCGCGCTGTCGCCGGATCGCTTTGTCCGCGCGCATCTCCCCTGGGCCGCCTCGTTCCTCGCCGCCCGCGCCTACCGCAGCTACCGAGCACGCGGCGGCACCCGTGGCTCGACCTTGCCCGACTTCTTCATCGGCGCGCACGCGGCCGTGCTCGGGCTTCGCCTGCTCACCCGTGACGCCGCGCGCTACCGCACCTACTTCCCCACGGTGGAGCTGATCGCACCGTGAGCATTCGGCGCTCACGTCGCGCCCCGCGGCATCGGCACACTCTGAGGAGTCAGCGGACCGGTAGGCGGTGTGTGGTGAGGAACTCGCCGACCCGCTCCAACCCGGTGCGGATGTTCTCCTCGGAGTTCGCGTAGGACACCCGCAGGTAGCCCTCCCCCAGCTCGCCGAAGTCCGGCCCGCCGATCACCGCGACACCGGCACGTTCCAGTAACGCCGAGGCCAGTTCCTTGGCGGCCCAGCCGGTCCGGGTGATGTTCGGGAAGGTGTAGAACGCGCCCTTCGGCAGCACGCTGGACACGCCCGGCAGCTTGTTCAGCAGGTCCACCGTTACCTGGCGGCGTTTGTCGAACGCGGAGACCATCTCCTCGACGGCCGTCTGCGGGCCTTCCAGGGCAGCGATGCCGGCGTACTGCGTCGCGGTGTTGACGCAGCTCCAGCTGTTCACCGCGAACCGGCGGAACCGCTCGGTGAGCACCGTCGGCCAGACCGACCAACCCAGCCGCCACCCGGTCATCGCATAGGTCTTGGACCAGCCGTTGAGCAGGATCAACCGGTTGCGGATCTCCGGGTAGCTCAGCAGCGAGACATGCTCGACGTCGTCATAGACCATCCGGTCGTAGATCTCGTCGGACAGCACCGCCACGCTCGGGTGGTCCAGCAGGCCGGCGACCAGCCGGTTCACCTCGCCCCGAGGGGTGACCCCCGCGGTTGGGTTGGCCGGTGAGTTCAGCACGATCAGCCGGGTCCTCGGCGTGATCAGCGACAGCACCTCGTCGGCGGCGAAGGCGAACGCGTTCTCCTCCCTGATCGGCACCGGCACGGCCAGGGCACCGGTGAACTCGATCATCGAGCGGTAGATCGGGAACCCGGGGTCCGGATACAGAATCTCCGCGCCCGGCTCACCGAACATCATGATCGCGGCGAACATCGTGACCTTGCCGCCGGGCACGATCATCACCCGGTCGGCCGGGATGGTCACGCCGATGCGGTGCGCGATGTGCGCGGCCACCGCCTCGCGCAGCGCCGGGAGGCCGGTCGGCTCGGTGTAGCCGTGCTTGCCGTCGCGCAGCGCCTTCACCGCTGCCTCGACCACGTGCTCGGGCGTCGCGAAGTCGGGCTGGCCGATGCCGAGGTTGATCACGTCCCGCCCACCGGCGCTCAGCTCGGCCGCCCTCGCCAACACCGCGAAGGCGTTCTCGTCACCGAGCCGGTCGAACGCGGCCACCGGCCGTACCATCTGCACTCCCATCACTTCGCTGGCACGATCTCCCACCATGCCCGAGGGCGATACCGTTGCACTCACCGCGCGCCGGTTGCACGCCGCGCTGGCCGGTCGCCTGCTGCGCCGAGGCGAGCTGCGCCACCCTCGCTGGGTGGAGCACGACCTGGCCGGCCGCACGGTGCGCGGCGTGGTCAGCGTCGGCAAGCACCTGTTCACCCGTTTCGATGCCGGACTCAGTCTGCACAGTCACCTGCGCATGGACGGCAGCTGGCACCTGTACCGGCCGGGGACACACTGGCAGCGCCCCGAGCATCAGGCCAGGGCAGTACTGGCCACCGACGACCGGGTGGCCGTCGGGTTCCGGTTGCACGACCTTGAGCTGCTGCCCACCGACCAGGAGGACCGGCTGGTCGGCCATCTCGGCCCGGACCTGCTGGATCCGTCCTGGTCAACCGACCGTGCCCGGGAGGCGCTGCGCCGGCTGACCGCGCACCCCGCCGAGGAGATCGGGCTGGCGCTGCTCGACCAACGCACGGTGGCCGGTATCGGCAACCTCTACAAGGCCGAAGTGTGCTTCCTGCTCGGGGTATCACCGTGGTTGCCGGTAGGCGAGCTGGCCGAGCCGCAGCGAGCGATCGCCCTGGCTCGACGCCTGCTGTTGCGCAACGCGGACCGCCCTGAACAGTCCACCACCGGCGAGCTGGGCCGGGGCCGACAGCACTGGGTGTACCTGCGCGGCGGCCAGCCGTGCCGACGCTGCGGCACGCGGGTGCGAACCGGTGAGCAGGGCGACGGTGTCTATGCCCGCGCGGCGTTCTGGTGCCCGCGATGTCAACCCGGGCCAGCGCCGCTCAGCCCTGGTTCGGCTGGTGCGTCGTCGACCGGGCCTGGTCCGCCGCCGCGCCCTGGTCCCCGGAGGTGACCTGCTTCGGTGCGTTGGCGTCGAGCTGCTGCTGGCCGCCACCGCCGCCCAGCGATGCCCGGATCTGCTCCAGGCGGGACGCGCCGGCCATGTCGACGGTTGCCTGCTGCACCTCCAGCATCCGGCCCTCCACCGAGTTCTGCGCAAGCTCGGCCGAGCCGAGGGCGTTGGCGTAGCGCCGCTCGATCTTCTCCCGCACCTCGTCCAGCGACGGCGTGTTGCCGGGCGCGGCGAGCTGGGACATCTGCTGCAGCGACTGGGACGCCTTCTCCTGCATCTTCGCCTGCTCGAGCTGGCTGAGCAGCTTGGTGCGCTCGGAGATCTTCTGTTGCAGCATCAACGAGTTGCGCTCGACCGCCTGCTTGGCCTGTTCCGCGGCACCCAGCGACTGGTCGTGCAACACCTTGAGATCTTCCATCGACTGCTCGGTGGACACCAGCTGGGTCGCCGTGACCTGGGCAGCCTGCTCGAACTGCTGCGCCTTCTTGGCGTCCCCCTGCGAGCGGGCCTGATCAGCCAGCACCAGGGCCTGGCGGGCCGAGGCCTGCAGCCGCTCGATCTCGCCGAGCTGCCGGTTGAGCTTCATCTCCAGCTGACGCTGGTTACCGATTACCGCGGCGGCCTGCTGCGACAACGCCTGGTGCTGGCGCTGCGCGTCCTCGATGGCCTGCTGAATCTGCACCTTGGGATCCGCGTACTCGTCCACCTTCGACGAGAACAGCGCATTCAGGTACTTCGCGGCTTTTGCGAAACCGTTGGCCATCTCCTCCGCCTTGCTTGTGTCGTCCCGACAGAGCGTGCCCGGCGCCGTTGTCCGGCACCAGCTCACTCCATGTTGTCAGGTGCCGGCCGCGGCTTCCAGGACAACCCACCGGTTATCGGCCTCGGCGCGGCGCGCCACCTTGCGCTTCACCGCGCAACAACCCCGTGGCGAACCAGGGACAGCTGTGCTGGGACGTTCAGGCCGCCACACTGACCAGGGAGGATGCCGGGGCGGAGCTGGAAGGGCCGACTCCCACACCGACCCCGACGGAGCGGCGAAGGTCGGCGTGCCGGTTGCCGATCGGCACCAGCGGCTGCAGCAGCTCCTCGGGGACCGGGCGCATCAGCGCGGCAACCTCGACCAGCAGGTCGGACAACGAGAAGTCCAACGCTTCGCAGATCGCCGAGAGCAGCTCGCTGGAGGCTTCCTTGCGGCCGCGCTCGACCTCGGACAGGTAACCGAGGCTCACCCGGGCCTGGTGCGACACCTCACGCAGCGTGCGGCGGCGTTCGGTCCGGGCTCGGCGCAGGGTGCCGCCGATGGCCTCACGGAGCAGCAGGGTCATCGGCTTGAACCTCCCTTGCCCGCATCGGCGAGCTCGTTGTCAGCTGTACTCACGTTACCGATTCCCGCGCCGGATGGGTGGCCTCGACCCACCCATGCTGTCCGCCCGTGGCGAACGCGGGCGATCAGCGCGCCCCGGTGACCGCCCGAGTGGCTGCCAGGCCCTGAGATCGCAGGCGCAGCGCACGCAGCACGTAGTCGAGACCGGTCACCACGGTGAGCACCACGGCCAGCGCCATCAGCCACCAGCGGACCGCGTGTACCGCCGCCGGGAGCAGCGCACCGAGCGGCAACACGTACAGACCGATCGCCACCGTCTGCAGCAGCGTCTTAAGCTTGCCGCCCCGGCTCGCCGCGATCACCCCGTGGCGCAGCACCCAGAACCGCAGCAGGGTGACCCCCAGCTCCCGCACCAGGATCACCACGGTGACCCACCAAGTCAGGTCGTCCAGCAGGCTGAGCGCGATCAGCGCCGAGCCGATCAGCGCCTTGTCCGCGATCGGGTCGGCGACCATGCCGAACCTGGTCACCAAGCCGCGGCGGCGCGCGATGTCGCCGTCGAACCGGTCGGTCAGCGACGCGACCGCGAACACCGCGGCGGCGGCCAACCGCCACTGCGCCTGATGCCCGTCCCCGGTCATCAGGAAAGCCACGAACACCGGTACCAGGAGCAGCCGCAACAAGGTCAACATGTTTGCGAGGTTGAGCACCGGCGGCTCCACCCCCGGTGGCTGGCCGATCATGCCGACTCCGCTCGCGCCACCACAAGGTCGACGCCCACCGTGTCGCGTACCACCGCGTCGACCAGGTCGGCGGGGCTCCAACCAGGCCCGGTGAGCAGGCACTCACCGTCCACGTCGGGTGCCTGGTGCGCCGCCCGGCCCACCCCAACCGGCTCGCCCGGCTCCGGCTCGCCCAGCTCCTCGACCAGCAACCGCACCGTGCTGCCGATCCGGTCCTCTGCCCGCTGGTTGGTGAGCTCCTCGGCGAGCGAGGAGATCCGCTCGACCCGCTCGTGGACCTCGGCGTCGGGCACCTTGTCCGGGTAGCCGGCCGCCTCGGTGCCCTCCTCGTCGGAGTAGCCGAACACGCCGACCGCGTCCAGCCTGGCCTCGGTGAGGAACCGCTCGAGCTCGGCCACATCCGCCTCGGTCTCACCGGGGAAGCCGACGATGACGTTGCTGCGGATGCCGGCCTCCGGGGCCAGCGCCCGAATCCGGGCGCACAGCTCGAGGAAGGACTCGACCGAACCGAAGCGGCGCATCCGGCGCAGCACCGGCTCGCTGGCGTGCTGGAAAGACAGGTCGAAGTAGGGCGCGACGCCGTCGGTGCCGGCGATGACCTCGATCAGGCCCGGGCGGGTCTCCGCCGGCTGCAGGTAGCTCACCCGCACCCGCTCGATGCCGTCCACCTCGGCCAGCTGGGGCAACAGCCGCTCCAGGAGGCGCAGGTCGCCAAGATCCTTGCCGTAGGACGTCGAGTTCTCGCTGACCAACACCAGCTCCCGCACACCCCGCTGCGCCAACCAGGCCGCCTCGCCGAGGATCTCGGCCGGCGGGCGGGAGACGAACGCACCCCGGAAGGACGGGATGGCGCAGAACGCACAGCGCCGGTCGCAGCCGGAAGCCAGCTTCAACGGCGCCACCGGCCGGTCGTCCAACCGGCGCCGGGTCACGTCGGGCACCCAGCCGTGGCCGGGCACCGCGACCAGTTCGGCGGCCGACTGGCGCCCCGACGGGCTGATCGGCAGCAGCTTGCGGCGATCCACCGGCTGGTGCGCCTGGACCGCGCGCCCGGCCACCACATCGGCCAACCTGTCCCCCAGGTCGGCGTAATGGTCGAAACCGAGCACCGCATCCGCCTCCGGCAGGCCGGCGGCCAGTTCCGCGCCGTAGCGCTCGGCGAGGCACCCGACCGCCACCACCTTGGCACCTCTGGCCCGCGCCACGTCCGACGCGGCGAGCACCGTGTCGATCGAGTCCTTTTTCGCCTGCTCGACGAAACCGCAGGTGTTGACCACGATGACGTCCGGCGCCTCGTCGCCGTCGGAGTCCGCGTCGACCAGGTTCCAGCCGGCCGCGTTCAGCCTGCCGGCCAGCTCCTCGGAGTCCAGATCGTTCCTGGCGCAGCCAAGGGTCACCAACGCCGCGCGTCGCGGGGGCGTTCCACCTGGCACTGTCCGTTGCACTGGCACGGGTCAAGGGTATCCGGGACCGGATGTCCTAGTGTGGGCCCACGTGACGGCGTTCCTCGCAAGGCGGGCTCGTACGGGTGATGTGGCGGGAATCAAGGCGCTGGTGGACCGCTACGCGGGCCGGGTGCTGCTCGCCAAGGACATGGTCACCCTGTACGAGGACGTGCAGGAGTTCTGGGTGGTGGAGCGGGACAGCCTGATCGTCGGCTGTGGTGCGCTGCACGTGCTGTGGCAGGACCTTGCCGAGATTCGCACGGTCGCGGTCGACCCGGAGCTTGCCGGCAAGGGCGTCGGTCACGCACTCGTCCACACGCTGCTGTGTACCGCCCGCGAGCTGGGGGTGCGCCGGGTGTTCGTGCTGACCTTCGAGCGGGAGTTCTTCAGCCGACACGGCTTCGTGGAGATCGACGGCACGCCGGTTGCCCCCGAGGTCTACGAACAGATGCGCCGTTCCTACGACGCCGGTGTCGCGGAGTTCCTCGACCTGGCCTACGTCCGCCCGAACACCCTGGGCAACGCGCGCATGCTCCTGCAGCTCTGAACTGCCGACTCAGACTGGCCGGCGTCATTTCTCCGGCGTCATTTCTTGGGTCAGTCCGTGTCCTCCTCGCCGTCGGCCTCGTCGGTGGGCCCGCCGCCCCGGATGGTCCACAGCAGACCCTGCAGCTCATCCGGCTTGACCAGCACATCGCGGGCCTTGGAGCCCTCCGAGGGCCCGACCACCCCGCGCGACTCCAGCAGGTCCATCAACCGGCCCGCCTTGGCGAAACCCACCCGCAGCTTGCGCTGCAACATCGAGGTCGAACCGAACTGCGAGGTCACCACCAGCTCGGTGGCCTGCAGCAACACATCGAGGTCGTCGCCGATGTCTGGGTCGATCTCGCGCTGCTCGCCGGCCTTCTGCACGGTGACACCCTCGGTGTACTCGGGCTGCGCCTGGTCCTTGGCGAACCCGACGACCGAGTTGATCTCTTCGTCGCTGACGTAGGCGCCCTGCATGCGGACCGGTTTGCCGGCGCCCATCGGCAGGTACAGCCCGTCGCCCATGCCGATCAGCTTCTCCGCGCCCGGCTGGTCCAGGATCACCCGGCTGTCGGTCAGCGAAGAGGTGGCGAACGCCAGCCGGGACGGCACGTTGGTCTTGATCAGGCCGGTGACCACGTCCACCGAGGGCCGCTGGGTGGCCAGCACCAGATGGATACCGGCCGCACGGGCCTTCTGGGTGATCCGGACCACCGCATCCTCCACATCGCGCGGCGCGGTCATCATCAGGTCGGCCAGCTCGTCGACGATGGCCAGGATGTACGGGTACGGGCGGTACTCCCGCTCGCTGCCCAGCGGCGCGGTGATGTCGCCCGACTTGACCTTCCGGTTGAAGTCGTCGATGTGGCGGACCTTGTTGACCTGCATGTCCTGATAGCGCTGTTCCATCTCTTCCACAAGCCAGGCCAGCGCGGAGGCGGCCTTCTTCGGCTGGGTGATGATCGGCGTGATCAGGTGCGGGATGCCCTCGTAGGGGGTCAGCTCGACCATCTTGGGGTCGATCAGGATCATCCGGACCTCGTCCGGGGTGGCCCGGGACAGCAGCGACACCAGCATCGAGTTGACGAAGCTGGACTTGCCGGAGCCGGTCGAGCCGGCGACCAGCAGGTGCGGCATCTTGGCCAGGTTCGCGGTGAGGAAGTGGCCCTCGATGTCCTTGCCGAGGCCGATGACCATCGGGTGCTGCTCCTTGCGGGAACTGGCCGAGCGCAGCACGTCCCCGAGCCGGACCATCTCCCGGTCGGTGTTGGGTACCTCGATACCCACCGCCGACTTGCCGGGGATCGGGGCGAGGATCCGGACGTTGTCGGTGGCCACCGCGTACGCGACGTTGCGGGTGAGCTGGGTGATCTTCTCGACCTTGACGGCCGGCCCGAGCTCGATCTCGTACCGGGTCACCGTCGGGCCCCGGGTGAAGCCGGTGACCTGGGCGTCCACGTTGAACTGCTCCAGCACGCCGCTGATCGCCTCGATCATCGCGTCGTTCGCCGCGCTGCGGGTCTTCGGCGGGGCGCCGGCGGGTAGCAGGTCGGCGGGGGGCAGCTCGTAGTCGCCGTCGATGACCCGGGTGACCACCGGCTTGTCGGTGCCAGCCTCCGGTTTCTCCGGCGTGCTCGCCGGCTTCACCGCGGTGGGCTTCGGCGCGCCGGGCAGCCGGGCCCCGGCGGGCGGCGGCGGAGCACTGTCGGCACCGGGGCCGGTCGGTGGCGCCGGGCCGTCCATCGCCTCGGCGACCGCGTCGGCCAGGCTGGAGGCCTGCCGGCGCTTGGACGGCTTGCGCAGCCGGACCGCGGCCGGATCCGCCGACTCGAGCGGCTTCGTGCCGTCGCCGGCCGGCGAGTCGCCCTCCACCGGTTTGTCGCTGGC
>DASYBQ010000128.1:0-34079 GCA_036500625.1 Pseudonocardia sp. | reverse complement strand
CCCTGCGACGGACCGCGCCGCACGCTGGGCGGGAGTGGACCGACAGCGGCCGTCCCCGCGATGACCGAGGGCTCAAGCATCGACCTGACGGAGAGGAACGCATCGTGCCCATTCCACCTGAACTCACAGCGATCCTTCGGGGACACCTAGCGGAGTTCAAGCCTGACGCGGAAGGTCGCTTGTTCTACGGCGAACGGGGTGGACCCGTACCGGTGATCACCTACAGCCGCATGTGGCAGCAAGCGCGCAAGGTCGCGTTGGCCCCTGAGCTGCACGCTACGCCGCTCGCGGAGACGCCCTACACCCTGCGGCACGCAGCCGTGTCGACGTGGCTCGCAGGCGGCGTAGACGCCACCCAGGTAGCGGCGTGGGCCGGGCACTCGGTGGAGGTGTTGCTCAAGGTCTACGCGAAGTGCCTGCACGGGCGAGACAGCGCGGCTCGGGTGGCCATGGGCAAGGCGTACCAGTAACCGCACCGGGCCGGGGGAGGCCGAACTTGGGCCGGTATTTGGCCCAGATGCTCGTAAACGGCCCGTTCTGGCCGGACACAGCCGGACTGGACAAGATCGGCCCCTCACCGGTTTCCGCTGGTGAGGGGCCGTATCGACGCTGGTCAGGATGGTGCGCTAGATGTGCCCCCAGCAGGATTCGAACCTGCGGCACTCGGTTTAGGAAACCGATGCTCTATCCCCTGAGCTATGAGGGCCTACCTGCCACATCGTAGCGTCGCGACGCGGTGGGCCCGCTGCTGCCGTCCTGCCGGTGATGTGAACGGCCGCCCGATGGCGGTTGGGATGTTCTGCGCCCGTGTGCGCGGAACAGCGAGAGACTTTCGCGCGCCACACCCGGATCAGTAACAGCGTCAGTTACGGACCCCCGATCAACTAGCCTGCTGAGTAACGCATGACGACCGGGCCTTCACCTCGGGCCGAGGACCGTCGTGGGATCACACAGACGGTCACCCGAGGGATCAGGGGAGTACGCAATGGTTGCCACCACCGTGGTGTTGGCCTTGTTCGGGATAGGGCTGCTGGCGCTGGGTTGGTGGGGCTCCCGCAGCCATGGCCAGCTCGGTGGGATACCCGGGTTCGACGACAGGCCAGCCGGGCGCCGGCAGGGCGATGCGCGCCGGGGCGCCGTCACCTGTTTCGTCGCGGGGGTGATCTTCTTGGTTCTCGCGGTGCTCACAGTCCTCATCAAGTAGGCGGGAGAGGATGGCCTGGTGCGCACCATGAGCGAGATTTACGAGGTCATCCACCGCCGTCGAGACGTAAGGGGCGAGTTCACCGGCGAACCCATCGCCGAGGAGGTGCTCGAGCGCATCCTGGCGGCCGCGCATGCCGCGCCCAGTGTCGGGCTGACCCAGCCGTGGGACTTCATCCTAGTGCGTGACGACGACACGCGGGAGGCATTCCGGCGGCATGTCTACCAGCAGCGCCGCGAGTTCGCGGACACGCTGCGCGGCGAGCGGGCCGACCTGTTCGAGCGCATCAAGGTCGAGGGCATTCTGGAGTCATCGCTGGCCGTCGTGGTGACCTATGACCCCGCTCGGGGTGCCCCGGCGGTGCTCGGCCGGCACGCCATCGCCGATGCCGGGCTCTACTCGGTCTGCCTGGCGATCCAGAACCTCTGGTTGGCCGCCACCGCCGAGGAGTACGGCGTTGGCTGGGTCTCCTTCTACAACGAGGACTACCTCGCCGCGCTGCTGGGCATCCCGGCCGGCATCCGGCCGGTCGCGTGGCTGTGCCTCGGTCCGGTCAGCCACCTGGAAACCGCGCCTGACCTGGAGCGACACGGCTGGCGGGACCGCCGCCCACTCGCCGCCGCGGTGCACAACGAACGGTGGGGCGAGCAGCCGGCGGGTGCCCCGGCCGACGCCCTACCCCGCGCCGGGCACTAACGTAGCGGCACGTGGTTGGCCGGTTCGCAGGAACACTGAGCCCGCGCCGTGCGGCGGTGCTGGTGGCTCTGCTCGTCGCGCTCACAGGCTGTTCGACGCGGGGTGAGCCGTCGCACGCCACCAAGGGCTGTCCGAGCACCGCCGATCCCGCCGGGCTGGCCTGCCGGATCACCTCGGCCGCGCGGACCAGCCACGACCCGGACGCCAGTGCCAACCAGCTGGCCAACGCCGGCCGGCTGGCGGAGAACGGCTACCAGCTGCTCGGCGACCACCCGGAGTGGGACACCGCCGTGCTGGCCGCCGTCGACCCTTCGCTGCGCGAGCAGGTTCGTCGTGCGGTCGACGCCTACCGGCAACTGCTTTCGCTGTCCGGGCCGCCAGGTGCGAACCTGCCGGCCTGGCGGGTCGTCGATCCGCTGCCGGTGGACGTGCTGCGTGGCCTTTACGACCGGGCGCAGCGCCGGTTCGGCGTGGACTGGACGGTGCTTGCGGCGGTGAACCTGGTGGAGACCCGGATGGGTCGGGTGGTCGGACTGTCCAGTGCCGGCGCGCAGGGCCCGATGCAGTTCATGCCGGCCACCTGGGCCGCCTACGGCTTGGGCGGCGACGTGTGGGACCCACGGGACGCGATCATGGGCGCGGCGAACTACCTGGCCTCCAACGGCGGCGCGGATCCGGCCCGGTTGGACCGCGCGCTGCACCGCTACAACAACGACGTGCGCTATGTGCGCGCGGTGCGCGACTACGCCGCGATGCTGTCGGCCGACCCGAACGTGCTGGTGCAGCTGCACGCCTGGCCGGTGGAGTACCGGACGGTGGCCGGCGACATCCCGTTGCCCACCGGCTACGAGTCCGCGCACCCCATTCCGGTGGGTCAGTGGCTGACCGTGCATCCGCTGCCCCAGGGCGAGGGCTGAGACGGTCACCTCGGGGTGGGGCGCAGCGCCGCGAGGGCTTGGCTCACCCATGCTTCGGCGTAGCGGGCGGGCTCGAGGTCACCGGGGGTGTGCCCGATCAGGATGTCGAGGATCGGGTAGTAGGTCAGCGACGCCAACAGGACCGCCGCGGTGGCTTCCGGGTCGGCCACCTCGATGGTCCCTCGGTCGTGCTGGTTGCGTAGCCAGGTGGCCAGCTCGTCGTAGACGCAGGTGCGCACCTGGGCCCAGACCTGGTCGAGCAGCTCGGGGAACCTGTCGAGGTCCCGCAGCATCACCCGCAGTACCTGGTGATCGTGGTGCATCGCGGTCCACATCGCGTTCACCAGGAAACGCAGCGCGGGCTCCAGCTGCTCAGGCGCCGCTTCGGTGAACGACTTGCGTCCCTGTCGCATGGTGGCGACGTGGGTGCCGACGACTTCGGCCAGCAGCGCCTTCTTGGAGGCGAAGTGTTTGTACAGCGCGCCGGATCCCCCGGTGAGCCCCGCGGTCAGCTGGATGTCGGCGACGGAGGTGGCTCGGTAGCCCTGGCTGGCGAACAGGCCCGCGGCGGCGACGAGCAGCCGTTCCCTCGGGGTCTGAAAAGGTGCTGTCACCATAGGTGAGAGAGTACTCTCTCACCTATGGTGACAGTGCGCGCTGAAGCAATCATCGGCTGCACCCCGGACGAGGTGTTGGACATGGTGATGGACATCGACCGCTACGCGAGGGTGGACAAGAAGATTCACCCAGTGCTGTGGGCGCGTCGCGAGGGCGAGGTGCTCACCTTCGCCTGCCGGCCCAAGCTCGTCGGCCTGCGCCAGCCGAAGGTCGTCCAGTACGTCCGCCGCACACCGGGCCGCCGTATCGACATCGGTCTGACGCCGTTGCCGGCCAACCGCATCGCGCACGCCGTGGCGGACTTCCGGGCCAGCTTCGAGACCAGCGAGGCAGACGGCGGTACCCGGGTCGTGCGGACGCTGACGTTCCAGTTCACCCCGATGCTGCGGTGGTTGCTCGAGCCGCTGTTTGCCCGGCGTCTGGAAGGTGAGGTTCGCGAGGAGCTGCGGTTGGCCAAGCAGCACCTGGAATCCGGCCGCCGCGCCTGAGCGTGACGCGGGCGTGGCAGCGCGGCCCAGCCAGGACAGGGCACTAGCGTCTCGGCACATGGTCGAAGATCGAGTGGAACGGTTCCGCCAGCTGCACCACCAGGGCAGTCCGCTGCTGCTGCCCAACCCGTGGGACGTCGGCTCGGCCCGGGTGCTTGCTTCACTGGGTTTCGCCGCGCTGGCCACCACGAGCAGCGGGTTCGCCGCCACCTTGGGTCGCCTGGACGGCTCGGTCAGCCGGGACGAGGTGCTCGAGCACGCCCGCATCATGGTGGCGGCCACCGAGCTGCCGGTCTCGGCGGACATGGAGAACGGGTTCGCCGACGAGCCCGAGGCGGTCGCGCGGACCGTTCGGCTGGCGATGGGCGTCGGGCTGGCCGGCTGCTCGATCGAGGACTTCACCGGTCGGTCCGACGACCCGATCTACCGTGCCGAACACGCGGTCGAAAGGATCAGGGCAGCCGCCGAGGCCGTGCGCAGCGACCCGACCGGCCTAGTGCTCACCGCCCGCGCGGAGAACTACCTGCACGCCCGGCCCGAGCTTGCCGACACGATCAGCCGGCTGCAGGCTTTCCAGGAGGCCGGCGCCGACGTGCTCTACGCGCCGGGGCTGCGCGACCTCGACGACATCCGCTCCGTGGTCACCTCGCTGGACCGGCCGGTGAACGTGTTGGCGGTGCCCGGCGGTCCGTCCGTCGCCGAGCTCGCCGAAGCCGGCGTGCACCGGATATCGGTCGGCGGCCGGTTCGCCTTCGCCGCGCTCGGTGCCCTGGTCGAGGCTGGGCGGGAGCTGCTCGCCGGCAGCCACACCGGCTTCACCGAGCGGGCCGCCCTCGGCGTCGAGGCCGCCCGCAATGCCTTCGGCTCGTGAGTGAAAAGTAACGCTATAGCACTACTTTTCACTCACGAGGCCGGAGGCCAGGTCGGTACGACCTCGCCGGTGCAGCGGCCGTCCGGGTGCAGCAGCCAGCCCATCCGCTTGCGGGTGCGCAGCGTCACCGAGCTGTCGGTGATCTCGCCGGCCGGCAGCAGCCGCTCGAGCCGGTTCTGGGCGGCCACCAACTCAGCGATGTCAGTGATCCAGGCCTGTACCAGGAAGTTCGCCGGCCCGGTCAGCGAGACACACATCCGCACCCTCGGGTCCTTGCGCAGCCGGGCCACCGTCGGGCGCACCGCGCTGCCGGGCAACCGGCACCACCAGGTGACACACACCGGCCAGCGGGTGTAGAGCTGCGCGACCTCGCAGCGCAGCGCCAGCGCGTCGGAACGCAGCAACGTCGCGAGCTGGCGGCGCACCATGGACGCCGGGCGTCCGACCCGCGTGGCCAGCTCGGCCGCGCTGGACCGCCCGTCCCGGCACAGCTCACGGACCATCGGCGCGAGCACCGGTGTGGTCAGATCGCTCGGCAGCTGTCCCTTGGCGGGCGCGTCACGCCGCTGCGCCCGTAGCTGCGCCCCGATCGCGTCCCGTTGCGCCTGGTCGAGCGCGTCGAGGCGCCACCGGCCGCCCTCGAAGTGCGTCCGGGCGCCGAGGTGGCTGCGGGTGGAGGCCACCCCGGGGATCCGGGACAGCTGGTCGAGCAACAGCGCGGACAACCCGCCGAATGTCCGCGCGTTCACGGTGACCAACAGGTCTCTGCCGTGCGCGGTGTGCTCGATGGTGACCACCTCGGGAATCTGCTCCAGCCGGGTGGCCACCGAGGTCAAGGTGCCCGGTGCGCAGTTCACCTCGACCACGGCAACCAGCGTCTCGCCGGACAGCAACTCACGCATCGGGTATCCGGCCACCCAGGCCAGCCCGGCGCCGCGCAGTTGGGCCCAGCGCTGCGCCAACGCCGTCGGCGAGGCGCCGAGCACCGGCGCCAAGGCGCTCCAGCTCGCCCGGGGCGAGAGCTGCAGGGCGTGCACGAGCGCCAAATCCTCCTCGGAGAACCCTGGCTGCACGTTTTCTCGCCATGTGGCCGCATCAGTGGTCGAATGTGTCGAACATAGCGCCGCTGCCTGCGCCGCCGCGCACACTTTCAGCCGCCGAAGACAACGAGGAGCCGCGCGGTGGACCTACTCGACGACGCCCGCTTGCTGCAGCCGGACTTGGCGCGACTGCGTGAGGCACTGCACCGCCAACCCGAGGTCGGTCTCGAGCTGCCCCGCACGCAGGAGCAAGTGCTCGAGGCGCTGCGTGGGCTGCCCCTTGAGGTCGACACCGGCACCGTGACGACCTCGGTGACCGCCGTGCTGCGCGGCACCGGCCCGCCCGGCACCGGTGGCACGACCGCCACCAGCGGACCGCACACGGTACTGCTGCGCGGCGACATGGACGCGCTGCCGGTGGCCGAGCGTTCCGGCGAGGAGTTCGCCGCGACCAACGGTGCGATGCATGCCTGCGGCCACGACCTGCACACCGCCGCGCTGGTCGGTGCCGCGCGGCTGCTCTGCGCGCACCGTGACCGGCTGGCCGGTGACGTGGTGTTCATGTTCCAGCCCGGTGAGGAGGGCTGGGACGGTGCCGGCGCGATGATCCGGGAGGGTGTGCTGGACGCCGCCGGCCGCCGCGCCGACCATGCCTACGCGCTGCACGTCACTTCGAACCGACTGCCCGCCGGGATGGTGGCCGGTCGGCCGGGCGTCACGCTGGCCGCCTCGTATGCGCTGGATGTGACGGTGCACGGCCTCGGCGGCCACAGCGCCACCCCGCACGAGGGTCGGGACCCGGTCGTGGCGGCCGCCGAGATGATCGGCGCGCTGCAGACCATGGTCACCCGCACCTTCGACGTGTTCGACCCGGTGGTCATCACCGTGGCGGTGCTGCGCGCGGGCAGCCGCCGCAACGTCCTGCCGGACACCGCGATGTTCGAGGCCACCGTGCGGGCCTTCGCGCCGGACGCGGAGCCCCGGTTGCGCGAGGCGATCACCCGCTGCCTGACCGGGGTCGCCTCCGCGCACGGCGTAGAGGTCGACGCGACGCTGCGCGCCGAGTACCCGACGACGGTGAACGACGCCACCGAGGCCGAGTTCGCCACCGGTGTGGTCCGCGAGATGCTCGGCGAGCGGTGGTTCTACCCGCTGCCGAACCCGGTGAGTGCCTCCGAGGACTTCTCCCGGGTGCTGGCGCGGGTGCCCGGGGTGATGTTCCTGCTCGGTGCCTGCCCGCCGGACGCGGACCCGGCCGGCGCGCCGGCGAACCACTCGCCGCTGGCTCGCTTCGACTCCTCGGTGCTCGGTAGCGGTGCCGCGCTGCTGGCGGGTTTCGCCGCCGAGCGGCTGGCCGTCGAATGACCGCCGGTGGCGCACCGACCCGGACCTGACCGAGCGGAACCGGGGCGCTGGTCGATATCGGTATCGCCAACGCGATGGAGTGGTCCGACTGGAACACCACCGGAAAATCCAGCCACGTTCGTTCTCTGCGGCCCAGTTCTTCACCGGCGGGGATGCCAGCGCCGACCTGTTCAAGGCGCTGGCCGTGTTCGCCGTGGGTTTCCTGGCCGTCCCTTCGGCGGTTTCCTTCTCGGCTGGCTGGCCGACCGGCGGGCCGCAGGCTGGCGATGATGCTGTCCGTGGGGTCCGCCGCCGGGCCCGGCTGGCGCAGGGGCTCGCGCACGGCGGGGAACTGCCCTCGGCGCAGACCTACCTTGCCGAGATCGCGCCCCGGCGCTCGCGCGGCCTGTGGTCCAACGCGATCTAGCTGTGCCGCGGGTCGTCGGGATGACCGTCGGCGGCACCGTCACCTACTACGTGTGGGCGGTCGCCGCGCCGGCGTTCGCCATCTCGGTGCGACACACCGACCCGGCGCACCGTGGGCCGGCTCGGCCGCCACCCCGGCGGCACCGCGCCCTACCCGCAGACCTTCCTCGCCGCTCACCAGCTGCCGAAGGCGTCCCTGCTCTGCGCGATCGTCCTCGGCCTGGTCTCGGCGGCGCTCGCCATGTGGCGGTTGCCTGAGACCAAAGGGACGGACCCTCGGCTCACGCGGGCGGGGACCTCGAGCGCGTCGTAGCGTGGTGACCATGACTGCAACCTCTACCGCGAAGCCGACGGTGGCCCTGTTGGGCGTCGGAATCATGGGCGCCGGCATGGCGCGCAACATCCTCGAAGCTGGCCTGCCGCTGCGGGTGTGGAATCGGTCCCGGGCCAAGGCCGAGCCGCTCGCCGCCGAAGGAGCCCAGGTGTTCGACTCGCCCGCCGAGGCGGTCGACGGCGCCGACGTGATCCTCACGATGCTGCGCGACGCCCCGACCGTGGCCCAGGTCATCTCCGACGCCGCCACCGGCCTGCGGGAAGGTCAAATCTGGGCGCAGTGCACCACCGTGGGGCCCACCGGCGCGGCCCAGCTGGCCCAGGTCGCGGGCAAGCACGGCCTGGTGATCGTCGACGCGCCGGTGCTGGGTACCCGGGCGCCCGCCGAGCAGGGCGAGCTGGTGATGTTCGCCGCCGGCCCGCGTTCCGCCGAACAGGCGCTGCGCCCGGTGTTCGAGGCCGTCGGCCGCAAGACCGTCTGGCTGGGTGAGGACGCCGCCGACTCCGCCGCGAGCAAGCTCAAACTGGTGGTCAACAGCTGGGTACTGGCGATCACCGGGGCCAGCGCCGAGGCGGTGGCACTGGCCAAGGCGCTGGACGTGGACCCGCAGGCGTTCCTGGACGCGGTGGACGGCGGCCCATTGGACCTGCCCTACCTGCGGGCCAAGGCCGGCGCGATCCTGCGGGAGAACTGGGAGCCCAGTTTCACGGTGAGCGTGGCCAGCAAGGACGCCGACCTGATCGCCGAGGCCGGCAGGGAGAACGGCGCCCGGCTCTACCTCGCCGAGGCGATGGCGGCCCGGCTGCACCGAGCCGATGAGCAGGGCCACGGCGACAAGGACATGGCCGCCAACTACTTCGCCAGCTTCGACTGATGGCCGCCTCGTGAGTGCGTAGCGCCCTCAGGGGGTACTACGCACTCGCGAGCCGTGTCCGCTCAGGTGGTTCTCAGATGGGGAAGTCACACTGGCGACATGCGGATTCTGGTGGTCGACGACGACAGGGCGGTCCGTGAGTCGCTGCGCCGGTCGTTGACGTTCAACGGCTACCAGGTCGAGCTGGCCAGCGACGGGCAGGCCGCGTTGAGCTCGGTCGGCGCCTCCCGGCCGGACGCGATGGTGCTGGACGTGATGATGCCCCGGCTGGACGGCCTGGAAGTGTGCCGTCGGCTGCGCGGCACCGGTGACGACCTGCCGATACTGGTGCTCACCGCGCGGGACGCGGTATCCGACCGGGTCGCCGGGTTGGATGCCGGCGCCGACGACTACCTGCCAAAGCCGTTCGCGCTGGAGGAGCTGCTGGCCCGGTTGCGCGCGTTGCTGCGCCGACGCACCGGCCTCGGCGCCGACGACGTCGAGCTGGAGCCGCTGACCTTCGCCGACCTCTCGTTGAACCCGGAGACCCGCGAGGTGCGCCGGGGCGACCGGTCGATCAGCCTGACCCGTACCGAGTTCTCGCTGCTCGAGCTGCTGCTGACCAACCCGCGCCGGGTGCTGACCAGGGGGCGGATCCTGGAGGAGGTATGGGGATACGACTTCCCCACCACCGGCAACGCGCTGGAGGTCTACATCGGCTACCTGCGCCGCAAGACCGAGCTGGGGGATGAGCCTCGGCTGATCCACACTGTGCGCGGGGTCGGCTACGTGCTGCGGGAGAGCCCACCGTGACGCCGGTGGGCCGGTGGTAATTCACCGCGCCGCGGAGCAGGTTTCGCTGCGCATGCGGGTGGCGCTGCTCTCCGCGATCATGGTGGGAATGGCGGCGGCCGGGGTGTCCGCCGCGGCGTTCTACGTGGTCCGCGGCTCGTTGTACTCGGATCTGGACGACCAGTTGCGCCAGCGCGCGGTCACTGTGGTTTCCAGCGGGCTGCTCAGCAACCAGTACAACCTGCCGGCGGCGGCGCTGTACGGCTCGGACATCCGGGTCGGGCTGATCGACGCGCGGGGCAACGGCTACACCGTGCCGGACTCGCCGCCGCCGCCGATCGGGGCCGACGAGCGGGATGTCGCGGGAGGACGCCAGCCCACCTCGTTGCACACGGTGCGGGATCTGCGGGTGCTCGCCGTGCCGGCGGGGCCGCAGGGACTGGCGCTGGTGCTGGCGCAGCCGATGGACCCGATGCGGCACACCCTTGCCGGGCTGGGCGTGGTGCTGGCGTTGGTCGGCGGGGCCGGGGTGGTGGTCGCCGGGCTGGCCGGGGCGACCGTGGCCGAGGCGGGGCTGCGGCCGGTGAAGCGGCTGACGTCGGCCACCGAGCGGGTCGCCGCGACCGGTGACCTGCGGCCGATCCCGGTGACCGGCAACGACGAGCTGGCTCGGCTCACGCACAGCTTCAACGCGATGCTGGGCGCGGTAGCCGGCTCGCAGGAGCAACAACGCCGGCTGGTCGCCGACGCCGGGCACGAGCTGCGCACCCCGCTGACCTCGCTGCGCACCAACGTGGAGCTGCTCATAGCGGCAAGCCAGCCGGGCGCGCACTCGCTGCCCGAAGCGGACCGCAAGGAGATCTTCGATGATGTGCGGGGCCAGATCGAGGAGCTGTCCACGCTGGTCGGTGACCTGGTGGAGCTGGCGAGGGAGGACGCGCCACGAGCCGAGCACGAGCAGCTGGACCTTGTCGAGGTGGTGGAACGGGCGCTGGCCAGGGCGCGGCGGCGCGCCGGGGATATCCGCATCGAGCCGTCGTTGACACCATGGACAATGTTCGGTGACGCCACCGCGATGGAGCGTGCC
Organism: Pseudonocardia sp.; assembly: GCA_036500625.1. Classification (GTDB taxonomy): domain Bacteria; phylum Actinomycetota; class Actinomycetes; order Mycobacteriales; family Pseudonocardiaceae; genus Pseudonocardia. Next base: position 23,409 of record DASYBQ010000128.1, on the reverse strand, counting down.
GTGCTGAACCTGCTGGACAACGCGGTGAAGTGGAGCCCGCCGGACGGGGTGGTCTGGGTCGGGTTGCACCCGGTCGGGGACGGAACGGCAATGTTGGAGGTGGCTGACGCCGGTCCCGGTATCGCCGATGCCGACCTGCCAAGGGTGTTCGACCGGTTCTACCGGGCAACCGAGGATCGGGGGCGGCCGGGTAGCGGCCTGGGGCTGTCCATTGTCAAACAGGTCGCGCAACGGCACGGTGGGTCGGTGACCGCTGGCCGCGGCACGGCCGGTGGTGCCCTGCTGGCCATGCGCCTGCCCGGCGGGCCGGGCCAGCCGGGGTAGCGGCGTGTCCAGGTCGAGGTATTGGCCCAGATGGGGGGACGCGGCAGCGCGCGGTAAGGGATATTGAGGGTAAGGGCACGGACGGCGGCGCGGCGTCCTACGCTCGGTCGGACGGAGCGGCGCTCCGCACATCAGCTTCATAAACCACGGTGAGGGTATGGCCCACGACAATTCGCCCAGGCAGCGTGAGGACGCGGTCGACCGCGCCCAGGAAGCACCCGGGTCGACGCGGCCTGAGCAGCCCGGCACACCAGACAGCTCCGGCACCGAACGCGACAACGGTGGCCGGCAACAAACCGACCGGTCCGAAGGCCAGCAGGATGCCGGCACGCCCGGGCAGCGGGCCAGCGACGCGGCGGACCAACCCACCATCAAGCAGACAGCGCCCGGCGGACCGGAACAACCCGGTGGCAGCGCCGGGTCGCCTGGCGTGTCCCGGTCCGAGGACACGCGGTCCGAGTCGCCTGGCGTGTCCCAGCCCTCGGGCCAGCCCCAGTCGCGGGGCCAGTCCTCGGCATCGGGGCAGCCCGGAGCCGTTGAGCAGCCTTCTGCGCGGCCGGGCGAGTCCGCTGGCAAGGACGGTTCACCCTGGGCCCGGCCCAACGCGTCGACCGGGCCGGCGCCGGGGGCCTCGCAGGCCGGCCAGTTCTCCGCTGGCTCCGCTGGCTCCGCTGGCCAGCAGGCGGGCGGAGCGCCCGGGTACCAGCAGGGCTACCAGCCGACCCAGTCCTATCCGACCTACCCGTCCTACCCCGGTGGGTCCGGCCAGCCGGGCTATCCCTCCTACTCGGACGGGTCGGGCCAACCGGGCGGTGGCAACGCCGGCGGCCAGGGCGCGGACGGCGGGTTCCGGCTGTTCAACCAATCCACCGAACAACAGCCGGAGCAGGGCGGTGCCAAGCGGCGCGGCCTGACCCGAGGCAAGCTGGTGGTAGGCGGGCTGGTGCTGGCGCTGCTGGCCGCGCTGATCGGTGGCGGTCTGGGTGGCCTGGTGGGCTACCAGTTCGCCGCGTCCGGCGGTCACCTCAGCGTGTTGGACGACCCGTTGCCGGATGCCGACTCGGCCGCCGCGCCGCAGGGCGCGGTGGAGGCGATCGCGCAGCGTGTGCTGCCCAGCGTGGTCCAGTTGCGGGTCACCACCGCCCTCCAGTCCGACGCGGGTACCGGCATGGTGGTCAGCCCGGACGGCCTGATCCTGACGAACAACCACGTGATCTCGATGGCGGCCACCGGCGGTGACCTCAAGGTGCTGTTCCCGGACGGTCGGATCACCAGGGCCACCATCGTCGGCCGGGACGCCAAGTCGGACATCGCGGTGGTCAAAGCGCAGAACATCTCCGGCCTGCGCCCGGTCACCCTCGGCAACTCCGACTCGGTGCGCGTCGGCCAGTCGGTGCTCGCGATCGGTGCGCCGCTTGCCCTGGACGGCACCGTGACCACCGGCATCGTCAGCGCACTGAACCGTGCGGTCTCGGTGGGCGACGACGACTCCCCGCCCACGCCGCCGCGCGGACCGGGCAAGCTGTTCCCCAACCCGTTGCCGAACACCCCACTCTCACCGTTGCCGCCGTCCGCCAGCCCGGCTCAGGACCAGGGCGAGGTGCTGGACGCCATCCAGACCGACGCCGCGATCAACCCTGGCAACTCCGGCGGCCCGCTGCTGGACATCGACGGCAAGGTGATCGGCGTGAACACCGCGATCCTCAGCATCGGGGGCGGTGACGGCGACCAGGGCGGCTCGGTGGGCCTCGGTTTCTCCATCCCGATCAACCAGGTCAAGCGGGTCGCCCAGGAGCTGGAGCAGACCGGGCACTCGACGATGGCGGTGCTCGGCGTGCAGGTGCAGGGCAGCTCGCGGATGACCAGGCTGCCGGACAACCCCGGCGTAACGCTCGGCCTTTTGACGCCGGGGGGAGCAGCACAGCATGCCGGCCTCAAGCAGGGTGACGTGGTCACCAAGGTCGACGACCGGTCGGTGACCTTCGGTGACGACCTGGTCGCGGCCATCCGCAGCCATGCGCCTGGCGACCGGGTGACGCTGACCTTGAGCGACGGGCGCACGGTGCCGGTCATACTGGGCAGCCAGCCCAGTGGCTGACCCAGTGGCTGGCACGGAGCGGCGCCCGCCGCGCGGACGAGTCTCGGCGGGCCGGACAGGGGTGCTCGGGCGCCGCGCGCGGGTGACACGATCTCGGTACCGGGTCAGTGCGGTCACTGTTCGGAAACAGCCTCAAATTTAAGGGAGTGGAATCCTTCTTTTGCGGGTACCGTAGAGGTATCCAGCCAGTTCCTGGTCCGGCGTGAGCCGGTTCAGGCTTCAGCCGCCGCACCGGCGTAGGTCCCCCCTCCCCACGCCGGTGCGGCTCCTAAAGCCCTCGCGGCCTCCGCATCCTCGGTGGCCGCCTTTTTGTGCGCGCTACCGGTGTGCGCGCTACCGGTGTGCGCGCTACCCGTGTGCGCGCTACCGGTGTGGACGCAGCTCCGCGAACACCCGGCGTCGGCCCTCTACCCGACACAACCGAAGCCCGGCCGACTCGGCGACCCCGTGGATCGCCTGTCGGCCTACCTGCGCCCACGGGAACCACCCCCCGGGCCTGCCGTCCGGCCCGACCAACCGCGCGGAGCCGCGCCACAGGCCGGGGTGGCGCGCCAGCTCCACCAGCACCGAGCCGTGCCGGTTGAGCAACTGCCTTGCCCGGCACAGCAGCGCGACCGGGTTGCCGCCGATACCCACATTGCCGTCCGCGAGCAGCGCATGGTCCCATCGGCCCTCCCCGGGCAGCGCGCCGAACACGTCACGGCGCAGCGCCACCGCGCCGCGGCTCGTGCACAGCTTGATCGCCACGGTCGAGGAGTCCACGCCCAGCGCCGGCACGCCACGCTCGGTCAGCGCGACGACCAACCGGCCGGGTCCGCAGCCCAGGTCGACCGTCGGGCCCTGGCAGCGCTCCAGCAGCCACCGGTCCGACCGCCCGGCGTCGGCCCGCCAGCGCTGCACCGGCAACGGGGTGGCCGAGGCGCCTGCGCGATCCAGCCGGCAGGCCCGCCCGGCCAGGCCAAGGTCGAACACACCCACCGCGCTCGGCGCCGGTGTCGGGTCGGGCGCCTCGCCTCGGCCGGACAATCCGGCTGGCTCGGCTCGCCAACCCATCACCTCGGCCGCTCCATGCCGAGGGTGCGACCGGACGCCGGGTCGCCGAGGACCGCGGCCACCTCGGCGGTGAACCGCCGCCCGGCCCGGCCTGACGAGGCCACCTCAAGCGCGTCCCGCGCGGTATCCACGTCCAGCATCTCCACCAGGGGTTGGACCGTCAGTCCGGCGGCCCGCAACGCGGCCAGCGTCCGCTCGCCGGTGTCCGCGCGCGAGGTCGGTACGTCCGCGATCAGTGCCGAGGCGTTCGGGTCTCGCAGCCCCAGCGCCCACCACCCGCCGTCGGACGCCGGACCCAGTACCGCGTCCGGGCCGCCCGGCGCCCGCAGTGCGGCGAGTGCCTCGGTCATCGTGGCCGGGTCCAGCTGCGGGGTGTCCATGCCGATCTGCAGCACCACCGAGCCGGGCGCGCGCGCCGCCACCTGGACATGCGCATGCGCGATCCGGGTGCCGAGGCCGCCGGCACACTGGTCGAACCGGGTCACGCCGGCAAGCGTGTCGGCCAGCTCGGCGGCGCGCTCGGCGTCGGCCAGCTCGCCGGTCAAGGCAATCATCGCCACCGCGTCGGGCACCGCGAGCACCGCGTCCAGGGTGTCCAACAACGCGGCGGCGGCAATCCGGGCCGCGCCGCGCGCGGTGGCCGGTGGGCACAGCCTGGTCTTGGCCCGCCCCGCCACCGGTGCCTTGGCCAGCACCAGCAACACGGCCCCCGGCACCGGTTGGCTCATCGGATACCGGCCAGCACCGCGGTCATGTCGGTCGCGGCGCGTACCGTGCCGCGCAGCGAGCCGGACACCTTGGAACGGCCGCCGGTCCTCGGCCGGTACTCCACATCGAACTCGCGCAGCCGCCAGCCGGCTGCCCCCGCGCGCAGCAGCAGCTCCAGCGGGTAGCCGGAGGCGCGGTCTCGGACGTCCAGCTCAAGCAGCGCGGCGCGGCGCACCGCGCGCACCGGCGCGATGTCGTGCACCGCGACCCCGCGCCTGCGCAGCAACGCGGCGATCACCATGTTGCCGGCCCGCGCGTGCCACGGCCAGGCACCGGCGCCGAGTGGCACCCGTCGCCCGACCGACATCTCGGCCGACCCGCTGGCCACCGCCGCAACCAGTTCGGGCAGCGCCTCGGGGGCCAGCGAGCCGTCCGCGTCCAGCACGCACAGGTACTCGGCGGTCGCCGCGAGCACCCCGGCATGCACCGCGGACCCGTAACCCTTGCGCGGCTCGTGCACCACGGTGGCCCCGGCGGCGGCGGCCACCTTCGCGGTGTCGTCGGTGCTGCCGTTGTCCACCACGATCGCCCGGTAGCCGGCCGGCAGCCGGCCGAGTACCCCGGGCAGAGCGTCCTGTTCGTTCAGGCAGGGCAGCACAACATCAGCCGTGATCATTCGTCACACCTTAGGAGACCGGCTGCTCTCGACCGTGCCCGGCTTCTTACCGACCGATGACGTTGCCGGTGCGGCGGTGGCCGGCGTCGAGGACCACCGGCGTACCGTCACGGGGTGACCGGTGGTGACGGCGTGCTGACGGCGGGTCGATGACCGGCACCGCGGGGCACGTGCTCGTGGTCGACGACGACCCTACCGTGCGTGATGTGGTGAGCCGCTACCTGACCAGGTCCGGCTATCAGGTGTCGCTGGCCGCCGACGGCGAGCGCGGGTTGTTGCTGGCCACCGCCGAGCTGAGACCACCGGATCTGGTGGTCCTCGACCTGATGCTGCCCGGGTTGTCCGGGCTGCGGGTGTGTGCCGAGCTGCGGGCCCGGCCGTCCTCGTCCGGGGTGCCGATCATCATGCTGACCGCGCTCGGCGAGGAGGAGGACCGGGTGGTCGGTCTCGAGCTCGGCGCCGACGACTACCTCACCAAACCGTTCAGCCCTCGGGAGTTGGTGTTGCGGGTCTCCTCGGTTCTGCGCAGGTATCGGGACACCGCACGCTCGGCCGTCGGCGCCGGCCCGCCGCCCACGCTCGTCGACGGCGACCTGACCGTCGACGTGGCCGCCCGGCGCGCCACCCTCGGTGGCCAGGAGCTGTCGTTGACGGTGCGCGAGTTCGACCTGCTGGCGTTCCTGATCCGCCACCCCGGCCAGGCGTTCACCCGCTCGGAGCTGCTGGAACGGGTGTGGGGCTGGAGCTTCGGCGACCAGTCCACGGTCACTGTGCACGTGCGGCGGCTGCGCGAGAAGGTCGAGCCGGACCCCACCGCGCCGCGCCGGATCAGCACGGTGTGGGGCGTCGGCTACCGCTACGACGTCGGCTCACCAGGTGGTCACTAGGGTGAGCGTGGTGTGGGCCGAGTTGGGTCAGGTGTGGCAGCTTGCACTGCTGTTCACAGTGCCGGTTGCACTGGTGGGCGCGGTGCTGCTGCAGTTGATGCGCCGCCGTTCGATCACGGCGGCAGTTACCGTGCTGGTGCTGATCCCGGTGCTCGCCGCGCTGGTCGGGGTGCTCGGCGTGAGTGGGTTCATGCTGGACCCACAGCTGAACCAGACCGTCGCGGTGTGCCTGGTGGTCGGGGCCGTGTGTGTGCCGGCGGGTCTGCTGCTCGGTCGGGGCCTGGCCCGCGACAGCGTCTGGGAGCGCGAGGCCCGGGACCGGGAACGCGCCGCCGAGTCGGCGCGGCGCGAGCTGGTCACCTGGATCAGCCACGACCTGCGCACCCCGCTGGCCGGCATCCGTGCCATGTCCGAGGCGCTGGCCGACGGGGTGGTCAGCGACCCCGAGGAGACCGGCCTCTACGCGCGGCGGATCGGCAAGGAGACCGAACGGCTGGCCGGCATGGTGGACGACCTGTTCCAGCTGTCCCGGATCACCTCCGGGGCGCTGCGGCTTTCGCTGGCCGCCGTGCCGCTCGGTGAGGTGGTGTCCGAGGCGGTGGCGGCCGAGTCCGCGCGGGCCAACAGCAAAGGCGTCCGGCTGGCCGCCGCGCCGGACGTGGTGTGGCCGGTGGTCTGGGGCAGCGACCCTGAGCTGGCCAGAGTGGTGCGCAACCTGATCTCCAACGCCGTCCGGCACACTCCGCCGGACGGCACCGTGGTGCTGGCCGCCGGGATCGAGGACGGCCAGGCCTGGCTGCGGGTGCAGGACGGCTGTGGGGGCATCCCGGAGTCCGATCTGGACCGGGTTTTCGACGTCGCTTTCCGGGGCACCGTGGCGCGCACGCCGGCCAACACCGAGCCCGTCACCGGGCCGGAGTCCTCGGCGGGTTCGGGGAACGCGACGCGCGCGATGGTCGGCGCCGAGGTCGGCGGGGGAGCGGGTGAGCGCGCCGGCGCGGACGGCGAGTCGAACGGCGGCGGTGGCGGCACGGACGGCGGGGTCGGCGCCGGGTTGGGCCTGGCGATCGCGCGGGGTCTCGTCGAGGCGCACGACGGCCGGATCGAGGCCCGCAACCACGGCCCGGGCTGCCGGTTCGAGGTGCGCCTGCCGCTGGCCGCCGCGCACCGCACCCCGTCCTGACCGGCCTTCGACCTCGTGAGTGAAAAGTAACGCTATAGCGCTACTTTTCACTCACGAGCACTCCGGCTCTTACCGAGCGGTTACGGAACGGTGTAGATGCCGTCCTGATGGTCAAGAACTCGCTAGCTTCGCCGACATGGCGGCTCCGAAGTATGGCTTCCCCGTCCCCCTGTGGCGGACGGTCGAGCGGTTGCGTCCGCCCGGGCTGGGACGAACCCGGTCCTGGCGCAGTCCGTTGCGCGGCCCATGGCTGACCTCGGTGTTCGGCGCGGTGTTGCTGGTGTGCCTGCCGGCGGTGATCCTCACCGGGCTGTTGGACTACGTCGCCTACGTCCCCCGGTTCGGTCAGGCGTTCCCGCCCGGCGTCGGGTGGCTGCACCTGCCGTTGTTCGACTGGCCGACCCGGCCGTCCTGGTTGTTCCGGCTGACCGAGGGCCTGCACGTGGGACTGGGTCTGGTGCTCATCCCGGTGGTGCTGGCCAAGCTGTGGTCGGTGGTGCCGAAGCTGTTCGCCTGGCCGCCGGCGCGCTCGCTGGCCCAGGTGGTCGAGCGGGTGTCGCTGCTGTGCCTGGTCGGCGGCATCCTGTTCGAAATGGTCACCGGCGTGCTCAACATCCAGTACGACTACGTGTTCGGCTTCGACTTCTACACCGCGCACTACTTCGGCGCCTGGGTGTTCATCGGCGGCTTCGTCACCCACGTCGCGGTCAAGCTGCCCACCATGCTCACCAGCCTGCGCTCTCGTTCGCTGCGCACCGAGCTGCGCACCCCGCTCGCCGAGACCAAGCCCGAACCGGCCGAACCCGACGACGAGGACAGCCTCGTCGCGCTCGACCCGGGGCCGCCGACGGTGTCCCGGCGCGGCGCGCTGGCGCTGGTCGGCGGCGGGTCGCTGCTGGTCGCGGTGCTCACCGCCGGGCAGAGCATCGGCGGGGTGCTGCGCCCGGCCGCGCTGCTGCTGCCCCGGGGGCGTTCCTACGGGGACGGCCCCACCGACTTCCAGATCAACCGCACCGCCGCCGCGGCCGGTGTGCTGGACTCCGACGTGGGCCCGAGCTGGCGGCTGTCGCTGACCGGCGGGAGTGCCCCGGTGTTGTTCGATGCGGCCACGCTCGCCGTGTTGCCCCAGCACACCGCCGACCTGCCGCTGGCCTGTGTGGAGGGCTGGTCGGTGGTGCAGCGCTGGCGCGGGGTGCGGCTGGGTGACCTGGCCGCCAGGGCCGGGGTGCCGGCGCCGGTGTCCGCCCGGGTCCGCTCGGTGGAACGTGCCGGCGCGTTCAACGCCGCACAGCTGACCGGCGCCCAGGTGCTGCACCCGGACGCGCTGCTGGCCACCCACGTCAACGGGGTACCGCTGAGCCTTGACCACGGGTTCCCGGCGCGGGTGATCGTCCCGGCGCTGCCGGGGGTGCACTGCACCAAGTGGGTGGGCTCGATCGAGTTCCGGAGCGCCTGATGATCAAAAAGTTGACCGCGTTCTACGGCGCGCACCCGTTGCAGCTGGTGTTGCTGGTCGCCGCGCTGGGCCTGGCCGGCTACTCGGCCCTCGGCGTGCTGGCCACGCCCGCGTGGCTGCGTGTGCTGATCTGGTTCGCCGCCGCGATCGTGCTGCACGACCTGGTGCTGTTCCCGGTCTACGCGGCCGCGGACGGCCTGCTGGTGCGCGCGGTGTCGCGCTGGGGGCTGGTCAACTACCTGCGCATCCCGGTGCTGGCCTGTGCGTTGACGTTCGTGCTGTTCCTGCCGGGCATCATCGGCCAGGGCGCGGTCACCTACCAGGCGGCGACCGGCCTGACCCAGCAGCCGTTCCTCGGCCGCTGGCTGGTGCTGTGCGCGGTGTTCTTCGCCATCTCGGCGGTGGTCTTCATGCTCCGCCGGGTGGCCGCACACTGGCGACCGTGAGCAGTTCCCGCTCGACACCAGCTAGGTGTATCACCTCGGCGCACCTAGCTTTATGCTAGGTACTTCCTGGATCCGGAAGTACAGGAGTGCCCGAGGAGGTGGGCTGGTGGCCGCCGCCGCTGATGCGCGGTACATGATCGGTCCGTACACCGTGGCGGACTGGCTTGCGCTGCCGGCTACAGTCGACGGCTCCAGAGTCGAGCTGATCAACGGATACCTCCACGTGACTCCTCCACCGTCCACCGGGCACCAGCGCGCCGCCGGTCGACTGGCGCGCCTGCTCGAGGACGCCATCCGAAGCCAAGGCCGGTCCGAGTGGGACGTTCTCCAAGCTGTGGGTGTACAGATCAGCACCGCATGGCGCACCGCGCTGATCCCAGACCTTGTGGTCCTGGACCGAAAGATAGATGTGGCCATTGTTCCCACGGACGCCTTGCTGCTGGCCGTGGAGGTGTGGTCACCCGGCAACACCCGTGCCGAGCGCGAGACCGAGAAAGCGGCTTACGCGGCGGCCGGTGTACCGTTCTTCTGGGCGCTCACGACGGACTGTCTGACGGCGTACCGGCTGGTCAACGGCGAGTACGTGGTGGAGAACGAGCTTGACACCTCGGCGGCGGGCACCATCACCTCGGCCCCGGTCCCGGTCAAGTTGGACCTGGCGGAACTGCGCCCATAGCCGCGTCGGGGGTGCCGGCGTGACCGGCTAGGGTTCGCCCCATGGAGATGGCACCACCCCGGATCGGGCGCGCACTGGTCGTGATCGTGGACGACCGTGCGACCCATGGTGAGCACGAGGACACTACTGGACCGCTGGTCACCGAGCTGCTGGAGGAAGGCGGCTTCGTGGTCGACGGGGTGATCGCGGTGCCTGGTGAGGCGGTTGCCATCCGCAACGCGCTGAACACCGCCGTGATCGGCGGGGTGGACCTGGTGGTGACCGTCGGTGGCACCGGGGTGTCTCCGAGGGATGTCACCTCGGACGCAACCGCCGGGGTGCTGGACCGGCCGATCCCGGGCATCGCAGAGGCGATCCGGGCCTCCGGGCTGGCCGCCGGCGCGATCGACGCCGGGCTTTCCCGGGGCCTGGTCGGAGTCTCGGGCAGCACGCTGGTGGTCAACCTCGCGGCTTCCCGCGCCGCGGTCCGGGATGGCATGGCCACCCTCACGCCGCTGGCGCCGCACGTGATCGAAGAGCTCTCCGGCCTCGACGAGTCCTGAGCCCGGTGTCGGAACAGGCACCGGAGGAGGATGCGCACCGCCGCGAGCTGGCGCGGCGGCGCAGGCTGGCCGAGGTGTTCGGCGATGTGCTTCCCGAAGCCACCAGCGACGACTTCCCCGAGCCTGCCGCCGGTGCCGGCGAACGCTGGTACACCGAGAACCGCCCGCCGCACCACGACGCGGGTTGACCCTTCCCCGACTCGCGGGAGACTTGCCGGCCAGTCCGGTATTCGGGGGTGGCCGGTAACGTTCGTGTTTCGTGAATGCCGCTGTTTCGGTTGTGGCGGTAACACCTGTTTGTTCCGGATGTCATGCGAGTGACACCTGCCGGCAGTCTCCTAATGGTGAGCAACCGCTACCCATCGAAGGAGCTCTCCCATGACCAGCGCCCAGCTCAGTGATGTCGAGCAGAAGAGCTTGACGGAGATTCCACACCCGTCAATGCCCGAGGGCTCGTCGATCTACGGCGGCACCAAGGTTTTCCCGGACTACCAGGCCGAGGAGGGTGAGGTCTACTTCACCCTGGTGCACGGCATCGCGCACGAGTCCAGCGTCAGTTTTGTGGCGGTCCTGCAGGCCACCCGCGCGCTGCGCAAGGGCTTCGAAGCAGCGCTCTACTTCTACGGCCCCGGCTCGTTGAACTGCCTGGCCACCCGTGGTTTCCCAACCACAGGGACCTCCGCGTTCCCTGGTGAGCACAACATCAACAACCAGCTGAAGACGTTCATCGAGGAGGGCGGCAAGGCATACTGCTGCCGGTTCGGGCTCTCCCTGCACGGTGCCCGTGAGGAGGATCTGATCGAGGGCGTCATCCCGACCCACCCGCTGGACGTGCAGGACGCGTTGATCTACTACGCGCGCAAGGGCGCGATCATCAACTCGACCTACCAGCTCTGATGGCTGGCCTCGCTGATCGCGCCGACCTCGCGGTGCGCGGGGTGCGGCTGGAGACCGGCGAGGGCACGGATGCCGACACCCCGGTCCAGCGCCGCGCCGGGGCGGGCCCCACCGATGACGGTCATCTGATCATCGGCGGGCGCAGTGCGGCGCTGCCCATCGTCTCGACGAGTCCGTACTCACTGCGCGGCCGCCGGCTGCTCTACGAGGGAACCGACACCGGGCTGGAGGTCGAGCCGGTCCGCCGGCCGAAGTTCTACGACCTGCGCACCGACGAGGGGGTCAGCTACGAGCAGATCGCCCGCCTGCACGGGTCCGACGTGCTGGCCACCACGGTGGTGCAGACCTGCATGCGCTACGACGAGTCGACCCGCTGCCGGTTCTGCGCCATCGAGGCGTCGCTGCGGGCCGGCTCGACGACCGCGGTGAAGTCCCCGGCGCAGCTGGCCGAGGTGGCGCGGGCCGCGGTCGCGCTGGACGGGGTCCGCCAGATGGTGATGACCACCGGCACCAGCCGCGGCCGGGACCGGGGCGCCGCGCACCTTGCCCGGTGTGTGCGCGCGGTGCACCAGGCGGTGCCGACCCTGCCGATCCAGGTGCAGTGTGAGCCGCCGGCCTCGCTGAGCAGCATCGCCGAGCTGCGCGAGGCGGGAGCCACCGCGATCGGCATCCACGTGGAGTCGATGGACGACGCGGTGCGCCGGCGCTGGATGCCGGGCAAGGCGACGGTGCCGATGGCCGACTACCGGGCGGCCTGGGACGAGGCGGTCCGGGTGTTCGGCCACAACCGGGTCTCCACCTACCTGCTGGTCGGTCTCGGTGAGGACCCTGACGAGCTGGTCGCCGGTGCCGCGGAGTTGATCTCCCGGGGTGTGTACCCGTTCGTGGTGCCGTTCCGCCCGGCCGCCGGCACGCTCGCCGTGGACACCGACCGGGTGGGTGCGCCGCCCGCCGCGCTGGTCGCGGATGTGACGGCGCGGGTCGCCGGACTGCTCAGCAAGGCGGGCATGCGCGGCGCGGACCAGGGTGCCGGTTGCGCCGCCTGTGGCGCGTGCAGCGCACTGTCCACCGTGGGGGGCTGAGCCGGTGTCGGTCGAGGTGTGTGAACTGTTGATCGGCGCGCCGCCCAGGGCGCAGCGGCTGATCGTGGAGCGTGCCGACGCGGCCGGCGTCGCCGCCTACCGCGCGTTGCGCCGGGACGTCTTCGTCGCGGAGCAGGGCCTGTTCGCCGGCCACGACCTCGATGATCTCGACGATGACCCGCGCACCATCGTGCTGGTGGCGAGGGACACCCGGGACGCGGCCTGTCCGGTGGTCGGCGGGGTGCGGTTGGCCCCGATGACCGAGCCCGACATCGGCTGGTGGGCGGGCAGCCGGCTGGCCGTGCATGCCTGCGCGCGCCGGGGCGGCGGGAATGTGGGCGCGGCGCTGGTCCGCGCCGCGTGCTCCACCGCGGAGGTGGCCGGCGCGCTGCGGTTCGAGGCCGAGGTGCAGGCGGGCAACGAGACGTTCTTCCAGCGGCTCGGCTGGCGGCGGCTGGGTTCCTCGGTGCTGCGCGGGGTGCCGCACGTGCGGATGCGCTGGCCGGTCGGGCGGGTCGAGGCGCTGGTCGCGGCCACCAAGGCACCGCTGCGGGAGCTGGTCTGCGACCTGCTGACGGCGGTGCCGGGCGCGGCGCGCGGGTTCGTCGGCGACGATGGCGCGCCGGTGCCGGGCAGCGACCTGGTCGCGGTGTGCGACGCGATCGTGCCGGCCATGGTCGAGCGGGATCCGGAGTGGGCCGGCTGGTGTTCGGTGCTGGTCAACGTGAACGACCTGGCCGCGATGGGTGCGTTGCCGGTGGGCCTGCTGGACGCCGTCGGTGCTCGGGATGCCTCGTTCGCCGGCCGGGTGCTGGCGGGGCTGCGCGCGGCGTCGCAGGCGTGGGGGGTGCCGGTGCTCGGCGGGCACACCCAGCTCGGGGTTCCGGGCGCGCTGTCGGTCACCGGGCTGGGTCGCGCGCGGTGTCCGGTGCCGGCCGGCGGCGGTCGGGCCGGCGACGAGCTGCGGGTGACCGCCGACCTGGGCGGGAACTGGCGGCCGGGGTACACCGGGCGGCAATGGGACTCCACCAGCTACCGCCGCGCCGACGAGCTGCGGGCTCAACAGCGCGCGGTCGCGGACCGGGCGCCGGCACTGGCGGCGGCCAAGGACGTGTCGATGGCCGGGCTGGCCGGCACGGTCGGCATGCTCGCCGAAGCCAGCGGGTGCGGGGCGGAACTGGACGTGGCCGAGGTGCCCCGACCGCCGGGGGCAAGTCTTGGCGACTGGCTGACCTGTTTCCCCGGCTTCGCGATGATCACCGCCGACCGGGCCGGCCAGAGCGTGCCGCTGGACGCGTCGGGTTGCGAGTCGCGGGTGTGCGGCCGGCTGCGCACCGGCGCCGGAGTGCGGCTGCGCTGGCCGGACGGTGCGTACACCGAGGTCGTCGCGGGCGCGGTGACCGGAATGGGAGTGGCATGAGTACCGAAGCCGACAGCGAGCGGGCATCTCGGGGGACGGTAGCCGGCGCAGCCGGCGGGGCGGGTACAACACAGCGAGCGTCAGCGAGTGAGGCGCGGAACGAGCGCGGAGGCGAGGCATGAGCACCCGTATTTCCTCGGTGGCCGCCGAGTACGGCCGTGGGCTGCGGCGCAGCCTCGACCAGGTGCTCGGGCAGATCGCCGAGGCCAAGGAGTCCGGCGTGCAACTGCTGGCGCTGCCGGAGGCCTGTCTTGGCGGCTACCTCAGCGACCTCAACGGTGGCAAGCCAGACCCGGACGACCAGGGTCCGCCGGAGCTGCGGGTGACCGGCCCGGAGCTGGCCGAGCTCCTCGAAGCGGCCGGCGACCTGGTGGTGTGTCTGGGCTTCTGCGAGATCGACGGGGACCGGCGCTACAACAGCGCGGTCTGTTTCTCCGGCGCCGGGGTGCACGGCGTATACCGCAAGGTGCACCAGCCGCTGTCCGAGAACTCGCACTACGCGGCGGGTGACAGTTTCACCGCCTTCGAAACGCCGGTCGGTCGGATCGGCCTTTTGATCTGTTACGACAAGGCCTTTCCCGAGGCGTCCCGTTCGTTGGCGCTGGACGGCGCCGAGATCATCGTGTGCATCTCGGCCTGGCCGACCAGCCGTACCTCGCCGGCGGAGAACCTGGCGGAGGACCGCTGGGCGCTGCGGTTCAACCTGTTCGACGCCACGCGGGCGCTGGAGAACCAGGTGGTGCTCGTGGCTTCCAACCAGGCGGGCACCTTCGGCAGCATGCGGTTCGTGGCGAACGCCAAGGTGGTGGGCCCCGGCGGTGACGTACTTGCCACCACCGGCGCGTCGCCGGGAGTGGCCACGGTGGATGTCGACGTGCCCGATGTGCTGGCCACCGCGCGGCGTTCGATGTTCCACCTGGCCGACCGGCGCCCGGAGACCTACCGTGCGCCGCTGCCCTCGGCGGCGTCATGACGGCGGGCTCGTTGCCGATGGTGACAGGCCCCGGGGTGCCCCGGGGCGGCCGGCGGCTCGAACCGTCCCCTGGTGTGACTTGGTTAAGTTAGGGTCGAGTGTGTTTCTGGCTGCCGCCGCGGCGCATTTCGGGCGCGACCTGGACTTCGATCTGGACCGTGTCGCGTCGCTCGTGCAGGCAGCCCGGCGGGCCGGCTCGGCGCTGTTGGTGTTGCCGGACGGCACACTCGGCGGCTACCTCACCGATCTGCGCGACCCGGCGCGCGAGAGCGCCGGTCGACCCGCCGAACTGGGTGACCCGGTGGACCAGATCCCTTCGGCACTCGACATGGACGACCTGCCGCCCGCGCTTCGGCCAGCGGACCCGATCTTCGAACGGCTCGCCGGGATCGCCGGCGACATGGTGCTCTGCCTCGGCTACCGGGAACAGGCCGGTTCGCTGAGCTACAACGCCGCGGTGTGCCTTTCCGGCGCAGGGGTGCACGGGCGGCACCGCAAGGTGCACCTGGCGCCGAGCGAGTCGGCAATCTATTCGCCGGGGGAGTGCTTCGAGGCGTTCGACACCCCGGTGGGCCGGGTCGGCATGATGATCGACTACGACAAGACGTTTCCCGAGTCGGCGCGGGCACTGGCCGAGGACGGCGCGACGGTGCTGGCCTGCCTTTCCGCCTGGCCGGCCAGTCTGACCGATCCGGCGCGCCGGATGGTGAAGGACCGCCAGTCCCGACTGTTCGACCTCTACGACTGCGCAAGGGCGGCGGAGAACCAGGTGGTGTTGGTCTCGTCGAACCAGACCGGTCGCACCGGCGCGTTGAACTTCTTCGGCAACGCGAAGGTTGTCGGTCCCGGTGGTGAGGTCCGGGCCCGTACCTGGACGAAGGCCGGACTCGCGGTGGCAGAGATCGACCCGGTCCATGAGGTTTCCCGGGTACGCCGCGTGCTGCACCACCTGGCGGAGCGGCGACCCAGTGCCTACCGCAGGGGCCCGGTCGCGGTGGACTGATGAGAATCTCGCTGCTGACCTACTCGACGAAGCCGCGCGGCGGTGTGGTGCACACCCTCTCGCTGGCCGAGGCGCTGGCCACGCTGGGCCACCAGGTCGAGGTGTGGACACTCGGGCGCGGCGGCGACCCGGGGTTCTACCGCCCGGTCGCGACCGAGGTGCGGCTGCGCGTGGTGCCGTTCTCCGACCGTGCGGGGGAGCCGGTCGGCACCCGCATCGTTCGCTCCATCGGCGAGCTGTCGGCGGCACTGGCCCGCGACGGGCTCGCCGGTGAGGTGGTGCACGCGCAGGACTGCCTGAGTGCCAACGCGGCGCTGCGGGTCCGCCCGGACACCCTGCGCACCGTGCACCATATCGACCAGTTCCATACCCCCGAGCTGGTGGCCTGCCATGAGAAAGCGATCCGGGAGCCCTGTGGCCACCTGTGCGTGTCCCGCGCGGTGGCCGATGAGCTGGCGCGGGACTGGGGCATTCGGGCGGAGGTCATCCCGAACGGGGTGGACTCCGCGCGCTTCGCGGCCGCCGCGTCGGACGACCCCTCGGCGCTGGCCGAGCGGGACAGGTGGCGGGGCAAGCTGGGCCGCTACGTGCTCGCGGTTGGTGGCATCGAGCCGCGCAAGGGCACCGCCGAGCTGGTCGAGTCGATGGCACTGCTGCGGGCCCGCGAGCCCGCCGTGGCGCTGGTGCTGGCCGGCGGTGACACGTTGTTCGACTACCGGGGGTACCGGGACGCGGTATTGGCACGGGCCGCCGAGCTCGGCCTGGATCCGGTGCTGCTGGGCCCGGTGCCGCACGAGGAGCTGCCGTCCTTGGTGGCCGCCGCCTCGGTGTTCGCCTTCCCGTCCACGAAGGAGGGGTTCGGGTTGGCCGCGATGGAGGCACTCGCCGCTCGGGTGCCGCTGGTACTGCGCGACCTGCCGGTGCTGCGCGAGGTGTTCGACGGCGCGGCGCGGTTCGCCGCGCCGGCCCTGGGCCCTGGCGAGACGGCGAGCCCGGTCTCGGCGGCGGGAGCACTCGCCGAGGCTGTTGCCGCCGCGCTGGGCCCGACCGATCTCACCCTGACCACACGGGGTGTCAAGCTGGCCGAGCGGCACACCTGGAGTGCCGCCGCCGCGGCCCACCTGCGCTTCTACCGGGAGCGCCTCGACCCCTGATCCCCTGGCGGTACCGGTTGCGTCGGGCGCTCGCCTGTCGAGTGTGCCGGGGGTTGGGGGTTGTCGTGCGGGCTTGTCTCCGACGCGGTCGCAATGCTGTGCCTACCCCCCGAACCCGAGTCTCTCGGCTGGGGGCGGTCCTCATCGGTGGCGAGCGCGTGACCCGTGGATGGCGGCTGGCTGTCCAGCAGGGCTCGGCGGCCGGCGCCGGGGTGCCCGAGCGGTGCGCCGGCACCATCCCCGCGACCGCGCGCGACCGGCTCGGACTCACCGAGTAGGCCTATCGGGCGGCCGGGTGCCGCCGCTGGGTCCGGTGCCGGTGGCACGGGCTGGCGCGGCTGGGTGAACGCCACCGGTTCGTCGGCCGCCGGATAGGCGGTGGCTTGTCCCGCCTGTGCCCGCAGCAGGTCTCGGATCTCTTTGAGCAGCGCGACGTCGGCTGGTTCGGCCGGGCCGGACTCCTCGCCGAGCCTGCGCCGTTTCTGGACCTTGTGCATGGGCAGCACGACCACGAAGTAGACGATCGCTGCCACCATGATGAAGTTGATCGCCGTGGTGATCAAGGACGCAAAGTCGATGAGTGTGCTGTTCTTGCCCGCGACCAGCTGAACACCGAGACCCGGGCTGGCCGGTGGCGTGATCGCGTTGAGCAGCGGCTTGAGAATCTTGTCGGTGAAGGCCGTTACGATCGCGCCGAACGCGGCACCCATCACTACCGCCACCGACAGGTCGATGACGTTGCCGCGTAGCAGGAAGTCCTTGAATCCCTTGAGCATGGCACCTCCTAGGCGAAGCCGGGCCGGGTATCTCGGGCACGGTTCAAGGTCCAGCGAGCGTAATACCACTCTTTCGGACCAGTGCCGCCAGCACCCAAAGGCTCAGCGCAGTGTCACGGCGACGTCCTGCCCGAGTGTCGCCGCCGCTACCGCCGTGGCCACCGACCGGGGTACCGCGACAAGCACCAACCGGCCCTTGCCACCGGCGGCTTTGGCCTGGGCGGGCAGCACGGTGAGCACCACGGCGGCGCTAGCCAGGACGGTTGGCCGATTGGTCCGCTCGCCCTGCGTGATCACATCGACCAGCTGGCCGGGCCCGAGCAGGCCGGCCACCTCGGCGTCCGCGAGCCGTATCGGCACGCTGGTGGCATCCGCCCGGCCGGTCGCCTGCTTCGCCAGCGCGGGACCTGCCAGCCGGGGCTCGGTCAACGGCTCACCGGTGCTCGCGGCGCCGGCGAGCACCCGCCCGTCGGCCTGTGCCACCTCGGTGAGCGCGTTGGCCGGTACCAGCTCAGGTGGCCATTGGTGAACCTGCAGGTCAGCGGTGTGCACTGTGCTACCTGGGGCCAACTCGTGTACGGCAACCAGCACCGGAAGGGTGGCGGAGCGCCCGTCGGCCGGGCGCAGCGCGATCAGCATCGCCAGCGCCACCAAGACCCCGGCCAGTACCCGTCGGGCCAGCAGCATCCGGCGCCAACCGAAACCGATGGCCAGCCTGCCGACCCGCTCGCCTGGCCTGGCACTCGCATTACCGTGCGGTTGTGTGATGTCCATGGCGGCGACGCTAGGACCGGCGCCCACCGTTGTCGTGTGCTCGGTTTGGGGCCTGTGGATAACCGCGGTTCGATGGCTCCGAAATGGCAGATTGTGGATAACTCGGCCTCGGAGCCAACATCAGCCAGCGGCGGAACTCCTCGGTCAGGAAGCCTTGGCCGTGGAACCGCTCGACCCCGACGAACTGGAGGTGCTCGATGAGGAACTCGACGACGTGCCGGACGATGACGTGCCGGACGACGATGAACCGGACGAGGACGACTCGCTTGACTTGGAGTTCGACTTGGTATCGGACTTCGCCGACGTGGTGGACCTGGACGAATCGGACTTCTGCTCCGAGGACGATTCGTCGCGCGCCCCAGAGGCCGCCCGGCTGTCCGTGCGGTAGAAGCCGCTGCCCTTGAATACGATCCCCACCGAGGAGAACACCTTCCGGAGCAGGCCGGCGCACACCGGGCAGTCGGTCAGCGCGCCATCCGTGAACGCCTGCACGGCTTCAAACCGATGCCCACAGGCTGTACACGCATACTGGTAGGTCGGCACCGCGTTACCTCCGCATCTGGCACTCGCACCCGATGAGTGCCAGTCTAGTCCAGGAGCGCGGGTGACGCCCGGATGGCCCTCCAACCGTGGCCCGGGGTGAGCACATGTGTCATTCGCACGTCGTGCGGCTCGGTGGGCAGCGCTTCGACAACCTCCTCGTCGCGCACCACGGCCACCAGCGGGGTGCCGCGCCGGGCCAGCGGCAGCGTCCGGTCGTACCAGCCGGCGCCTCGGCCGAGCCGTACCCCGCGCCGGTCCACCGCGAGCGCGGGCACCAGCACCAGCGCGGCTTCGGCAACGGCCGCCGGGCCGCGCCATGCTTCGGCCGGCTGGCGCAGCCCCATCGGGCCGTCCACCAGTGCGTGCGTGCCGAGATAGGGCGCCCAGTACAGCGCCGATGGGCCCTCGCCGGCGTACCGGTCGGGCGGTACCACCGGCAGCAGCACCTGGCGGCCAGCGGCGCGCAGCGCATCCAGCATTGCCGGCGAGCCGGGTTCGCTCGGCAACGGCAGGTAGCAGCACACCGGGCCGTGCGGAAAGGTGCTCGCGGCGGCCACCGCGGCGCGGGCCAGCGCCTCGGCCTCGGTGGCCCGCACACCGGCCGGCACGGCCCGGCGGGCGGCACCCAGCCGGGCCCGCCACCCCGCCTTGCCGGTCGGCTGAGTCGGCGCGGCGGACCCGGCCGAGGTGCTGGTGCCGTCTTCGGTCCCTGCCGGGCCCCGAGGCGGGACGCGGCCACCGGAACCGTCGCCGGGCGACGCGTTCCGGTCCGGTGAGGTCCCACTCGGCTCGGCCACCGACACCGCAGGTTACCGGCGCGGATAGGCTTGCTGAGCATGGAGGCACCTCGACCGTTCCGAACCGCGATCGTCCCTGCCGCCGGCATGGGCACTCGCTTCCTGCCGACCACCAAGACCGTGCCCAAGGAGCTGCTGCCGGTAGTCGACACCCCAGGCATCGAGATGGTGGCCGCCGAGGCCGCCGAAGCCGGCGCCGACCGGCTGCTCATCGTGACCTCACCGGGCAAGGACGCCATCGCGGCGCACTTCGCGCCGCGGCCCGAGCTGGAGGCCACCCTGATCGCGCGTGGCAAGGACGCGCTGGCCGCGAAGGTGCGCAGGGCCAATGAGCTGATCGAGGTGGCCACCGTTACCCAGGACGAGCCGAAGGGGCTCGGCCATGCGGTCGGCTGCGCGGGCGATGCGCTGGCCGCCGACGAGGAGGCGGTCGCGGTTCTGCTGCCCGACGATCTGGTGCTGCCCCCGCCGGGCGAGTCAGGGGTACTGGCCAGGATGGCGGCGGTCCGGGCGCACTACGGCGGCAGCGTGCTGTGCGCGTTCGACGTGCCGCGCGAGCAGATCAGCGCATACGGCGTCTTCGACGTGCAGGACACCGACGACCCGGATGTGAAGATCGTGCGGGACATGGTGGAGAAGCCACCCGCCGACGAGGCGCCGTCCACGTTGGCCACCGCCGGACGCTACCTGCTGGACAGGCAGATCTTCGACGCGCTCAAGCGGATCATCCCGGGCTCGGGCGGCGAGCTGCAGCTCACCGACGCGGTGGCGCTGCTGATCGCCGAAGGCCATCCGGTACACGTGGTGGTGCACCACGGCGGACGCCACGACCTGGGTAACCCGGCCGGCTATGTGCGTGCCTATGTGGACTTCGCGCTGGCCCATCCGGAATATGGGCCGCAGCTGCACGAATGGCTGGCGCGCCGGCTGAGCTGGACGGGCGGGGGAAGAGTGCGCGGGGCGTGAGACCGGTCGACGAGCAGCTCGCCCGGGTGCTGGATACCGCTGTGCGGCCCGCCCCGGTCCGGGTTGCCATCGCCGACGCGCAGGGCATGCTCTGCGCCGAGGAGGTGGTGGCCCAGCGTGCGCTGCCCGGGTTCGACCAGGCCGCGGTGGACGGCTACGCGGTACGCAGCGTGGACGTCTCCGGCGCCGGCCCGAACACGCCGGTGGCGCTGCCGGTGGTCGGCGAGATCGCCGCCGGCTCCCGCCAGCCGCACCGGCTGCAGCCCGGCCAGGCGGTCCGGCTGGTGACCGGCGCGCCGCTGCCGACGCTGGCCGACGCGGTGGTGCCCACCGCCGAGACCGATGGCCAGGCCGCGAACGTGGCCATCTACCGGCCGGTGCCCTCGGCGGCGTTCGTACGCCGCATCGGCGAGGACGTGATGCCGGGTGACGTGGCGGTGCGGCGCGGCTCGGTGATCGCCGCCGCCCAGGTGGGGCTGCTCGCGGCGGTGGGGCGGGAGCGGGTGCTGGTGCACCCCCGTCCTCGGGTGGCGGTGCTGTCCATCGGCGACGAACTGGTGGATGTGGCGCGCGATCCGGGCGCGGGGGAGGTCTACGACGTGAACTCCTATGCGCTGGCCGCCGCCGCGCGGGACTGCGGGGCCCAGGCGACCAGGGTGGGGTTGGTGCCCCGCGACCCGACCCGGTTGCGGGCCGCCGTCTTGGATCACCTTGCCAACAGCGAGATCCTGGTGATCTGCGGCGGCATCGGGGGTGTGGTCGGCGACCAGGTGCTGTCCACCCTTGGCGAGCTGGGCGACATCGACGGCACCCGGGTCGCCATGCACCCCGGCTCGGTGCAGGGTTTCGGGCGACTGGGTCATGCCAAGGTGCCGACGTTCCTGCTGCCGGCGAACCCGGTCAGCGCGCTGGTGCTGTTCGAGGTGTTGGTCCGCCCGTTGATCCGGACCACGCTGGGGCGCAACGACCCGCACCGGCGGCGGGTCCGCGCCCGGCTGTTGTCCCCGCTCGCCTCGATCCCGGACCGGCGCGGTTACCTGCGCGGCCAGCTGCTGCGCGAAGAGGCCACCGGCGACTACCTGGTGCAGCCGCTGGGTACTTCAGGGACCCAGCTGCTTTCCGCGCTCGCCGAGGCGAACTGCCTGATCGAGCTGCCCGAGTCGGTCAGCGAGGTCACCGTCGGCGAACAGGTGACCGTGCTGTTCCTGGCCCCGCGCGTCTGACCACGATCCTGGCGGTGTAGTTGAGGGCGGTGGTCCATTTCTCCGAACCCACGCATCTCGGTCGCCATCCCGGCTGGCCGGCCACCCTGGGACCGCTGCGCACCGACGCCGGTGTGGTCGCGGTGCGCCCGGTGCGGCTGCGCGACGGTGGGCAGTGGGCGCGCATCCGGTCCCGCGACGAGCGCCATCTGGCACCGTGGGAGCCCGACGCGCCCGGGCTGTGGGCTCAACGCAACACCGTAGGAGAGTGGCCGGCCCGGTGGGGGGCGTTGCGCGCGATCGGCCGGCGCGGGCAGGGTCTGCCGTTCGCGATCACCGTGCAGGACGAGCTGGCCGGCCAGGTGATGGTCGGCAACCTGATGCGGGATCCGCTGTGGTCGGCCTATGTCGGCTACTGGGTGGGCAGCCACGTGGTCGGCAAGGGCGTCACCACCGCGGCGGTCGCGCTGGTGCTCGACCACTGCTTCGGGCCGGTTGGCCTGCATCGGATAGAGGCAACCGTGCGCCCGGAGAACCTGGCCAGCATTCGGGTGCTGGAAAAGCTCGGTTTCCGAAGAGAGGGCCTGTTCCGCAACTACCTGAATGTGGACGGGGCGTGGCGGGACCACCAGGTCTATGCCATGACGGTCGAGGATCTGGAGCACGGCATCGTCGAGCGACTAGTCCAGGCGGGTCACGCACAGCGACTCTGAATGTCGATCTCGGCGCGTCGGCAGGATCGCGACCGATTGGCTGGTTACCGTGAGCTACGCCTGTACGACCAGGGGAGGCGCGCGTGCCCAGCTCCTTGCTGTTCGCTGGGTTGGTCGCCACCTGGCTGGCCGTGCTGGTGCCGATGGCAGCACGGCGTCGCAAACAGGTCACCCGCCCGAGCGACGCGGCGTTGTCCTGCCGGGTGCTGGAACGTCCCCGGCGCAGTAACCAGGAGGTGACGATGAACGACGCCGCGGTCAGCCACAACCGGACCGCTACCGGGGCGCCGGAGCCGCGCGAGGCGTTCGAGGGTGAGCGCGCCTGGCAGCCGCCGTCGCCCGGGTACCGCAGGGGCCGTGGCGGCTACGACGCCGAAGCCGCCGCGTTGGCGGCCCAGGCCAAGTACACCTTCCGCCAGCGTTTGGTGTTGGTGTTGGTGTTCTTCGCCGGTATCTCGGCGTTGCTGGCTCTGACGTTGCGCATGCTCGACGCCTGGTACCTGCACATCGCGGTGGACCTGAGCCTGATCGGCTACCTCGTCTACCTGCGGCGGCAGGTGCGGATGGAGAATGACATCAGGGCTCGGCGGGCCGCTCGGATGGCCGGTAGCAGGACAGGCGCACCGGGCGGCGCGGACCACGCCGAGGACCGGACCGCCGCCAAGCCGACCACCGTCGCCGAAGCGGTCGCCGCGATGAAAGCCGCCCGAGCCGCGGCTCCCGCCGAGGAGCCGGGGGAAATCAACCGCAACCCCGACACCGAGCCCAAGGCCGAGGCGAAGGGCGGCGAGGCCCAGGGCTGGTCCGTCCGTGTGCCGCGCGGCACCCGGCGGGCGAGCGCCGAGGCCGATGCCGGCGACACCGCTCCGAAAGACACCCCCGCCGGCCCGCAACCCGCGCACGAGTCGGCACTACCTCGGCTGCGGCCGGCCCCGTCGCACTGCCCGCCGGCGGGCACGGTGCCGCTCGACCTGGACGCCGAGGACCCGGAACTTCACGAGCTGGCCGACCGCCAGCAGAAGGGATACCGACGCGCCGTGGGTCAGTGACCGGCTGATAG
>DASYBQ010000127.1:0-3360 GCA_036500625.1 Pseudonocardia sp. | reverse complement strand
GTGTTTACGGTGCGGGTAAGGCGTGCGGGGTGGGGGTGCTTCGATGACCGGTCGGGCGCGACGCGGGACGGTGTTTGCCAGGTTGGCGCTGGTGGGTGTGGTCGCGGCGCTTGCAGTGGTGGCTGGCTGTGGGGGCGGTGGTGCTTTGTCGGCGCGGCATGCTGGTCCCTCCGGTGCTACCGCGAGCATCCCGGTAGGGTTCGTGGTCACTCCGGCCGGGCGGCAGAACCCCCTCGGGGATCTCCCGCTTGGTTCGGCGCTGTCTCCAGACGGGCACTGGCTGGCGGTGAGCAACGACGGGCAGGGCACGCAGTCGCTGCAGCTGGTGAACACTGACACGGGGGCGGTGGCGGGCCAGGTTGGCTACCCGGCACCGAACGCTCTGTACGTCGGGTTGGCGTTCGCCCCCGATGGCAAGACGCTTTATGCCAGCGGAGGCGGCTCGGAGATCATTCGCCGGTACGCGGTCGGCAACGGGTCGCTCACCGAGCAGCCGCCGCTACCGCTGCCGACGACTACCCCGGCTGGAGCGAAGATCAACCTATTTCCGGCGGGCCTAGCGTTGACGCCAGACGGCCAGCGGCTGCTCGTCGCCGACCAACAGGCGGACGCCCTGTCCGTGGTTGATCTGTCCTCCGGTGCGGTACATACGACGGCGGCGGGACACCGGCCGCTGGCCGCGGTGGCCAACGCCGACTCACGCACCGCCTATGTCACCGACCAAGGTGGCACGACAGTGACCGTGTTCGACCTCACTGGCCCGGAACCCGCGGTGCAGAAGACCATCACGGTCGGTACCCACCCGAACGAAGCGATTGCATCGCCGGACCACCGCACGCTCTACGTCGCCGACGGTGACTCCGACGAGGTCAGCGTGGTCGATCTGGCCACGGCCGCGGTGAGCAGGACGATCCGGCTCGCGCCGTATCCGGGAGCGCAGGTCGGCAGTGGCCCGGACGGCCTGGCTCAGTCCGCCGACGGTCGACTGCTTTATGTGGCCAACTCGGGCAACAACGACATTGCGGTGGTCGAGGTGGCCAGCGGTCGAGTTCTCGGCCTGATTCCCACCGGCTGGTACCCGACCTCAGTACAGACCACTAGCGGGCGGCTGCTAGTCACCAACGGCAAGGGCCTGGGTGCCGGGCCGAACGACGGCCCAGGGCATCCGGATCCGTACCACCACGGGCCCCCGGCGCCCGACCAGTACGCCGGGGCGATGATGGTCGGCACCCTCTCGACGATCTCGTTGCCGGTCGAGGACCCGCGGCTGGCCGGCTGGACCGCGCAGGTCAGGCACAACGACGGGTTCGACAACCCCGCGCCGCACCAGGCCGGCGGCAGTATCGTGCCGCGCTCCCCGGCCGAGCACAGTCCCATTCAGCACCTCATCTACATCGTCAAGGAGAACCGCACCTACGACCAGGTACTCGGCAGCCTCGGCAAAGGCAACGGCGACCCAAGCCTCAACCTGTTCGGACCCGAGTCCGCGCCCAACGGGCGCGCCCTGGAGAGCCAGTTCGTCACCCTGGACAACTTCTACGCCGACGCCGAGGTCAGCGCTCAGGGCTGGAACTGGACCGTGGCGGCCAACTCCAACCCCTACTCCGAGCAGGTCTGGCCGGCCAACTACTCAGGGCGCAATGCGCCGTACCCGTCGGAATCGGCCGACCCGGCGACCGCGCCGAACCGGGACCCCGCCCAGGCCTACATCTGGGACCGGATGGCCGCCGCGCACGTGTCGTTTCGCAACTACGGCTTCTACCTCGACCTGGACGCCCCGCCGGGCGTGAACAAGGCGCACGACCCGGTGCTCGACACCCAGACCGACCACGACTTCACCCGGTTCAATCTGTCCTGTCCGGACGCGCCGGGCACGTTCACCCCGAGGGCCCCGACGTGCCGGCCCCGGCTCGCCGAGTGGCGCCGCGAGTTCGATCACTACGTCGCTCATCACAACCTGCCGACCGTGGAGTTGCTGCGGCTGCCCAACGACCACAACAGCGGGGACAAGGCCGGCTGGCCGACGCCGCGGGTGTATGTGGCGGACAACGACTGCGCCCTCGGACAGGTCGTCGACGCGGTGTCCCACTCGCCGTACTGGTCGTCCACCGCGATCTTCGTGACCGAGGACGACGCGCAGGACGGTCCCGACCACGTCGATGCGCACCGCACGTTGGCCTGGGTCATCAGCCCATACAGCCACACCGGCCGGGTGGACTCCACCTTCTACAGCACCGCCTCGATGCTGCGCACCATCGAGCTCATCGTCGGGCTGCGGCCACTGACCCAGTTCGACGCCTACGCCACCCCGATGCTCGCGTCGTTCACCGGCACCGCCGACCTGACGCCCTACACCGCGATCACACCGCCCCAGAACTTCGCCGACACCAACCCGGCGCACGACGCTCTGGGTCACCCTGCCGACGACTCAGAGGACCTGCGCGGCGAGGACCGCATCAACATGGCCCGCTTCAACCAGGAAATCTGGACCAGCGTCAAGGGCCCGAACCCGCCCATGCCCCCAGCCCGCCACGCGGTGTTCCCCGCACCTGACCTATCCGGTAGCGACGACACACCCGACCCAGACGACCATTGACCTGATAAGCCAATCCAGCAACGCACCACCGGCACTGTCAGGCTGGTAGAGCGGGGGCGCTCGGTCGCTCGGTGACGTGCCGGTGGAGCATGGGGTCCGTGGTAGCCTCGCCAACCGGCGCTGTTGCGTTGACGGATCGCAGGTCGGGCAGGGTGGTCTGATGCGCCGTCGTCCAGCCCCACCGGTACCGAGGTCCGCGTTCACCGGATTCCGATTCCCGCCAGAAGCGATCACGGTGGCGGTGCGCTGGTACCTGCGCTACGGACTGTCCTACCGTGACGTCGAGGAACTCCTGGCCGAACGGGGCATCGATGTCGATCAGGTGACGGTGTATCGGTGGGTGCAGGCCTTCACCCCGCTGCTCCTCGATGCCGCCCAACCCTGCCGACATATGCCAGGCGATCGGTGGTTCGTCGATCAAACCTCTGTCAAGGTCGCCGGGCGGTGGATCTAGCTGTACCGGCGGTGGATCAGTTCGGGCAGGTCATCGACGTTCCGGTGTCGAGGAAGCGCGACCTGGCGGCCACCCGCGGGTTCTTCACCCAGGCCCTTAGCCACGCCCCACGCCCCGGCGAGGTCACCACGGACCGGGCGCCGGCCCACCCACGCGTGCTCGATGAGCCGCTGCCCGCCGCGCGCCATATCACCGAGCAGTACACGAACAACCCAATAGAAGCCGACCACGGCCGGCTGAAATCCCGGCCGCGACCGATGCGCGGGCACACACGGCTCCGCTCAGCCAGAGTGATCAGCACCGGACACGC
>DASYBQ010000126.1:0-12077 GCA_036500625.1 Pseudonocardia sp. | reverse complement strand
GCTGTGTTCGAGTGCGGGCATCACCGGCAGGTCAAGCCCCGCCGCGACGGACTCTACGAACTGAGTGCGTGCGCGGTCTGCGCCGCCCCGTGCCCACATCAGCCGTGCGGGGCGCTGCCCGGCCAGGTCTGTCACACCCCTTCCGGCACCTTCTCCAGGACTCACCGCGAGCGGATAGACGCAGCTGGGGTCACCCGCCGCCCCGTCACCGACACACAGATCAGCGCGGAGCTTGCCAGAGCGGTGGAGTTGTTCCACACCGCCATGCACGCCTGGCGCGGCGCCGCGACCGACGAGTCGATAACACGCAAGCTCAGCCACCGCCGAGCCAGAGTGCTCGACGACCGCGCGATGGTTGAGGCGCTGCTACACGCCGGCTGGACACCGCCCGGGGGTGATTCGTGACCAATTTCGTGACCGGTGGCGAAATGTGGCGCGGGGAGCGTGGCACCCGGCACCGGGTCATGTCGGCCCTAAGCCGTCACCTGCATCTGCGGTCATCCGCGCTTCAGCCGGCGTAACGGTCCGCCGTGGTCACTGCCACCCCGACCGGAGGTCACGAAACTAGCAACGATCCTGGATCGACGTTCGAACAACTTAGCAACTGCGGAACTGCGCATTTGACCCATTAGCAACACTCGCCCCGACCGTCGCTTACAGAACGTAGCCGCTAGGGTTACACAGCGTGGATGCCACACCAATCTATGACGAGCTCCGGCTAAGATCGTCACACCGCTCGGTGGACGCTCCCCTACATCGACAGCACTCCGATGATCCACGAACATCCGCCGTACCTAACCTCGCAACACTGGACAATCTGGGCGGCCGACATCGGCTCCGAACGTCAAGCGCGCAGCGAGCACGCGATGCCCTACATGATCGACAATCAGTACGCACATGACGGTGACCGGTGGCGAAATGTGGCGCGGGGAGCGTGGCGCCCGGCACCGGGTCATGTCGGCGCTGGCCGTCACCCGCCCACAACGCCGGTTTCGTGACTAGTTTCGTGACCTCCGGTCGGGTGAGCTGCCCGGCCGTGTGGAGCCGGAGCGCGGCGGCAAGGAGCTGGACATGGCGGTTCAGCTGGTCGAGTCGATGTCCGGACGGTGGCCGCCGGAGACGAACTCCGGTCTCGATGACCCCCACCTGGGGGGCCAGCTCACGAACCGCAGCGCGCACCCGACCAAGAGCCCGGCCCAGGGGCACACAGCACGGAGGGCCAGCAACGTACGCTAAGATGTTGCGCTTGGGACCGCGTGGACGCTGGCCGACCTCGCCGGCCGGGACGGCCCGGACGAGGTGATGGTCAAGGCGGCCATCGAGTTCAAGGAGCAGCGAGCGACATGATGGCCTCGGATGAAGTCCGGCTGGCCAGGGCTTACCTCTGCGGCGTCGCCGAGCCGCCCGCGCCCGCGCTGGCCGCCCTGGTGGCCGTGGTCGGGCCCCTGGAGGCCGCGGCGCGGGTCCGGCAGGGGCAGGTGCCGGAACGGGTGGCGAAGGAGACCGGCGCCCGATGTGCCCGGGAGTTGGCGGCGGAGCAACTGCGCGCGGCGGAGGCCGTCGGTGCGCGGTTGCTGGTGCCCGAGGACGACGACTGGCCCCTGGCGGCACTGCTGGCATTTTCCCGCTCGGGATACCCGCACCTGGCCGCGCCGCTGGCGCTGTGGGTGCGCGGCACGAAGCCGCTGGCCCCGCTGACCGAGCGCTCGGTCGCGGTGGTCGGGTCAAGGGCGTGCACCGGATACGGCAGCCACGTGGCCAACTCGCTCGGCTTCGGGGTCGCGGAACTGGGCGTCACGGTGTTCTCCGGCGCGGCATTCGGTATCGACGGCGCCGCCCACCGGGGCGCGCTGTCCGCTGGTGGGCCCACCGTGGCTGTGCTGGCCTGCGGAGTGGACATCGCCTACCCAGCCGGGCACCACCGCCTGCTCGCGCAGATCGTCGAGGAGGGGCTGGTGGTCAGTGAGTATCCGCCAGGTACCACGCCCGCGCGGCACCGCTTCCTGGTGCGCAACCGCGTCATCGCGGGCCTGTCGGCGGGCACGGTGGTGGTGGAGGCCGGCTGGCGCAGCGGCTCACGGCGAACCGCGTCGGACGCGCTGTTACTGGGGCGTTCGGTGATGGCGGTGCCCGGCCCGGTCACCTCCGCGTTGTCCGTCGGTTCGCACCGGTTGCTGCGGGAGCCGGGCGTCACCGCGGTCACCACGGCGGCGGAGGTCGTCGAGGAGATCGGCCGTATCGGTATCGACCTGGCCGAGCCCTCGGCGCCGCGCGAGCGCCCCACAGACAACCTGCACCACACGACCGCGCGGGTGTACGACGTGCTGGACCAACGGTCCAACGGCGATGTGCGCCGGCTGGGCGTCGAGTCCGGGCTGCCCGTCGAGCTGGTCCGCGCCGCGCTGGGCGAGCTGGAGCTGGCCGGCCTCGCCGAACGCACCCCGAACGGCTGGCGTCGTGCACCGGCGAGCCCGAAACACGCCGGCAAATCGGTCGAGGGGTGTGGCGGTGCTTGACCTGGGCGCCTGCTCGGCGCACCTTACGGCTCGTGGATGCTGGCGGGAACGGTGGCGGGCCGGGCTCGGGGGAGCCCCGACCCCAGCCCGGGCTGTCGGCTTCGGTCATCGAGGCGCGGGAGGCGTTCGAGCGGCACCTGAGCCTGGAGCGGTCCCTATCCCGGCACACCGTGCGCGCCTACCTGGGCGACGTGGACAGTCTGTTGCACACCCTGGCGCAAGCCGGTGGCGAGCTGGACAGGTTGGACCTCGGCGTGTTGCGTCGCTGGCTGGCCGGCCAGCGAGCCGGCGGCGTCAGCCGCCGGACGCTGACCCGCAGGGCCTCGGCCGCCCGGGTGTTCGGCGCGTGGGCGGCGCGTACCGGCCGGGTCGCCGAGGACCCGGGTGCCCGGCTGGCCGCGCCCCGACCGCACCACTCGCTGCCGGCCGTGTTGAGCGGCGAGCAGGCCGAGACACTGCTTGCCGCCGCGACATCGGGTGCCGCCGAGGAAGACCCGGTCGCGGTGCGTGACCTGTTACTGCTGGAGCTGCTCTACGCCACCGGCATCAGGGTCTCGGAGCTTTGCGGCCTCGACCTGGGAGATATCGCCGCCGAGCGGCGGACGCTGCGGGTGTTGGGCAAGGGCAACCGGGAGCGGACCGTCGTGTACGGCGTGCCCGCGCAGCAGGCGCTGGACCGCTGGTTGGCTGGCGCACGGGGCGCGCTGGCCCGGACCAGCTCGCCACCCGCGCTGCTGCTCGGGCAACGCGGCGGTCGACTTGACCAGCGGGTGGCGCGCACCGTGGTCAACAAGGCCGCCGAAGCGATCCCGGGCGGACCGGCGTTGTCCCCGCACGGCCTTCGGCACAGCGCGGCAACTCACCTGCTCAACGGGGGCGCGGACCTCCGTAGCGTCCAGGAGCTTCTTGGTCACGCTACGCTGTCGACGACTCAGTTATATACCCACGTCACAGTCGATCGGTTGAAGGCGATACATGGCCAAGCTCACCCTCGGGCATGACCACTCCGGGAGTGGCCGCCGTGAGGAAGCCCGCGTGTGTCCGGACGACGCGCCGGGTGAGTTATCGGGCAGCGACCCACGTGCTGGCGACCCACGTGCTGGCGACCCACCTGCTGGGGTGCCGAGCCAGCGCAACCGGCTGGTGCTGCGCTACGCGCCGCTGGTGCGCCAGGTCGCGGTCCGGGTGGGCACTCGACTACCCGCCCACGTGGAGCTGGCCGACCTGATCCAGGTCGGGGTGTTCGGACTGATCGACGCCATCGACCGCTTCGAGCCCGAGATGGGTGTCCGCTTCGAGGCCTACGCCGCGCAACGCATCCGCGGCGCGATCATGGACGAACTGCGTGCGCAGGACTGGGTTCCCCGGGTCATCCGCAGCCGGATCAAGGAGCTGGCCAAGGCACGGGAGACGCTCGAGGCCCGGTTGCAGCGACATGCCACCGCCGCCGAGCTGGCGGTCGAACTCGGTGTCGGTGCGGCCGAGGTGCGCGGCATCATGAACCAGATTCAGTTGCTCAGCATGGAGGCGCTCGACGAGTGGGCTTCCATGCGCGGTGCCGCGGTGAGCGTTGCGGAGACGCTGGCTCAGGACGGTTGCGACCCGGTCGCGATCCTGGAGCGGCGTGAGACCAGCGACCTGCTCGCCAGGGGCATGACCCGGTTGCCCGAGCGGGACCAAGTGATCTTGCGGCTGTACTACACGGCTAACCTGACGCTCGCGCAGATCGGCCGGCGGCTCGGCGTCACCGAGTCCCGGGTTAGCCAGCTGCGCAGCCGCGCGGTGCTGCGGTTGCGCAGCCACTTCGCCGAACTCGTCGAAGGTTCCCCGGACCGCAACCGGGCTGGGCGACCGGCGGGACGCTGAGCGCTACCCGCCCTCCTCGCGGTAGGGCAGCAGCCGAACGTGCCCGCCACGCACCAACAGCAGCGGGTCGAGGTAGATGTGCTCCCTGCGCAGGCCCCAGTGCAGGCAGGCCGGACCCGGGCAACCGGGATGGCCCACCTGCAGCGTGCCGAGCACCTGTCCCCGGGACACCCGCTGACCGGGCCGAACCATGGCGACGACCGGTTCATAGGTGGTGCGCAAGCCGCCCGGATGATCCACCGAGACGACTCCCCGGCTGGCCAGCGGTGCCGCGTACACGACGACCCCGTCACCGGCGGCGAGCACCTGCTGGCCAGCCACCCCGGCAAGGTCGGCACCCCGGTGACCGGGGCCGTAGGGGCGGGACTCCGGCTGGAAGGCCTTGGTCACCCTGGGCCGGGGGAGCAACGGCCAGCCGAACCGGTCGACCGGCTCGGCTCGGCCCGCCGCCATCGGGACGGCAAACCCGACCCCGACCGCTGGACGCCGCGCGGCACCCGGACCGGGATGAGCCGCGCACACCAGCCCCGCGACCAGCGCTACCACCAGGTGTGCCCGAGCCGCCGCTGCGCGTGGTCGGGTCCGCGATGTCATCCGCCCAGCCTGCCCAAATGCGCCGCGCACCGGCCGCGATTCTCTGCCGGCCTGTGCACAACCGCGCCGCCCGGAGCCGGTTCTACGGCGTTGTGGACAACCGCGGCCCAGCCGGGTCGACCCGGCTGGGCTACGCCCCCCGGGCGGCGTAGACTGAGAAAAGCACCTCGTCTATCGCGAGGTGACTTCGCGCGTTCATGCGTCTCGCCGACCGCCCTCCTCGGGCGCAGGTGAGAACGGCGCCCGAGCGGTCCTGTCGCCGATGCTACCTACGGTGGGCAGGTCCGGGCGGCGGCGTGGACACCAGGGCGGCACCTCCGGTGCCGCGAGAAAACCGCCAGCGTCGCCGCGGCTCGTCGCGGAGGCGCCCAAACGAAAGAGGTTGAGGGCAGGCCATGGCCGTCGTCACCATGAAGCAGTTGCTGGACTCCGGCGTCCACTTCGGGCACCAGACCCGCCGGTGGAACCCGAAGATGAAGCGTTACATCTTCACCGAGCGCAACGGCATCTACATCATCGATCTGCAGCAGACGCTCTCCTACATCGACCGGGCCTACGAGTTCGTCCGGGAGACCGTCGCGCACGGTGGTTCGGTGCTGTTCATCGGCACGAAGAAGCAGGCCCAGGAGGCCATCGCGGAGGAGGCGCAGCGGGTCAACATGCCGTTCGTCAACCAGCGTTGGCTCGGCGGCATGCTCACCAACTTCCAGACCGTGCACCGGCGGCTGCAGCGGCTCAAGGAGCTGGAGTCGATGGAGCAGGGCGGCGGCTTCGAGGGGCGCACCAAGAAGGAAATCTTGATGCTGACCCGGGAGAAGGACAAGCTCGAGCGCACCCTGGGCGGTATCCGGGACATGGCCAAGGTGCCCAGCGCCGTGTGGGTGGTGGACACCAAGAAGGAGCACATCGCCGTCGGTGAGGCTCGCAAGCTGAACATCCCGGTGGTGGCCATCCTGGACACCAACTGCGACCCCGACGAGGTCGACTACCCGATCCCGGGCAACGACGACGCGATCCGGTCCGCGGCCCTGCTCACCAAGGTGATCGCCAAGGCGGCGGCGGACGGCCTGATGGCCCGTTCCTCGCGGGGCCGAGGCGACGGCGACGAGAAGCCGCAGGCCGGGCCGGCCACCGACGAGCCGCTCACCGAGTGGGAGCAGGAGCTGCTGGCCGGTGGGTCGGACGGCGCGGCGCTGAGCGCCACCGAGGCAGCCGAGCCGGTCACCGCCGGCAGCGTGCCGGCCAGCACCAGCAACGGCACCCCGCAGGCCGCCGAGTAGGGCCTGGCCCCCGGGTGGTCGCTCAGCACGCGCGGCCACCCGCACCCATACACCAGCTACGCCACTGAGCTAAGGACGGATAGCACCACGATGGCGAACTACACCGCCGCGGACGTGAAGCGGCTCCGCGAGCTGACCGGCTCGGGGATGATGGACTGCAAGAAGGCGCTCGAGGAGGCCGACGGCGAGCTGGACAAGGCCGTCGAGCTGCTGCGCATCAAGGGCGCGAAGGATGTCGGCAAGCGTGCCGAGCGCGCGACCTCCGCAGGCCTGGTTGCCGGCGAGAGCGGCCCCGAGGGCGGCACGCTCGTCGAGCTGCTCTGCGAGACCGACTTCGTGGCCAAGAGCGACGACTTCATCGAGCTGGCCGACAAGGTGCTCGCCGCGGCGACCGAGAGCGGCGCCGCAGACATCGAAGAGCTGCGCGCCGCGCCGCTGGACGGCGGTTCGGTCGAGGAGGCGGTACAGGGCCTCTCCGCCCGTATCGGCGAGAAGCTGCAGCTCTCCCGGTACGTGCACATCAACGGCTCGGCGGCGCTCTACCTGCACCGCCGCGCGACCGACCTGCCTCCGGCCATCGGCATCCTGGTCGGCTACACCGCCGGCGGCGACCAGTCCGCCGCGTCGGACACCGCACGGGGCGTCGCCATGCACATCGCCGCCGCCCGGCCGCGCTACGTCACCAGGGAGGAGGTCCCCGAGGACTTGGTGGCCAACGAGCGCCGCATCGCCGAGGCGACCGCCCGCGAGGAGGGCAAGCCGGAGCAGGCACTGCCCAGGATCATCGAGGGTCGGGTGAACGGCTTCTTCAAGGACGTCGTGCTGCTCGAGCAGGCCTCGGTGCAGGACACCAAGAAGACGGTGAAGGCCACCCTTGAGGAGGCCGGCGTTTCGGTTGTCCGGTTCGCCCGCTTCGAGGTTGGTCAGGCCTGACCGTGAGTGAGGAGGCGCGCGGCGGTAGCCGTAACGGCTCGGTCGGCGGCTACCGCCGCGTGCTGCTCAAGCTCGGCGGCGAGATGTTCGGTGGCGGCGCGGTTGGCGTCGACCCGATCGTCGTGCAGACGGTGGCCCGGCAGATCGCCGAGGTGGTGGCCGGCGGCGTCCAGGTGGGCGTGGTCATCGGCGGCGGCAACTTCTTCCGAGGGGCCCAGCTCACCCAGGGCGGCATGGAGCGCTCCCGCGCGGACTACATGGCCATGCTGGGCACCGTGATGAACTGCCTGGCGCTGCAGGACTTCCTGGAGCGCGAGCACGGCATCGACACCCGGGTGCAGACCGCCATCACCATGGGCCAGGTCGCCGAGCCGTACATCCCCCGCCGCGCCATCCGGCACCTGGAGAAGGGCCGCGTGGTCATCTTCGGCGCCGGGGTCGGCATGCCGTACTTCTCCACCGACACCGCCGGTGCCCAGCGTGCGCTGGAGATCCACTGCGACGTCGTCCTGTTGGCGAAAGGCGTGGACGGCGTCTACACGGCCGACCCCAAGACCGACCCGAGCGCCAAGATGTTCGACGAGGTCAGCCACCGCGAGGTGCTCGAGCGTGGGCTCAAGGTCGCCGACGCGACGGCATTCAGCCTGTGCATGGACAATAAGATGCCGATCATCGTGTTCAACCTGCTCACCGAGGGCAACATCGGCCGCGCGGTGCGGGGTGAGAGGATCGGCACCCTCGTGAGCACTTCAAGCGATTGACCTGGGCGTCAGCGCCCTATCACCAGGAGTAACCGTGATCGACGAGACTCTCTTCGAAGCCGAGGAGAAGATGGAAAAGGCTGTCTCGGTCACCCGGGACGACCTCGGCTCCGTGCGCACCGGCCGAGCCAACCCTGCCATGTTCTCCCGTGTCGTCGTCGACTACTACGGTTCGCCGACGCCGCTGAACCAGCTCGCCTCGGTGTCCATCCCGGAGGCCCGGATGGCGGTGATCAAGCCGTACGACGCCAGCCAGCTGCGCGCGATGGAGAAGGCCGTGCGTGACTCGGACCTCGGGGTGAACCCCAGCAACGACGGCACGATCATCCGGGTGATCATCCCGCAGCTGTCCGAGGAGCGGCGCCGCGACCTGGTCAAGGTGGCGCGGGGCAAGGGCGAGGACGGCAAGGTCTCCATCCGCAGCATCCGGCGCAAAGCGATGGAGGAGCTGCACCGGATCACCAAGGAGGGCGAGGCCGGCGAGGACGAGGTCGGCCGCGCGGAGAAGGACCTGCAGTCGGCCACCGACCGCTACGTCACGCAGATCGACGAGCTGGTGAGGAACAAGGAAGCCGAGCTACTCGAAGTGTGAGTGACGTGACCACCGCGGCAGGACCGCCCTCCCGGCTAGGGCGGGACCTGCGGGCGGCAATTCTGGTCGGTGTCGGCCTGGGCGTTGTTATCCTGGCCAGCCTCTTCTTCATCCGGGAACTGTTCATCGCCGTTGTCGCCGTCTCGGTCGCGGTGGCCACCTCCGAGCTGGCCGGGGCGCTGCGCCGGGGTGGCGGCATCCAGGTGGCGCTGGTCCCCGCGCTGGTGGGCGGCCAGGCGATGCTGTGGCTGGCGTTGCCGTTCGGTACCACCGGGGTGTTGGCCGCCGCGGCGGTGACTGTGCTCGTCTGCCTGTTGTGGCGGATGCCGGGCGGCCCGGACGGGTATCTGCGCGACATCAGCGCCTCGCTGTTCACCGTCGTGTACGTGCCGTTCTTCGCCGCCTTCGCCGGCATGTTGGTCATCCCGCAGGACGGCACCGGCCGGGTGCTCTCCTGGATGCTCTGTGTGGTCGCCTCCGACGTGGGCGGCTATACGGCCGGCGTGCTCGCCGGCCGGCATCCGATGGCGCCGACCATCAGCCCCAAGAAGTCCTGGGAGGGCTTCGGCGGCTCACTGCTCGGCGGCATGATCGCCGGCGGGCTCTGCGTCGCTCAGCTGCTGCACGGCCACTGGTGGCTCGGTGCGCTGTTCGGCGCGCTCGTGGTGGTGGTGGCCACCTCGGGTGACCTCATCGAGTCGCTGGTCAAACGGGATTTGGGCATCAAGGACATGGGCACCCTGCTTCCCGGCCACGGCGGGCTGATGGACCGGATGGACTCGCTGCTGCCCACCGCGATGGTCTCCTGGCTGTTGCTGAGCGTGTTCGTCCCGGTCGGGCAGTGGCGCGGGTGGCGCTGAAACCGGTGCCCAGCCCGAACATCTGGCGCTGGCCGGATGTCTACGAGCGGGAGAACCGCGCCCAGGACAGCGCCGGCGCGATCTGGGCGGCGCTGGCCGAGGTGATCGACTGGTCCGGCGCGGACGTGTTGGACGTGGGCTGCGGGGACGGCTTCCACCTGCCACTGTTCGCGCGGGCGGCGGGCGGCGTGGTCGGCGTGGAGCCGCACCCGCCGCTGGTGGCCCGGGCGCGGCGCAGGGTGGCGCAACTGCCCGGGGCGCGGGTGCTCCCTGGTGGGGCGCAGGGCCTGCCGCTGCCCGATGCCAGCGTCGATCTCGTGCATGCCCGCACCGCGTACTTCTTCGGGCCCGGCTGCGAGCCGGGCTTGGCAGAGGCGGACCGGGTGCTGCGCCCCGGTGGGCTGCTGGCCATCGTGGACCTGGACGCCACCCATCCGCCCTACGGCGACTGGATGCGCGCCGACCTGCCCCAGTACGACCCGGCCGGGGTGGAGCGCTTCTTCGCCCGGCGCGGCTTCGCGCTGCGCAGGGTGCGCACCGAGTGGCGCTTCGCCGACCGGGAGACCCTGGAGGCGGTGCTGCGCATCGAGTTTTCCGCGCAGGTTGCCCGCCGGGCGATCGCCGCGACCGAGGGGCTGACCGTGCCGGTGGGTTACCGCCTGCACACCCGGCACAAGCCCACCGGCCTGGTGCGGGCCGGTTCAGCTCAGCTCTAGGGAGCCGGGATGGTTCGGACTCTTCAGCGAACCACACCTCGGTGTCCGAGCGGCGATTGTCGAGGCCGTGTCACGGCTACCGTGGTGGGATGCGCACGAAGCAACTTCCCACCTCGACGCCGGTCTCGGCCGGTGCGCTGGTGGGCGCGGTGTGGTGGGCGGTGGGCTCACTGGCCCTGCCCACGGGTCTGGGCACCGTCCTGTTGGCCGCCGGGCTGCTGCTGGCCGGCGTCTTGGTCGGGGCGGCCAAGCGCCACGCGCCGCGCGACGAGCCGGTGGCCCCGAGGACGCGGACCGAGGTTGTCCGGCTGCTGGGGTTCGGCGCGCTGCTGGTGGCGGCGGCGGTGGCCGGGCTGAACGTCTCGGGCTACGGCGAGCTGGCCGTGCCGGCCGCCGCCATGGTGACCGGCGGATGTCTGGTACCGCTGGCGGGTCTGCTGCAGCAGCGGGGATACTTGCTGTTGGGTGCCGCGCTGATGGTGCTGGGCGCCGGTGGTGCGTTGCTGGCGCTGCGCTACGCGGGCGGTCTCTACCCTGGGGCACTGGTCGGCCTCGGTGCCGGCCTGCTGGTCTGGTGCGGGTCAGCCGTCGATGCCCGGCTGCACCGCGAACCACTGTCCAGGATCGGAATCAGATGACTACCTTGCCGCTGGTCTTCGAGGCGCCACGGCGCGGCATGCCACCCAGCCACCTCGCGGATCTGAGCCGGGCGCAGCGCCGCGAAGCGGTGGCAGCGCTCGGCCTGCCGGCCTTCCGGGCCGACCAGCTGTCCCGGCAGTACTTCGGCCGGCTGCGCGCCGACCCGGCCGAGATGTCCGACCTGCCGGCCGGGGTGCGCGAGCAGCTCCGCGAGGCGCTGCTGCCACCGCTGGTCACCCCGGTCACCGAGCAGACCTGCGACGGCGGGCGGACCCGCAAGACACTGTGGTCCGGGCACGACGGGGTGCGCGCGGAGAGCGTGCTGATGGGCTACCCGGACCGGGCAACGGTCTGCGTGTCCAGCCAGGTCGGCTGCGGCATGGCGTGCCCGTTCTGTGCGACCGGGCAGGGCGGGCTGCGGCGCAACCTGTCCTGCGCGGAGATCGTGGAACAGGTCCGGCAGGCCGCCGCGGCGGCCAGGGACGGCGCGCTGGGCGAGCCGACCCGGCTGTCCAACGTGGTGTTCATGGGCATGGGCGAGCCGCTGGCCAACTACCGCCGGGTGGTGGACGCGGTGCGCCGGATCACCGAGCCGGCACCCGACGGCCTCGGCATCTCGGCCCGGGGCGTCACCGTGTCCACGGTGGGCCTGGTGCCGGCGATCAACAAGCTGGCCGGCGAGGGCCTCGCGGTCACCCTCGCGGTATCGCTGCACACCCCGGACGACGAGCTGCGCGACACCCTGGTGCCGGTAAACAGCCGGTGGAAGGTGTCCGAGGTGCTCTCCGCCGCGCGCCGCTACGCGGACGCCACCGGCCGGCGGGTGTCCATCGAGTACGCGCTGATCCGGGACGTGAACGACCAGCCCTGGCGGGCCGAGAAGTTGGGCAAGCTGCTGCGTGAGCGCCTGACCACCCGGCTGGTGCACGTCAACCTGATCCCCCTCAACCCGACCCCCGGAAGCGAGTGGGACGCGAGCCCACTGCCGGTGCAGGAGGAGTTCGTGGACCGCGTTCGGGCGGCCGGCGTAGCCTGCACCGTGCGCGACACCCGGGGCCGCGAGATAGCCGCCGCCTGCGGTCAACTAGCCGCCGACTCCTAGGCGTCCCACGCCGCGCACCGTACGTCCACGCCGCGCATGGTGCACCATGCGCGGCGTGCACGCGGGATGCGCGGCGTGTGGGGGCGCACGACTAGAGGCGTTCGCCGGTGTCGGGGTGGAAGAGGTGCAGGTCGTCGCTGATCGGGTGCAGGGTGACCTTGTCGCCGATGCGGGCGCCGGTGCGGCCGGCGGTGCGCACCACGATCGACTGGTCCCGG
>DASYBQ010000125.1:0-9836 GCA_036500625.1 Pseudonocardia sp. | reverse complement strand
TGTTCCGGGTACCCAGGTCGTTGTTCCCCGTAGTAGTCGGCCTCATCCTCGTCGAGGTAGGCATCCATATCCTCGGCCGGAACCATCCCGAAGTACGCCTTCAGCCTATACAGCGTGCTCAATGCCCACGCTCCCTTCCCGACGTCCCGCGAGCCGCACGCGGGCAGCGGCAGCACCGATCACCAGTCCGAATGACATGACTGGTGACACCGCGTTATCACTCAGGCCGAGGCTAGCCGTCTGTCACCCAGTAGGGCCGTTCCGACACGCACGCAGGTCGAACCGTGCCGAATCGCCCGTTCGAGGTCTCCTGTCATGCCCGCCGAGAGCACATCGGCATCCGGAAAGTCGCTGCGCAGAGCCGCCGAGGCGGTCTGGAGGGCGGCAAAGGCATGATCCAGATCACCGGTGCGCGGCGCCACCGCCATCAGGCCGCGCAGAGCCAGTCCCTCGGCCCGTGCGACCCGGTCGGCGAGCCCGGAAAGCTCCCGGCGCGGCAGCCCGCCGCGTGCCGGGTCGCCGTCCAGGCTGAGCTGGAGCAGTACCGGCAGCGGTGCGGCACGGTCACCGCGGTCCACTGCCCGGCGCACGGCCGCGTCCAGCGCGTCCACCAGCCGGGCGGAGTCCACCGACTCCACCCGGGACGCCCAGCCGACCACCGAGCGGGCCTTGTTGCGCTGCAGCCGGCCGACCAGGTGCCACCGAGGCCCGGCGTCCGGGCGCAGCTGCGCCACCTGCTCAGCCTTGGCCGCCGCCTCCTGCGGCCGGCTCTCCCCGAAGGCGAGCACCCCCAGGTCGAGCAGGGTCGCCACGTCCAGTGCCGGGTGGAACTTGGTGACCGCCACCAGCTCGACCTCTCCGGCGTCGCGCCCGGCATCCCGACAGGCCGCCGCGATGCGTCCACGCAGCTGCCGCAGCGCGCTGCCCAGTTGGGCACGCCGATCCGGCCCCGCTGTATCCGCTGGATCTCCAGTCACCGGCGGTCCAGCCAGGTGAGCGACGCCAGCCGGCCGGTGCGCCCCTCCCCTCGGTGTGAGTAGAGCGTCGGCTCCTCGACGGTGCAGCGCGGGTCCGCGTCGATTCTGGTTACTCCGAGTGTCTGCAATTGCGTCCGCAAACCCATGCGCAAATCCAGCCCCGGAGTGCCCCCGCGTGTCCGACACGCGCTCCCCGGGAGCACCTCGGCCACCTCGTCCCGCATCCGACCCGGCACCTCGTAACACCCGCCGCAGACCGAGGGACCGAGCAGCGCCTCGACGTGCGCGGCGCGGGCGCCGAGCCGGCCCATGGCCGCCAGCACCGAACCCAGCACCCCGGATGCCGCGCCGACCCGCCCGGCGTGCGCCACGCCGACCACGCCCGCCAGGGGATCGGCCAACAGCACTGGCACACAGTCCGCTGACAACACCGCCAGTGCTACACCAGGGCGGTCGGTGACCATGGCGTCGGTGTCCTCGACGTCCCCGGTGGGAAGGTCCGCGATGGTGGCCACCGAGGTGCCGTGCACCTGGCTCATCCACACCACCCGCTCTTCGGGCAGCCCGATCCCGGCCGCCAGTCGGCGCCGGTTGGCCGCCACCGACCCCGGCTCGTCGCCGACGTTCGCGGAGAGGTTGAAGCTGTCGAAGGGCGGGGCCGATGCACCGCCCATCCGGGTCGTCACCACCCGGCGCACCCGCAGCGGGCCCATCGAGCCGTCCTCCGCTCTGATCAAGCGTTACCTACGCATGAAGGGTGGGACGTCAACCTCGTCATCGTCGAAGTCGGTGACCCGGCGGGCGCCGTCGCGCGGCGACTGGCCCGCCTGCGGTGGGATTGTCGGCCGCCTGGTGTTGGCACCCTGCCCGGTGGAACCATGCGTCGCCACCGCACCGGTCGGCGGGTGTGCCATGCCCCGCGCGGCGGACCCGCCTCCCGCCGCGCCGGGCGGGTCAGACGGCGGGTTGCCCGACCTGTGCGTGCTACCCCGGGAACCGTCGTCCTGCGCCGGTGGCGGTGGCGGCCTCCTTGGCGGTGAGCTCCCCTGGTTGCCGGCCCCGTAGCTCCGGAACGCGGCCGGGTCCAGCTTCTTGTGCGTGGGGGTGCCCGCGTCGAACCCCGCCGCGATCACCGTGACACGCACCTCGTCGCCGAGCGAGTCGTCGATCACCGTACCGAAGATGATGTTTGCATCCGGGTGCGCCGCCTCCTGGACCAGCGAGGCCGCCTCGTTGATCTCGAAAAGGCCCAGGTCCGATCCGCCCGCGACGGACAGCAGCACCCCTCGGGCGCCGTCCATCGAAGCCTCCAGCAGCGGCGAGTTGATCGCCTTGCCGGCCGCGCTGACCGCTCGGCCCTCACCTCGGGCCGAGCCGATGCCCATCAACGCACTGCCCGCCCCGGACATCACGCTCTTCACATCGGCGAAGTCCAGGTTGATCAGACCCGGCGTGGTGATCAGGTCGGTAATGCCCTGCACACCGGACAACAGCACCTCGTCGGCGGAGCGGAACGCATCCATCAGCGACACGCCGGCGTCGCCGAGCTGCAGCAACCGGTCGTTCGGGATCACGATGAGCGTGTCGCACTCGTTGCGCAGCTCGGTGATTCCGTCCTCGGCCTGCCCCGCCCTTCGCTTGCCCTCGAAGGTGAACGGGCGGGTCACCACGCCAATGGTCAGCGCGCCGAGCTTGCGGGCGATGCTGGCCACCACCGGCGCGCCGCCGGTGCCGGTGCCGCCGCCCTCTCCGGCGGTCACGAACACCATGTCGGCGCCCTTGATGACCTCTTCGATCTCTTCCCGGTGGTCCTCGGCCGCCTTGCGCCCGACGTCGGGGTTGGCTCCGGCACCCAGTCCCCTGGTCAGCTCCCGGCCGATGTCCAGCTTCACGTCCGCGTCGGACATCAGCAGAGCCTGGGCGTCGGTATTGACCGCGATGAACTCGACGCCCTTAAGCCCGACCTCGATCATGCGGTTGACCGCGTTCACACCGCCGCCACCGATACCGACGACCTTGATCACCGCAAGATAGTTGTGCGGGGGCGTCATGCGCGGCACCTTTCCTCACTGGCCTTACTCGCTGTAACCCTCAACAGGAGACTGAGAGTTATGTCAGCCGTCTGCCTCGCACTGAGACGGTAGGTCGGGGATCGGCCCTGGTCCAGCAGGCGCGCCGTGGGTCGACCCGCGCTGGCAGTCGCGGCGGTCACTGACGGTCAGCGCCGAATCGTCGGCAGGTCCGGCGCGCTCACATCGTAGGACGAACCGGGCTGGGTGAGCAGCACCGCAAGTACGGCGGCCTTGCGCGGGCTGTTCTCCGCCGAGCCCCACAGCACCTGTTTGCCGTCGGCCAACCGCAACCGGACGTCGAAAGGCCCGCCCGCCTCGACGGCCCGCAGCCGCTGCCGCAACTCCGGTGTGAGCGAGGAGAGCACGCTCAGCGCGGCGGCGGTGGCCGGATCCCCGGCGGCGACCCGACCGGCGCGCAGTTTGGGCAGTGCGGGCGGCGGTTTCGGTGCCGGCTGGTAGGCCATGCCGGTGGCGTCCACCAGCCAAGGCCCGTTCGCCGAGTCGGTCAGCGCCACCGGGGTGCGTTCGGTCACCCGCAGCGTCACGGTGCTCGGCCAGTCCCGCGAGGCCAGCACCGAGGCGACCCGAGGCACCGCCGCGACCCGGCGCTGCGCGGCATCCAGGTCCACGGTGAGCAGGGGAACGCCGGTGCGCAGCCCGGATAGCTCCCGCAGCGTGCCCGGGTCGAGGTCCGCCGAGGCCTGCACGTCGACCTCGCTGACCCGGAACTTGGCCAGGTGCAGCAGCGCGGCGCGGCCGCCGACCAGCGCGGCGGCGGCCAGCACGAGCAGCAGCACGGCCAGTGCCAGCCGCCTGCGCCGCCGGAACCGCGCGCCACCCGGGGCGGGCCGCCGGGAGGGCACCCGGGAACCGGCCGGCCGCTCGGCGGTCAGCCCGCCGCCGCGGCTCATTGCCCCGGGTCTGCCGGTGCGGCGGTCACCGCGCTGTCCTGCCTGCTCAGCTCGCGCAGCACCTCGGGCCCGAGCACGGTCACGTCGCCGGCACCCATGGTGATCACCAGGTCACCCGGCCGGGCCAACCCGGCCAGTACCTCGGGCACCTCGGCCCACCGCGGCACGTAGTGCACCCGCTCGGGCGCGAGCGCCACCGCGTCCGCGACCAGCGCTCCGCTCACCCCGGGCACCGGGTCCTCCCTGGCCGCGAAGACGTTCAGCACGACCACCTCATCCGCCGCGCCGAGCGCCGCGCCGAACTCCCGGCTGAACTGCTGGGTGCGGGAGTAAAGATGCGGCTGGAAGGCGACCAGCAGTCGGCCGTCCGCCACCTGGCGGGCCGCCGCGAGCTGTGCGGCCACCTCGGTGGGGTGGTGGGCGTAGTCGTCGTAGACCGCGACCCCGCCGGCCCGGCCCTTGAACTCGAAACGCCGGCGCACACCGGTGAAACCGGCCAGCCCCTCGAGCAGGCCGGCCGGCGGCGCGCCCAGCTCGAGGCCGGCCAGCAGCGCACCCAGTGCGTTCAGCGCCATGTGCTGACCGGGCACCGCGATGGTCAGCTCGTGCTCGGTGGAGGTGCTCGGTCCACCCAGGCGCAACCGCAGCCGCCCGTCAAGGCCGGCCGGCCGGTACTCGGTAAGCACGGCGTCGCCCTCGCCGGCACCGGCGGACCGGCCGTAGCGGCGGACCCGCAGGCCGGCCGCCTCCGCATGCCGCGCGAGCCGCTCCGCGCCAGGGTCGTCCGCGCAGCTGACCAGCGCACCGCCCGGCAGCAGCCGAGCGAGGAAGTCGTCGAAGGCGGCCGCATAGGCGTGCGCGCTGCCGTAGTGGTCCAGGTGGTCGGCCTCCACGTTGGTCACCACCGCGACCCACGGGTTGAAGCGCAGGAACGAGCCGTCGCTCTCGTCAGCCTCGGCGACGAACAGCTCACCGGCCCCGTGGTGCGCTCCGGAACCCGCCACCGCGAGGTCACCGCCGATGGCGAAGGACGGGTCCAGCCCGCAGTGCTGCAGTGCCACGGTCAGCATCGATGTCGTGGAGGTCTTGCCGTGCGTGCCGGTCACGCAGGCGACCTGGCGCCCGGCCATCAGCGCGGCCAGCGCCTCCGCCCGGTGCAACACCACCAGCCCACGCTGCCGGGCGGCCACCAGCTCG
This sequence comes from Pseudonocardia sp., assembly GCA_036500625.1. GTDB lineage: Bacteria > Actinomycetota > Actinomycetes > Mycobacteriales > Pseudonocardiaceae > Pseudonocardia. The sequence goes on along the minus strand of DASYBQ010000125.1, from coordinate 4,679 downwards.
GGGTTGTCCGGCCGGATCGCGCTGGAGACCACCACGGTCGGCGGGCCGGCCAACTGGTCCAGGTTCGCCGCGTCGTGCCCCACCGCGATACGGGCACCCTGCGCGCGCAACGCCAGCACGGTCGGCGAGTCCTTGGCGTCCGATCCAGCCACCCGCGCTCCCCTGGCCAGCAGGATCCGCGCGATCCCGCTCATGCCGGCGCCGCCGATGCCGATGAGGTGCACCCGCGCCAGTACGCCGGAATCCGATTCGATCGCTTCCGGGCCGGTACTGCTCGCAGCGGTCACGACCCGACCACCTCGAATACGACCCGTGCCAGCGCCTCGTCCGCGCCGGCATGCCCACTGGCCCTGGCGGCCACGCTCATCGCGGCCAGTCGGCGCGGGTCGGTGAGCAGTCCTACCAGCTCCTCGACCACCCGAGCGCCGGTCAGCTCGGCATCTGCCACCAGTACGCCTCCCCCGGCCTGGACCACTGGTCCGGCATTGAGCGCCTGTTCGCCGTTGCCGTGCGGCAACGGTACGTACACGGCGGGCAACCCCACCGACGACACCTCGGCGACAGTCATCGCGCCGCACCGGCAGAGCACCGCGTCCGAGGCCGCGTAGGCCAGGTCCATCCTCGCCAGGTAGGGCACCCCGACGTAACCGCCGCGCGCAACGGTGCCCCCGGCGGGCACCGGGACCGGAGTAGCCGGCTGGTGGCCCTTACCGTGCGCGTGCAGCACCGCGATGCCGGCCGAGCGCAGCTCACCGAGCGCCTCGGCCACCGCGGTGTTCAGCGTACGGGCGCCCTGTGAACCGCCGAAGACCAGTAGAACCGGCCCGTCAGCCGGCAGTCCAAAATGCTGCCGAGCCTGTGCCCGCAGGCCCGGCCGGTCCAGCCCGGTGATCTCCCGCCGCAGCGGGATGCCGAGGGGCAGCGAGCCCGGCAGGCCGTTGCCGGGTACCGCGCCGAGCACCTTGGCCGCGAAACGGGCGCCGACCTTGTTGGCCAGCCCGGCGCGGGCGTTCGCCTCGTGCACCACGATCGGCACCCGTCCCCTGGCGGCCAGGTAGGCGGGCAGCGCCACGTAGCCGCCGAATCCGACCACCACGTCGGCGTTGACCCTGCGCAGCACCGCGCGGGTAGCCCGCACCGAGCCGAACACCCTGGCCGGCAGCCGCACCAGGTCCAGGCTGGGTCTGCGGGGCAGCGGGACCGGCGGTATGAGCTCCAGCTGGTAGCCCCTGGCCGGGATCAGCGTGCGGTCCAGCCCGCGCTCGGTGCCCAGCGCCGTCACCGTCGCGTCCGGACGCAGCCGGCGCACCGCGTCCGCGAAGGCCAGCGCCGGCTCGATGTGCCCGGCCGAGCCTCCCCCGGCGAGCACCACGGACAGCGGGCCGCCGCTCATCGCTTACCTCGTTGACCCGGTACCGGGCCCTGGGCCGGCCGGGCCGGGGCGGAGCGCGCCGCGGCCGAGCGTCCCGAAGGGGTGCGGGGGTGTGGCGTTCCCGAGCGGGCGGCGCCGGCGATCGGTGACCGGTACGGGTCGGGCAGGCGCAGTCCGAGCAGCCTGGCCACCCGGCCCTGGCCGTGGGTGCGCAGCGCCGTGATCGCTTCCGGCTCGTGCCGGGCCGCGTTGGCCAACACGCCACCGACGAACATCGCGCTCACGAGTGCGGAACCTCCGGAGGAGACAAGGGGCAGGGGAATACCTGTCACCGGGAGCAATCCCACCACGTAGCCGATATTGATCACCGCCTGGCCGGCCATCCACACCGTGAGCGAAGCCACCACCAGCTTCAGCCACGGATCGGTGTTGCGCATCGCGATCCGCAGCCCCACGTAGGTGAGCAGGCCGAACAGCACCAGCACGGCGACGGCGCCGACCATGCCCAGCTCCTCGCCGATGATCGCGTAGATGAAGTCGTTGTGCGCGTTCGGCAGATAGCTCCACTTGGCCCGGCCCTGCCCGAGCCCCACCCCGAAAAGGCCGCCGTCGGCCAGTGAGTAGAGCGCCTGCTTGGCCTGGTAGGCGCCGCCGAGCGGGTCGCTGGAGTCCGGGGCGAGGAACGAGGCGATCCGGCGCTGCCGGTAACCGGCGGACAGCCCGAGCACCACCGCGCCCAGCAGGCTACCCAGCGTCAATGCGGAAAGCAGCCGCATCGGCACTCCGGCGAAGAACAGCAGCGCCGCCACCACGATCGCCAACGACATCGCGGTGCCCAGGTCCGGTTCGACGACAATCAGCGTGAACAGCACCAAGGCGACCGGCAACACCGGAGACAGTGCCTGGCGCCAGTTGTGCAGCACCCGTTGGCGGGCCGCGAGCACATGCGCCCCCCACAGTGCCATCGCCACCTTGGCCAGCTCGGCCGGCTGGACGGAGACCGGGCCGAAGACGAACCAGCTACGGGCCCCGCCGCGCAACTGGCCGAGGCCCGGTATCAGCACCAGCGCCAGCAGCACGACCGAGCCGATCAGCGCGGCGGGGGCCAGCGCGCGCAGCACCCTCGGCGGGATGCGCATGCCGACCCAGAACACCAGCAGCCCTGCGAGGCAGAACACCAGCTGCCGACCGAACACCGAATAGGACGAACCGTCCTGCTCGAAGGACTCCACGCTGGACGCGGAAAGCACCATCACCAGGCCGAGCAGGATGAGCAGTCCGAACACGCCGAGCACCATGTGCAGCGAGGTGAGTGGGCGGGCCAGCCATGCGGTGAGCAGGGCGCGCCCCTTGGTGACCAGTTCGGCGCCCGCGCCGGTGGCCGGCGGGGAGGTGCGCGCCGGGCGCGAGGACGTGCCGGGGCGACGTGCTCGGGCACGGTTCACCGCGCGACCGCCGACAACCCGGCAACCGCCTCCTCGAAGGCCCGCCCTCGGGCGGCGTAGCCGGCGAACTGGTCCAACGATGCCGCGGCCGGCGCGAGCAGCACCACATCACCTGGAGCGGCCATCGCGGTGGCCTGCCTTACCGCGTCGGTCATGGGGGCATGGTCTCCCGGCGACACTTCCGCGGTCGGTACATCCGGCGCGTGTCGCAACAGTGCGTCACGAAAAACTTCCCGATCGGCGCCCATTAGGACTACTCCGACCAGCTTGTTTGCGTGTCGAAGTATCAAATCTGTCACCGACGCACCTTTGAGCTGGCCACCGGCGATCCAGACCACCCGACGGTGGCCGGCCAGTGCCGCGTCCGCCGCGTGCGGGTTGGTTGCCTTGGAGTCGTCCACGTACCGGACCCCGTTGATCTCCGCGACCACCGCGCCCCGGTGCGGGTCGGGGCGGAACGAGCGCAGCCCGGCGCCCACCTGGTCCACGGTGACTCCGCTGGATCGGGCCAGCGCGGCGGCAACCAGGGCATCCAACCGGCCGGACGGGCCGGCGGGCGCCACCTCGGGCACCCCGACCAGCGGCAGCGGGCCGGTGCCGAAGGCGTAGTCCACCAGCACGTCGTCCAACACGCCGAACTGCCCGGGCGCCGGCTCGCCGAGGGTGGCCCCCACCTTGCGCGGTGCGGGTGCCTCGGTCAGCGCCCCTGCCGCCAGCGGGTCGTCCAGCCCGGCCACCGCGACCGCGCCGGTCAGTACCCTGGCCTTGGCCGCGAGATACCCGGCCATCCCGCCGTGCCAGTCCAGGTGGTCCTCCGCGACGTTGAGCAGCGCACCGCCGTCCGGGCGCACCGAGGGCGACCAGTACAGCTGGAAGCTGGACAGCTCCACCGCCAGGTCCCGGTGCCCGGCCCGTACCGCGTCGATCACCGGCATGCCGATGTTGCCGCAGGCCACCGCATCCCGTCCGGCCGCGCGCAGCATCGCGGTGAGCATGCCCACCGTGGTGGTCTTGCCGTTCGTTCCGGTCACCGCCAGCCAGCGGGGACCCTGCCCCTGCGCCGGGCCACCGGGCCCGGACCAGCGCCAGGCCAGCTCGGGCTCGCCGATCACCTCGATGCCGGCCCGCGCGGCGGCGCGCAGCAGCGGCGCGTCCGGCCGCCAGCCGGGGCTGGTCACCACCAGCGCGGTACCGGGAGGCGGCTCGGTCAGCCCGACGGCACCCTCGGCCCCCTCGGGCAGCTCGGCCAGCCGGTCGGCCGCCGCGTCCACCACCAGAACGTCGGCGCCCAGCTCGACCAGCGCCGAGGCGGCCGACCGGCCGGACACTCCGGCCCCCGCGACGAGCACCGGCCTGCCCCGCAGCGCGCTCAGCATCACAACGCTCAGCCTCCCGCCGAGGCGGACAACCACTCGCTGTAGAAGATGCCCAGCCCGATCGCGCAACAGATCGCGGCGAGCAGCCAGAACCGGATGATCACCGTGGTTTCCGCCCACCCGGCCAGCTCGAAGTGATGGTGGAACGGCGCCATCCGGAACAGCCGCCTCCGGGTGGCCCGGAACACCACGATCTGCAGCGCCACCGAAAGCGCCTCCACCACGAACACCCCGCCGATCACGACCAGCAACAGCTCGGTCCTCGTCACGATGGACAGCCCGGCGGCCAGCCCACCCAGAGCCAGCGAGCCGGTGTCCCCCATGAAAATCCTGGCCGGCGCCGCGTTCCACCACAGGAAGCCGATGCAGCCGCCCATCGCCGCGGCCGCGAGCAGCGCTACATCCAGCGGGTCACGGACCGATTAGCACCCGGGGCTGGCCTGCAGCAGGCAGTCGTGGCGGTACTGCCAGAACCCGATGAACACG
>DASYBQ010000124.1:0-8733 GCA_036500625.1 Pseudonocardia sp. | reverse complement strand
ACCCCCCCCCCCCAACACTCACGGCTCACTACTCGGCGGCCGCGGTGGCGCCGAGGCGACGCAGCGCCTCAGCCCGCTCGCCCGGCGGCAGCTCGTCGGCGACCGGCGACCAGAAGCTCTCCTCCGGGGCCGCCGTCACGGTCACCCGCTGCCCGTCGAGGTCATCGAAGCTCAGCCGCCAGGCGTGCAGGCAGGTGCGCACCGCCGGGTCGGCCGGGGTGCCCTGCGCCGAGGGGAAGAGCGGGTCACCGGCGATGGGATGCCCGATCCACGCGAGGTGCACCCGAATCTGGTGGCGCCGGCCGGTCTCCGGGCACACCGCCAGCAGCGTGTTGCGCTCGCCGTGCCACACCTGGGTGAACGCGGTCAGCGACGGGTAGCTGCGGGCCCGCACCGAGTCCTTCGGCACCCACCAGCGCGCCGCTTCCTCGTCGAAGGTGATGTCCTCCCTCGGTGCGCCGACCCGCACCCGGTTCTTCCGGCCCACGCTCAACGGCAGCTCGACGGTGCCCGATGGCGGCAGCCCGACCGAGCGGGTGATCGCCAGGTAGGCCTTGCGTACGCCGCGCAGCGCGAACTGCCGGGTCAGTGGCCCGTGCGCGGCCTGCGTCTTGGCCAGCAGCACCACCCCGGAGGTCACCTTGTCGATCCGGTGCACCGGGATGAGCACTTCACCGGCCTCTTTGGCGATGCGTACCAGGTCGGTCTCGTGCCGCTCACCGGTGACCGAGACCCCCGCCGGCTTGTCGAGCACCAGGTACTCGTCGGTCTCGGTCAGCGTGCGCACCGACCGCAGCATCGCCCAGTCGAGCTCGGTCACATCCGCTCGGGGGTCTCGATGCCCAGCAGATGCAGCCCCCGCGCCAGGGTCTCCCCGGTGAGCTGGCACAGCGCCACCCGGTTCGCCCGCACCACCTCGTCAGGAGCGGACAGCACCGGGCACGCCTCGTAGAACTCGGTGAATGCCTTGGCCAGCGAGAACAGGTGGCCGCACAACCGGTGCGGCTCCAACGTGTCGGCCACCTCGGCCAGCGTGGCGGCGAACTGGTCGGCCAGCAGCGCCAACGCCCGCTCACTCGGCTCCAGCGGCCCGTCCACCTTCACCTCGGCGGACCGCCCGCCGTCCGGCAGCTTGCGCAGGATGGACCGGACCCGGGTGTGCGCGTACTGCAGGTAGACGCCGGTGTTGCCGTTGAACGACACCATCCGGTCCGGGTCGAAGGTGTAGTCCTTCGACCGCGAGGTAGCCAGGTCGGCGTACTTCACCGCGCCGATGCCGGCCTGGCGGGCCACCGTGTCCAGCTCCTCGGTGCTCAGCGTGTGCGGCTTGGTCTCGATCTCCGCGCGGGCCCGTGCCACCGCCTCGTCGAGCAGCTCGACCAGCCGCACGGTCCCGCCGGAGCGGGTCTTGAACGGCTTGCCGCCCGGGCCGAGCACGTTGCCGAACCCGACGTGCTCCACCTCGACCTCGTCGGTGAGCCAGCCGATCCGCCGCGCCGTCTCGAAGACCATCCGGAAGTGCAACGCCTGCGGGGCGCCCACCACGTACAGGATCCGGCCGACCTTGAGGTCCCGGATCCGGTAGCGGATGGTGGCCAGGTCGGTGGCCGCGTAGCCGAAGCCGCCGTCCCGCTTGCGCACGATGAGCGGTACCGGCGAGCCGTCCGGGCCTTTGACGTCGTCGAAGAACACACACAGCGCACCGTCGCTGATCACGGCAACGCCGGCCTGCTCCAGCTCGCCCGCGACCTCGTCCAGGTACCGGTTGTAGCCCGACTCGCCGGCGGAGTGCGCCGCGTTCAGCGAGACACCCAGGTAGTCGTAGATGACCTGGAACGCCTTCTCCGACTCGGCGACCAGCTCCCGCCAGACCGAGAGCGTCGCCTCGTCGCCGGACTGCAGGGTGACCACCCGGCGGCGCGCCCGGTCGGCGAACTCCGGGTCGGCGTCGAACTCGGCGCGGGCCAGCCGGTAGAGCCCGTCCAGCGCGGACACCGTGCCCAGGTCGCCTTCGGGCAGGTCCTCGGCCCGCCACTTCGCGTCCGGGTGCTCGTCGATGTACTGGATCAGCATGCCGAACTGGGTACCCCAGTCGCCGAGGTGGTTCTGCCGGATCACCTCGGCGCCGAGGAACTCCAGCAGCCGGGCCAGCGCATCACCGATGATGGTGGTGCGCAGGTGCCCGACGTGCATGTCCTTGGCGATGTTCGGCGAGGAGTACTCGACAACGGTGCGCCGGCCCAGCTGCGGGGCGCCGACGCCGAGCCGGTCGTCGGCCAGCCGGGCCGCCACCTGGGCCCACACCGCGTCGTCGGCCACCGTCAAGTTCAGGAATCCCGGGCCGGCCAGCTCCACGCCCATCCGGCCGCCGGTCTGCTCGCGCAGCGCACTGGCGATCGACTCGGCCAGCTCGCGGGGCTTGCTGCCGAGCCGCTTGGCCAGCGACATCGCTGCGTTCGCCTGGAAGTCCGCGCGGTCCGAGCGGCGCACCAGCGGGTCGGCGTCGGCCAGCTCGGCGGGCAGCACCTGGCGCAGCGCGCGCGCCACCGCGTCCCGCGTCGCGTCCTCCAGCGAGCGCACGTCCGAACTCGACCCCGCCACGCAAACCCTCCACACACGCTCACCCGGCGCCGCGGCGCCCACTCCGCTGATCGATCGATGGTAGTCCGGACACCGGTTACGCAGCGCGCCGGTTACGCAGCGCGCCGGCTGGGCCGCCCCGCCCTGCTCAGCCGATCCCGACCGGGGCCGAACCGCGCCGGTGCGCCCCGAGGCGGTCACCGGTCGCGGCCGATCGTAGGCTCCTCGGCTGATGGAGGTCTTGAGTAGCCGAATCCTGCTGCGCCCCACCGACCCGGAGCGCAGCCGCGCGTTCTATCGCGACCGGCTGCGCCTTGCGGTGTACCGCGAGTTCGGCAGCGGCCCCGAACGCGGCACGGTGTTCTTCCTCGCCGGCGGGTTTCTGGAGCTCTCCGGGCGCGCCGAGCAGCCGGCAGGGCCGGCGGTTGCGCTGTGGCTGCAGGTCCGCGACCTGGCCTCGGCGCACCGCGAGCTGGTCGCCGAGGGCGTCCCGGTGCTGCGCGAACCCCGCCGCGAGCCGTGGGGGCTCGACGAGCTGTGGGTCGCGGACCCGGACGGTGTGCGGATCGCGGTGATCGAGGTACCCGAAGAGCACCCGCTACGAAGTAGAGGCTGAGGCCGAGGCCAGCTCCTCCGCCGTCGGCAGTGGACCGACCACGCCCTTGCGCACCAGTTCGGACACGTCGCCGCCGGAAAGGCCGAGGGTGCCGGTCAGCACCTCGACGGTGTGCTCACCGAGCACAGGAGCCCGCAATCCCGATGCCCTCGGTCCCTGCCCGAGCGCCAGCGGGATGCCCGGCGCCAGATGCCGGCCGACGCCGGGCTGGTCGATCACATCGATCATCGGGTTGCGCGCGATCAGGTCGTCGCCCACCAGGTCGGTGAACGTGTTGTAGACCGACCACAGCAGCGAGCTGCCGGCCAGCTCGGCCCGCACCTGCGCCAGGTCGTGCCGGGCGAACCAGCGCGACAACAGGCCGGCCAGCACCTCCCGGTACTCGAAGCGGTCGTCCTCGCTTCCGAAGTCCACGCCGAGGCTCTGCTCCAGCGCGGCGACCACGTCCCGCATGCCGGTCACCCGCAACAGGTCGGCCCAGTGCCGTGCGGTCAGCGCGCACACCATCACCCGGCCACCGTCGGACGTGGCGAAGTCACGGGCGAACCCGCCGTAGAGGTAGTTGCCCAGCCGCTTGCGCACCACCCGGTTGACCTGGGCCTCGGCCAGGAAGCCGAGGTTGCCGGCCATCGCCAGTGCCACGTCGTAGAGCGCGACGGTCATCCGCTGCCCCTGACCGGTGATCCGGCGCCGCCGGTCCGCGCTCAGGATGCCCAGCGCCGCGTAGAGGCCGCAGGCGATGTCCCAGGCGGGCAGCACGTGGTTGACCGGGTCGGCGTGCCCTTCCGGCCCGGTCACCATGGGGAACCCGACGGCGGCGTTCACCGTGTAGTCCACCGCCGGGGTGCCGTCGTAGTGGCCCTCGACCCGTACGTGCACCAGGTCGGGGCGGTGCTTGACCAGCGCCTCGTACTCCAGCCAGGTCCTTCCGACCGCGTTGGTCAGCACGATGCCGCCGTCCGGGCCGGACTCGGTGACCAGCCGGGTGACCAGCTTTTTGCCCTCGCCGGAGCGCAGGTCCACGGTGATCGACCGCTTGCCCTTGTTCAGCCCGGCCCAGTACAGGCTGGTGCCGGACGGTGCCAGCGGCCAGCGGGTGTGATCCGGCGCGCCACCTATCGGGTCGACCCGCACCACGTCGGCTCCGAGCTGGGCCAGCGTCATGCCGCCGAGCGGAGCGGCGACGAACGAGGAAAGCTCCAGGACCCGCATGCCGGCCAGCGGCAGCGCGGGGAAGGTGCCATCGCGGCCGGGCGTTGCGTCCGAGGTCATGACCCGATGATTACTCCGGGCCGCCCTGGCACGCGAATCGGGATCAGCCGAGCACCGAGCTACGCAGGTGCGACCACAGGAAGGTGGTCGCGTCCAGCGGACCGGGTTGCTGACGCAGCACGCGCTTGAGCGTGTCGCCGGGCCGTGCTCCCGGCCAGTCGTGGCCAAGGCCGTCGACAACGGCCAGTACGACGTTGCGGTCGTTTGCGCAGGTCCAGGTGCTGAACTGGACCGGGGCGTGTTGAGTCCTTGCCGGCAGCGGGTCGCAGCCGTCGGCGGCAACGAAGGGGCTCAGCGAGCTGGCAAGCGACGGGTAGTCGTAGTGCGAGACGCTCCTCGGCCCGATCCCGCCGTTGATCGGCACGCTGCGGTCGGCCGAGCCGTGCACCGCGACCACCGAGACCGCCGGCGCCGGCTGGCACGGCGCCACCAACGCCCCGGCGACCGGGCCGATGCCGGCCAGGTCGGTGGGCCGGGCGCAGGCCCACGCGTAGGTCATCATCGCGCCGTTGGACATACCCACCGCGTACACCCGGTTGGGATCGACGCCGTCCCGCTGGAGCAGCACGTCCCGCAGGTCGTGCAGGAACGCGACGTCGTCCACGTTCTTGGTGTGCGGCGGGCCGCAGCAGTAGCCGGCGTTCCAGAAGTGCGACCTCCCGTTCGGGTAGGCCACCACGAAGTGCTCCCGGTCGGCCAGCGCATCCCAGCCGTATGTCGCCCTGGTCTGCTCCGCGCTGCCGTACGCGCCGTGCAGCACCACGACCAGCGGTAGCTCCCCGAAGGTCCGGCCAGGCGGACGGTGCACGATCGCGGTCCTCGGACCGGCGGCAGAGCGCAGCACCACGGTTCGGGTGGCGGGTAGCGGGGCGGCGGCTGGCTTGGGCTTCGGGCTCGGCGCGGCGCACGCGCCGAGCAGCGCGCAGGCAGCCAGCAGCAGAGCCAGGCCGACCGCCGCTCCGGTCCAACGGACCGCCCGCGCACGCATGATGACGTTGATACCAGGCCGAGGGCCCGATTGCGGCGTAAATTGCGCGCTAGCCCGGCGATGGACCTTTCTCATCGAGGCATTCGCCGCCAGGCCGCGCGGGGTGCCCACCGCAACACCGCGAACAACGGCCGCAGGACCGGGGGCACCCACACCTCACCCCGCCCGGCGATCAGGGCGCGCGCGGTGGCCTCCGCGACCTGCTCGGGGGTGCTGGAGAGCGGCGCAGGGCGCATGCCTTCGGTCATCCTGCCGATCACGAAACCGGGCCGGACCAGTAACAACCGGGCGCCGCTGCCGACCAGAGCGTCAGCGAGGCCGCTGGCGAAGCCGTCCAGCCCCGCCTTCGCCGACCCGTACACATAGTTGGCCCGCCGCACCCGGACCCCGGCGACCGAGGAGAACACCACCGCGGTGCCGCTGCCCTGCTCGCGCAGCAGCAGTGCCAGCTCGGTGAGCAGCGCCACATGCGCGGTGTAGTCGGTGTGCAGCACGGCGACCGCGTGCGCGGCATCCCGCTCGGCCCTGGCCTGGTCGCCGAGCACGCCGAAGGCCAGTACCGCGACGTCGAGCGGGCCGGCCACCGCGCTCGCCCGCCGCAGCACCCCTCGGTGGGTGTCCAACTCGTCCGCGTCGAACTCGATGCGGTGCACCGCGCTCGCGCCGGCGGCACGGACCAGCCGTTCCTCGCCGTGCAGGTCGCCGGAGCGGCGCGCGGCGAGCACCACCGGGCGGGGTGTCTGGGCCACCAGCCGGCACGCCAGCGCGAGGCCGATCTCGCTGCGGGCACCGAGCAGTAGCACCGCTCCGCCGGCGTGCGCCTCGACCCTGGTCACGGTCAGTAGTTTCCCAGCCGGCACCGACCCGCCGACTCGGTACCCCACCTGCGCTACATCGGCGCCGCGCCATCCTGCCTCGGCAGGCCGAAAGCCCGGCACCTTGCCGGACGGCCCGAGCGGTGCACGGTCCGGCCGGAATTGTCAGCCGGTGGTCGGCAAGAACCTCGGCAGCATGGCCACGCTGTGTTCGACGGCTTCGGCTCCGTAGATCACCATGTCGTGTTCGTAGTCCGCCATTGCCGCACGCAGTGCGACCCGGCCGTGTGCGACGTCAACCAGCTTGTCCCGCGACAGGTGTGCATCACGCAGTGCGGTGTTCGCGCCGTTGCCGCCGCTGGGCGAGGTGGCATGGATGGCGTTGCCGAGCAACGTCACCGGGCCGGGCTCCCAGCGCTGCTCCGGCCGAACCACCTTGATCGACAGCAGCGTGCTGTTGTCCGGGTCAGCCGCCTCGACGAGCGCCCGCAGCCGTGGGTGCCAGGCTTCGACGAGTCCCAGCACCGTCTCCTGGGCGGGCCGGATGGTGCCCTCGGCGATGGGTGCCCGGTGGGCAGCAGCATCACCCAGCGCAGGTAGTCACCGATGTCGGGCAGTGACACCTCCGGCGCGAGCCGGGCGGCCGCCTCTCGAGGTGGCGAGCGGAACCGCATGAGTCCCAGCACGAGGTTGAGATCTTCGGATTTGATCACGGTCCCGAATCCGGGAACGAGGGGGGCGAAGTCTTCGGTCAGCGGGGTTAGTCCGATCACGCAGCGGACCCCGGTGTCGGTCACCGCGGTCGCGGGGGTGAGGGCGGGCCGCACCGAGGAGTTGATCCCATCGGCCCCGACCAGCACGTCGGCACGCTGGGTGGTGCCGTCGCGGAACACCACCTCCACCTGCTGGTCGGGTAGCACCTGGTCGAGGATGGGGCGTTCACCGGCGAGATCGCCGACGCTCGCCTCGAAAAGCCGGTACCAGCGCTCCGGCAGGATGGCGCGCAGCGCCTCGACGCCGTGCTCCGCCAGCCCGATCCGATACCCCTGGAACCGCGCGGTGACGCCCGAGTCCCGCTCGTAGACCGCGACCCCCGAGCGGCGCAGGCCCTGCGCCAGGCACAGACCACCGAGCCCCGCCCCGACCACCAGGACATGCATCCGTGCGCTTCCCCTCCACCAGGACTGGATCACCGTGCAACATCCGCCCCGGCCGCGCGAGCTATGGTCCGCCACGAAGCCCACCACCGGGCCGCCGAGGCTAAACCCGAGCCGGCCCGCCGAGTCCTGCATCCCCAACACCGCGCCCCGGACCTGCGACGGAGCCAAGTGGCTGACCGTTTCGAACCCCGAGGCCAGTGTCGGGGTGCACATCAGGTTCATCGGGACGAGGGCGATTGCCAACACCCACCAGGGATGGCCGAACAGCCCGACCGGCGTCACCAGCACGCCCAGCAACAGGGCCAACGTCGCCTGCGGCAGGGACCGGGTCGCCGGACTCCCGCACGCCGCCTCCTCCTCGGCGCGGACGGGCAGGTTCGCCAGCCACAACGCACTCGAGGCAGCCGCCAATGCCAGTGAGCGCCGCGACGGAGGAAACCTGCGTGGTCACCACGACGACCAACACCGGACTGATGACGAACGAAATCTCGGTCAGGATCATGTCCAGCGCGAATGCGGCGCGGCGTTCACCCCGAGGAACCAGTGCGGCCAGGACCTGGCGGCCGAGCATGCTCGCGGGCACCGCCAGCAACCCGGCGGGCAGTGCGAGCCCCCGCGAGCGCGAGATAGGGCAGGTGCGGGCGCTGACCCAGAACACCGTCGAGCAGACTCCGCACGCAGCGATCACCCGGCGCAGCCCGTATCGGTCGATCATCCTGCCGGCCACCGGTGAGCCCACCGCGCTGCCTACCGTGACCGCGGCGGCAACCAGGCCGGCTTCGGCGTATCCACGCCCGAGTCCGACGACTACATGCAGTGTCATGGCAATGCCGATGCCGGTCATCGGCAGCTTCGCCAGGAACATCACCAGGATGGTCGCCCGGACCCTGCGAATGCCGAGAACCTGGCGAAAGGCCCGGGGCAACAACTCTGTGACCTCGTCCCGGTGGATCACCACCAACCTCGCCGAGGCAGGCCGGCCGGTCACTCGGTGTGCGCCGGGACGCTCACCGGGCCGGGCCGGCCGGAGCAGTGTGCGGCCTCGGTGACCGCGGCCACCGAGAGTGCCACCGAGGAGACGAGGAGGCGACCACATAACCGGGTACGAGCGCGGCTCGGCGTCCGCACGCCGAGCCGACCCGTCGGGTCAGCGGTTGCCCAGCCCGAGGACGCCTCGGCGGCCCAGCGCGGTGGTGAGCGGCCTCGAGCATCCGCAAGGCTGCCGGCATCCCGGGCCGCCCGATTCCTGCCCCGGCTTCCGCGCCCTGCTCACGCCCGAGGCGGCCGGATAGACCGGCTACC
>DASYBQ010000123.1:0-36127 GCA_036500625.1 Pseudonocardia sp. | reverse complement strand
TGACATCCGCTGACTGGCTTGCCTGGCCACTCATCTGCGCCCCCCACGGCCCCGTGCAGCCCTCTGTTGGCCAACCCGAAGAAGAGAGCCAGCCCAGATCGGCTCTGATACGAGTCCACCGGTCGAAAATCCGACGGGTAGTCATGCCGACCTGATCCTGTTCAGGGGTGGCGTTGCTTTGCGGACGGCGATCTCGATGACCGCGGGGCCGGAGCGGGCTCCAGAGCGTCGACGCCCTCGACGAACAGCAGGCGGCGACGCAGGGCGGTGCGGCGCACGGAAAGCGCCTCCGCGTACTCGGGAGAGTCGTACCAGCTTCGCAGCTGCTCCATGCTGGGGAACTCGACCACGACCACGCGTTGGCCGCTGGGCCAGTCACCTTCCGGCACGTCGGGTTTGGCGCCTCGCACCACGTACCGGCCGCCGTACCGCGCGATGGAGGCGCTCGCCAGGTCGCGATAGCGCTGGCCTTGAGATTCATCGAGCACCTCGACTTCGGAGATCACGTAGGCGGCCATGCGCTGATCATCCCAGGCGCGTCACGGACCGGAACGTCTCCACGGTGTTGGAGCCGGCAGCACACACGACTCGCTGTTCGAGCAGGTGTTCGTCTACAACGGCTTGGGCCGGGTCGGTCAGGCGAGCCCGCTGCAGATCCTCACCGGCCAGGGAGTCAGCCTGGTCTGCACGGCGGGGCCGCCTGGGGTGGGCCGGCTGTTGACCGGGGGCCTCGGTCAGGACATCGGGTGGCTGCTAACGCTGGCGTTGCTCGCGGCCGCCGCCGGGGTGATCAGTGCGCGCGGGCGCCCTCGGGTCGATCCGCTGCGGGCCGGCTACCTGCTCTGGGGCGTGTGGCTGGTGGTGGGCGGCAGACCGCCGCGGGCAAGGTGCTCCGGCACGAACTTGCCGAGCCACCGCTGCTGGATTTCCTGAATCGGGACGAGGTCGAGGTAGCGCGTCGGCTATCCACGATGTCGTTCCTGCGGCTGGTCTTTGGTGAGGTGGAGCAGCCAGTCGCGCGCGGTGCGGATCAGGGCGTAGCGGTGGGCGCCCCGCCGGCCGTGCAGGGTGAGCACGATCCGCCGGTCGGTGCGGTCGTGCTCCTCCCACCAGCCGGTGTCCGCGATGGACTTCTCGCCGTCCTGGTAGTCGAGGTGGTCGAGATCGTGGTCCGGGACCGCGATCGCGAGTCGGTTCTGCTCCGGTTCCACCGGCATGCCCTTCGGCAGGGCCCAGGAGCGGAGCACGCCGTCGTGCTCCAGTCGCAGGTCGAAGTGGTGTCGGGGCTTCTGATGCTCGTGCAGCACGAACCGCGCTCGCCCCTCTGGTGGGGTCGCGGGTTCCCCCGGTGGCGTCACAGGGTCTGTACCAGGCCGCCGTCGATGACGATGTCGGCCCCGGTGACGTTGCCCGCGCGGCCGCTGGCCAGCAGCAACACCGCGTCCGCGACTTCCTCGGGGTGGGTGAACCGGCCGGTCGCGGTGTCCGCGACGGCCTGCTCGGCGATATCCCGAGGGGCCTTCCCGGTGGCCCTGGCCACGGTGGCGGCCACCCCGTCGTCGGACAGCCAGAGCGCGGTCTCCACCGGCCCCGGGCTGACCGTGTTGACCCGGACACCCCGGGGCCCGAACTCCTTGGAAAGCGCCTTGCAGAAGTTGCTCAACGCGGCCTTCGCGGCGCCGTAGTCGATGACCGCCGGGTCGGGCAGGAACGCGTTCACCGAACTCACCGTGACGATCGTGGCCGGCGCCCGCTCCAGCAGGTGCGGCAGCGCGGCACGCACCGTGCGGACCGCGCTGAGGAAGTTGACGGTGAGCGAGGCGCCCCAGTCCTCCTCGGTGACCGCAAGGAACCCGTCCAGCCTCGGCCGGGCGGCGCCGACGTTGTTGACCAGGATATCGATCCCCCCGAACTTCCGAACCGCCTCCTCGACCAGCCGCGCCGGCCCATCCGGGGTGGTCAGGTCGACCGCCACCGGATGAACCACACCGGACGCGGCGAACTCGGCCAGGTCGCTCCCCGCGGCGCGGGCCCCGGCGGCAACCCGGACCCCCTCAGCTACCAGCGCCCGGGTAACGGCCAGGCCGATCCCCTTACTGGCCCCGGTCACGACCGCGACCTTGCCGGACAGCTGCAAATCCATCAGGACCTCACTCCATCGGCGGCCACGATGACCGCTCGACTCGCGTACCCGGCCATCATCCGGCCAGTATCACGGTACTGAGCAGGCGGAACATCGCCGAATGCGACGCGGATCAGATCGGCAATGCGTTGGCCAAGGTTCCTCGCGAGACCCATTGAGCGAGCCACCGCCGAGCGACATCCTGCTTCGGTCATCAGCCGGACAAAGACTACAAAGCGGATCGCTCCAAGCCGCTAGGAACCGGCTCGCGCGAGCAGCGCGGTCGCCGACGCCCCGGGGCGCTGCCCGATCCGGCCGGGCCCGGGACCAACTGTGCCGACGCCGCGCGGGCGGTGCACAATTGCCGCCCCGGGGCCCTCTCGGCCGAGGATCGGCCGGGACGCGGGCCCCACACCGAGGACGACGCCACCGCGCGAGGCGCGAGTCGTGTCCGACAGGAACGGGAGAACACAGCATGCGGAACGGGATCTCGCTCGGCACGCTCGTATGGATCATCGTGGGGGTGGTCGTGGCACTGTCGCACGGGTACACGATCGCCAATTTCTCTTCACTGCTGTCCTTCTTGCTGGCGATGTTCCTGTGGCCACTGGTGCTGCTCGGGTTGAGCCTGCACGTCGATCTCGGTATCTGACGTCGGGGTCGCCCGCGACCTCATCGGAGACAGCCAGTAAATGAGCCCCGCGAACCTGCCCCATCGCCGTCCGGCGCGGCAAGAATCTGGCTGGATTTGCCACGATTCCAGGTTTCGCCGGGAGCTGGGACAGCATGGGTGTCAGTTCACTGCGCGGGTCCTGGCGCAAGGGCAAGCATGGCGACAGCCTCGTCGCGGTCGAGGCGGCGCTGCCAGGTGGTGCGCACCAGGGTGGGGTTGTGGGTGCGAAACGCCGCGAGGAGCTCGCGCTGCTGCTCAGCTTCGGTCCGGTACTTGCCGGGCGGCTCCCCGACCAACTTCGCTCGCCCGAGGTGTAGATATCGGGCGGTGCCCAACCAGAGCCGCTCGAGCTCCTTCTCGTCCCAGCTGGTTGTCGCGGGGCGCAGAAGCTCGCGGTCGAACCGCAGGCTGGCCTCGAACACCTCGGGGGCCAGTGGTTCGGACGGGGCAACCGGTGTGACTGGTGCCTCCAGCCGGGTCAGCTCGCCGGCGGGCCACAGCGCGCAGGCGCGCGCGGCCAGCTGCGGCTCGATCACCCGCCGCAGCCGGGACAACCCGAACAAATCGGCGGCATCCAGCGGGGCGACCGTGGCGGAGTGACCGGGCGGGCCCAGCAGCACCAACCCGTCCGCGGCCAGGATGCGCAGCGCCTCGCGTACCGGAATGAAGCTCACCCCCAGCCGCGCGATGAGCGGGCGGAGCGAAATCTTCTGGCCCGGCCCCAGCATGCCGCGCACAATCGCCCACCGCAGCTGCGAGACAATTTGGTCGACCACTGAGGGCGGGTCGATCGGAGATCCTCTGAACTGCCAGCACATCACCCGTGAGGGCCCTTCTGATTGTTTACCGAATTTGGGGAGTAGAAGTTGGTCGCGATTGATCCACTGATCTGTGCGATCTTTTCCGTCAGGCCCTCGGTCGCAATGGGCACGGGCGGAGCGGCGTGCTCAGCAGGCGCGTTCGGTCGTACTTGGAGTAGATCGCCGCGGCCGGCGGCGCGTTACGTCAGTTCCGAAAATCGATGCACGTACTCACCTGACAACGGTGCGGGTTCCCACGATCGGACGGCCTGAGGCGAGGTTCCCGCGAGCATCACCTCCCGCTCTGGCGCACAACGGTGGGACTGTCGAGATCGGTGTTGTCGATGATCACGTCCGCGACGGAGTGAGGAGCCACCTCCGACAGGTAGATCTCCTCGGCACGGGCGTAGCGGTCCCGGTGCAGTTGGGCGGCCTCCTCGGCACCTTCCCGGTCAGTGTCGCGGGCCACGCCACGGCGGAACGCGCGGGCGACGTTTGTCGCGGATCGCGATGTGGGGGCGTGTCGGCACTGCCAGACGACGCGAGCCTGCTGGAGCAAGGTCAGAAGGTGCAGCGTGCGCGAAGCCGGTGGTTGACGCTCCGTAACAGCGAAGCCGTGCTCAAATCTGGTGGATATGGGCCGGTGGGCAGTGCGCGAAGCCCTGGCCGCAAGGCTGGGACTTCGACTCCGAAGCCGGGTAACCCGGACGGTGGGGGAGGCCACGCTGAAGGACTGCGCAGGTGTGGCAATGCTGTCGGAGTCGGCCGGGTACCCCCGGACTGATCGTCCACAGGCTCCGTTACCACGGCCGCGCGTCGGCCCCCGTTCGAGTTCGCCGGAGGGTGCCCACCTCGCCCGTGCCCACCTCGCCCTCGGCGACCTCGACGCTGTTGGTGAGTACATCGCACCGGCGCTCGCCGCAACCGTGACCCAGCAGCGCGCACCGTGCCGGTGATCAGCGCGCCAGGTCGCTCAACGCCCTGCTGGGCGGGCACCCGGAGCTCTCCTCCCGCTCGGTGGCGGGGCTGCGAGATGATCTCGCTGAATTCTGCTCAACCCCGGCGGCCAGCCCGTCGGAGTTGGAGCAGGGCACAGCCGGCTAACCGCTCGTGACCAGGAGGCGCAATCGTGCAGGTTGCAGTCTGCGGACCACGTCAGTGCACCGACCAGGACGCGGCCAACGCCTACGAGGTCGGCCAGTTGCTGGCCAAGGCCGGTGCGACGGTGATCTGCGGCGGCGGGACAGGCGTGATGGCCTCGGTCGTCGCCGGAGTCCGGGCTGAGAACGGCCTGGTCATTGGTGTGCGCCCGAACGACTCCACCGAGGGTGCCAGCCCAGGCCTGTCCGCGGTGATCGTCACCAACCTAGGCGAGGCCCGCAACGCCGTCATAGTCTGGTCCGCCGACGCGGTGATCGCAGTCGGCGGCTCCTGGGGCACCCTGTCGGAGGTCGCCCTGGCGAAACGGCGCGGAGGCATCCCCGTCGTCGTCCTGGGTGGCTGGACGATACTCGACCAGCGCGGAAACCCGCTGGCGGACACTGTGCTCACCGCGAACAGTCCGAACGAGGCCGTGGAATTCGCTCTCGGCGCTAGCCGTTAGCAATTCCGGGGACGCCGGGTTCTTTCCTTGGGAGTTCAGCTTCGTGCACGTCCGTCAGAGGATGATCTGTGGCGATTTCGACACCAGCCGTGCGGTGCACTCCCGTTGCGGAGCCCGGCGGGCCTACTCCGGTTCTTCGCCGACGAACTCGTAGATCAACGAGCCGGCGCCGTCGGTCAACTCGTACACCCCGTAGGTCCTCGGCCCCGGGGGCGACCCGGGCGGCTGCTCGATGCGAAGCATCGGGCCCTGCGCCACGAGCACTCGAAGTCGCGGCGGTGGCTGCCCGTCAGGGAGAGTCTCGACCGAGCCGTGCCCGGCGAACGGGCCGCCCCCGACGAAGTATGCAGGCAATCGCTCACCCATCACCCCAGCATGCCTGACCGGCCCGCTCTCGGGAAGGCTGGTGGGGCGCATCGGTTTCCCGCTCGTCAGTCGGGGTGGCGCGTCTGCGACACGTGGGCCGCGACGATCCGCCAGCCGTGCGCGAACCGGACCCAGGTCTGGCTCTGCCGGCCCTCCTCAGGCGTCGGGCAGGGTCCGCCATGGCCGGCGTCGGCGGCGGGGTAGTGGAACAGCGTGTTCACCACCGCCATGCGGTCGTCCACCGCGAGCACCGTCGTCTCGCGCAGTCGCCGTCCCGGGGGTACCGACGGGTGGTCCCGGCGCCAGGCCGCGACCTGCTCCGCGCCCCGTTGCCGGTCGTCCAGCCCGTAGCGCACGGTGCGGGGGTCGTCCCAGAACAGCTCGGTGAGCACCGCGAGGTCGGCCTCGGTGAGTGCCCGCTCGTACCGGTGGAATGCGGCGAGTACCTCAGCGATCACCTCGGGTCGGTCGATCTCGACGTCGGTGTCGGCCGTCACGCGGTGACCGGTTCCTCGGGAGGCTGTGCGGTGTCCTTCGGCCTTTCCGCCGGGTCCCCGGAGTGCCGCGCCGAGGGTTCCGGCTCTAGCTCGGGAGATTCGCCTCGGTGGCGGGTGACCAGCCAGAAGCCCAGCAGGATGATCCCGGAGAAGAGATAGCCCAGTGCGACCTGGCCGCCCACCGCCCAGCCGACCCTCGGGGCGTGTATCAGCCCGACGAAGCCGAGCGCCGCGCCGATGAAGCAGTAGATCGCGCCGGCGACGAACTTCTTGTCGATGATGAACACCACGATCGCGCCCAGCACCATGCCGGCCAGGATCGCGCCTCCGCCGAACAGCGCGTTGCCGGCGTACACCAGCCCCGCGTTGGTGAGTGCGCCCTCGCCGAGTTTCGAGGCCGTGGTCCCGGCGGCGGCCATCGCGTTGTCCATCAGCCCGCCCGCCCAGGACGCGATGTTGGGCAGGATCGCGAACACCACCGCGACGGCGTGCCGTCGAGGCACGACCTGGAACGCCTGTGCGCCGATCAACAGCCCGATGTAGAGCAGGATGGGCACGATCGCGGGCAGCGGCAGCAGCGCACCGAGCAGTCCGAACAGGCCGAGGAAGCAGAACAGCGCGATCACCACACCGGAGGCCAGCGAGTAGCTGGTGCGCCCGCCGGCGGCCTTCCAACCGGGGTGGCCGATATAGACCGCCGGTGGGAACGGGCAACCGAGCGCCGAGCCGACCACCGCGCCGGTTCCGTCGGCCAACAGCACGGCGCGCAGGTTGTAGCTGTCCCCGGCGGCCGAGGCGCTCTCCACGTTCGTCATGCCCTCGGTGAAGTTGTAGATGCCCAGCGGGATCGCGGTGGCCAGCAGCGGCGCCACGTCTGCTAGCCCGGCGCCGAGGCGGTGAAAACTCAGGGTCGGCAGCGAGATCGCCACGTCGTGCGCGGCGGACACCACGTCGGGCACCGACATGTAGCCGCCGATCCAGCCGATCGCGGTGCCGACCAGCAGCGCCGCGAGGCCGACCGGGATGTTGCCTGGCAGCTTCAGGTCGGTGAAGAAACCGATCAGGATGATCATCATGACCGGCAGCGCGATCCACAGCGCCTCCCACATCTGGGCGGCAGGGCGCATGGAGATGAACGCGATCGAGACACCGGCCAGGGTGCCGAGCATCGCCGCCTGCGGGGTGTACCTGCGGATCACCGGCCCGATGAATGCGCCGATCAGCACGATGATGCCGATGATCAGGCACCAGGCCAGCCCGGCCGCCCACGCGGTGAGCGGGTCGTTGGTCTTCAGGTAGATCGGCAACATGATCACGAAGACGACGATGAACATGTGCGGGACACTGGGGCCGTAGGGCATGGCGCAGACATCGGTGCGGTTCTCCCGCAGCGCCAGCCGACGTGCCAGGTAGGTGTAGTAGACGTTCCCGATCAGTAGCTGGACGCCGAGCGCGGGTAGCAGCACGCCGAACACGCCTGCGCCGGGGATTTTCACCACGGTCAGGCAGAGTCCGGTCAGTACCAGCACGTTGACCAGGGTGTTGAAGCCGAGGCCGAAGAACGCGTTGGTGTCACCACTGACCCACCAGGCCAGTTTCACCGGCGGTGGCTGGGTCGGCCCGACGGGAGCGGGTTGCCGGGAAGTCGTCTGGCTCATGATGGGAGCTCCTCGAGGATGAGGGACGCGAGAAACGCGGCGGAAGGGGCCACCCAGCCGAAGATGCCGCCCTGTGCGGCGATCATGGCCAGGCCGACGCGCTGGAACTCAGGGAAGTAGGAGCCAACACAGTCGGAGAGCACCAGGCACTCGTAGCCGCGGTCGTTGGCCTCCCGCACGGTGGTGTGCACGCACACCTCGGTAGTCACCCCGGTCACCACCAGGCTGGTGATGCCCGAGGCGTGCAGACGTTCGTCCAGGTCGGTGCCGTGGAACGAGCCTTTGCCCGGCTTGTCGATGATCGTCTCGCCGGGCAGCGGAGCGAGCTCGTCGATGATGTCGTGGCCGTACTCGCCCCTGATCAGGATCCGGCCCTTCGGCCCGGGTGCGCCGATGCGCAGGGTCGGGTTGCCCCGGTTCAGCTTTGCCGGTGGGCAGTCGCTGAGGTCTGGGCGGTGGCCCTCCCTGGTGTGGATCACGGTCATCGCGGCGGCCCTGGCGGCCGCGAGTACCTCCCGCAGCGGCGGGATGACGCCGCGCAGCAGGCCGACGTCGTTGCCGAGTGTCTCGCCGAAGCCGCCGGGTTCGACGAAGTCGCGCTGCATGTCGATGATGACCAGCGCCGTGCTGGTCGGGTCGAAGGTGAACGGCGTGGGGTCGGCCGGCACGACCGCGCCGGCCACCGGGCTCATGTGGTGGCCATGGTGGTTGCGTCGAGGACGGCCGAGGAGTCGGCGACGCAGCCGAACACACCGCCCTGCATCGTCACCATGTGCAGCGCGGCCGAGTGGTTGCCCGGGTCGGTCGCGCCGGTGCAGTCGGACAGGATCAGGCACTCGTAGCCGCGGTCGTTGGCTTCACGCATCGTGGTGTGCACACATACATCGGTGGTAATCCCGGTCAGCAGGATGTGGGTGATGCCCTTGGTCCGCAGTACCAGGTCGAGCTGGGTGGCGTAGAAGGCGCCTTTTCCCGGCTTGTCGATCAGTACCTCGCCCGGCAGCGGTGCGACCTCGGGCACGATCTGCCAGCCAGGTTCACCCCTGACCAAAATCCGGCCGGCTGGTCCGGGCTTGCCGATCTCGGCGCCGATCCGCGCGGAGCGCCAGCGCTTGTTGGCCGGCAGGTCGGACAGGTCCTCGGCGTGCCCCTCCCTGGTGTGGATCACCAGGATGCCGGTTCTCCTGGCGTGCTCCAGCAGCCGCGCGGTGGCCGGCAGCCCGGCCCTGGTGAGCCCGATGTCGTAGCCCATCCGCTCGACGTAGCCACCGGGCCCACAGAAATCGACCTGCCAGTCGATACAGATCAGCGCGAGGTGTGCGGTGTCCACAGCGCCGTCGTAGGGCCACGGGTACGGCATCGCGGCCACCGGACCGACCCGGGCCTTGCGCACCGAGGTTCGGGTGGTTGTCATCTGGGTGGTCGTTCGACGGCCTTAAGGTGCACTCTGTTGATTGTCGGCCGTTGAGTGTCGGCTACGGGTCCTTACTGTTAAGGCCGGGTTAGCTGCGGATCGGCAGTACCAGCCGAGTTTTGCGCTGCGTGACCGGCGCGCCGCTCTGCGCGCCGCGATGTCAACGTCCGGTTAACGTCGTGAAACACGGCTCCTGCGGTCGTCGGGGCGGGTTAGCTTCTCCCCTCGAGTGGTCCGACCACTCGAGGTTCGGACCGCCAGGGCGGCCGGTGCCGTCGGCCCTGGGGACACGAGAGAACCCCGCACCGGACCGCCCGATCCCTCGGCCGGCAGCCCCCACCCGCACCGTGAAGGGACAGCCATGTCGAGCACGTCCACCGCCCCGGTCGAGCGGCACGCGCTCGGTTCGGAGTTCGAACACGAACCGGTACCCGTCGAGCACCGGCGTTCCCTGCGATCGGTGTCCGCCGTCTGGTTCGGCTTCCCGATGATCCTCACCAATGCGATCTTCGGCGGCACCATCGTCTACGGCCTGGGGTTCTGGCGCGGGATCGCCGCGATCGTGGTCGGGAACCTGGTGCTGCTCAGCTATGTCGGCGCGCTGAGCTATGTGGCAGGACGGACCGGCGAGAACTTCGCGCTCACCGCCGCACGGACGTTCGGCCGCCACGGAGCGGCCGTCGCGGCTGGCTTCCTTTCCACCGTCGTCATCGGCTGGTTCGCCTTCCAGACCGGCCTCACCGGCGCGACCCTGCACACCGCGCTGGGCTGGAACGAGACCGCGACGACGCTGGTCGCGGGGGTGTTGTACATCGCGGCCACCTTCGTCGGTATCCGCGCGCTGACGGTCATCGGCCTGGCCGCGGCCCCGCTGTTCGTGGTGCTCGCGGCCGTGGCGCTGGTATTCGCGGCCAGGGCGGGCGGGCTGTCCGGGGTGACCTCCTACGCCGGCGCCGGGGCCGGCGCCACGGTGCTCAGCGTCGGGGCGGCCATCACCATCGTCATCGCCGGGTTCGCCGACTCCGGCACGATGACGGCCGACTTCACGCGCTGGTCGCGCACCGGGCGCGAGGCCGTGCTCGCCGCGTTCACCGCGTTCCCGGTCGCCAACTTCGTCTCGCTGCTGGTCGGCGCCGTCGTGGTGGCCGCCGGCGCCGCGGCAAGCCCCGCCGACAGTGGCGGGGACTTCCTGCCCATCCTGACCTCGCACGGGCCGGTGCTCTCGACGATCGCGGTGGTCTTCGTCTTCGTCAACCTCGGGTCGGTCTGCACGCACTGCCTCTACAACGGTGCTGTCGGCTGGAGCCAGCTGACCGGCAGCCGGATGCGACTGCTGACGATCCTGCTCGGCGTGCTCGGCCTGGTGGCGGCGCTGGCCGGGGTCTGGGAACACTTCGCTACCTGGCTGAACCTGCTGGGCATCTTCGTTCCGCCGATCGGGGCGGTACTGATCGTCGACCAGATCCGGCGGCGGCGCGCGGCGCCGAGGGCGCTCGACCGGTGGCGGGTGGCGCCGTTCCTCGGCTGGGCGGCCGGCTCGGTCGCCGCGGCCGCGGTGCACGTCTGGGCGCCGCAGCTGAGCGAGGCCGTCGCCGGCCTTGTCGTCGGCGCGCTGGCCTACGCCGCCCTCGAGATGACCACCGCCCGCGCCCCTCGGCCCGTCCCGGCTGTGACCTCCTCGGCGACCCGATGACGGCGGCCACCGAGGAGATCACCGCGCTGCCGGCCACCGCGCTGCCGGCCACCGCGCTGGTCCGCGCCATCCGTACCGGGGAGCTCTCCCCGGTCGAGGTCACCGAGGCCGCGCTGGAGCGCATCGGGCAGCTCGACGGGTCGCTGCACGCCTTCTGCGAGCTGACCGCCGACCTCGCGATGTCGCAGGCCCGCGAGGTGGCCGACGCGCTCGCCCTGGGTGCGGAGCTGGGGCCGCTTGCCGGCATCCCGATCGCGGTGAAGGACCTCATCGCCACGGCGGGGATTCCCACCCGGTGCGGGTCGCCGGCCTACCGCGACTTCGTCCCCGACGAGGACGACGTGGTCGTGGAGCGGGTCAGGGCGGCCGGTGCGGTGATCCTCGGCAAGACCACGGTGCCGGAGTTCGGCTACAGCGGCGTCGGGCACAGCCCGATCTCCGAGACCGCCCGCAACCCGTGGAACCCGGCCATGACGCCCGGCGGCTCCAGCGCGGGCTCCGGTGTCGCGGTGGCGACCGGGATGGCCCCACTCGCGCTCGGCAGCGACGGCGGTGGTTCGATCCGAATCCCCTCGGCGCACTGCGGGATCTACGGGTTCAAGGCCTCCATGGGCCGGGTGCCCGCCTACCCCGGCTGCCGTGACGAGCGCTTCCCTGGCATCTCCAGCTGGGAGAGCCTCGAGCACATCGGGCCGATGACCCGCACGGTCGACGACGCCGCGCTGCTGATGTCGGTGCTGGCCGGGCCCGACCCGCGCGACCGGCACTCGCTGCCCGCCGGCGACGTCGACTGGGTCGGCGCGACCCGGGGCGGGATCCGAGGCATGCGGGTCGCGTTCAGCGCGGACTGGGGCTACCTGGCCGTCGACCCCCGGGTGCGCGAGGTCGCTGCCCGGGCGGCCGGAGTCTTCGCCACCGAGCTCGGCTGCGCGGTCACCGAGGTCGACCCCGGATGGGACGACCCTTACCAGGCGTTCTGGTCGCTGGTGGTGAACGACACCGACCTGGCGGGTATGCGGGCCATGGTGGCGACCCACGGCGCGCGGATGTCGCCGCACCTGGTGGAGCTGGTCACCCGGGGCTGGACGGCCGAGGAGCTGACCGACGGACAGACCGCCCGCAAGCGGCTGGTCAACCGGATGTGGCGGTTCATGGCGGACTACGACCTGCTGCTCAGCCCGACGCTCACCGTGCCGCCGTTCCCGGTGCACATGCAGGGCCCGGAGCGGGTCGAGGGCCGGATGGTCGCGTCGACGGCCTGGCTCGGGTTCACCCTGCCCATCAACATGACGGGTCAGCCGGCGGCGAGCGTGCCCGCCGGCTTCACCCGCGACGGGCTGCCCGTGGGTCTGCAGATCGTCGGACGCCACCTCGCCGATGCCAGCGTGCTGCGCGCGTCCTCGGCCTACGAACAGGCAGCCCCGTGGGCCGACCACTGGCCGCCCATGGTCGCCGGGACCGGCGGGTGATCTGCTCCGGCTCGGGGAGATCCTGCTCAGCTCGAACGGGGGGCTCGCCACCGCCGAGTCACCGGGGCCGGACCTCGAGTTCCACTCGCCGGATCTCCTTGGCGGGGCACCAAGCGATGATCGAGCACCTCAGCGACGTCGCGGCGCTGAACCGCACCGGCACCGACCAGGAAAGCAAGGCCCGGTGAGCACAGTGGCCCGGACGGCTCGGATCGAGCAGGCGCTGGCCGACCTCCCGCCGGTGCACGCCGGCGGTGGACCTGTCGGCGGGGGGCACTACCTGGCCGCGACGCCGCAGACCGTGACGTGGGGATGGCTGCCGTCCGGCCGGGACCTCCCGGTGCTCGAGGTCGAGCCAGGTGACCTGGTGTGCGTCGACACGATCAGCCACGAGGGAGTCCTTGCCGATCAGGGCAGGGACCCACGGCGGTTCTTCGGCCGCTTCGGCGTGCCCGCCGACGCGGTACTCGCGGACGCGGCCGCGATCGCCGCCTCGACCCTGGGCAACGACCCCCGCGTCGACGGCCCGCACCTGGTGACCGGACCTATCGCGGTGACCGGCGCGCAGCCCGGCGACGTCGCGTCGATCAGCGTGCTCGAGCTGGTGCCCCGGGTGCCCTACGGCGTCGTCTCCAGCAGGCACGGCAAGGGCGCGCTGCCAGCCGAGGTCCTCGCCGGCGGGGAGGTCTTCAGTGCCTTCTGCCTGGTCGAGACCGGCGACGGGGGCCATCGGGTCGCCTCGATGGCCCTGCGGGCCGACGACCCCGACCGGCGGGTGCGGTTCCCGCTGGCGCCATTCCTGGGGTTGATGGGGGTCGCCGCGCCGAGCCGGCTGCACTCCGTCCCGCCCGGCGCGCACGGCGGCAACATCGACGTCCGGCTGCTCGGCGTCGGCTCCACCCTGCACCTGCCTGTGCAGGTACCGGGCGCGCTGGCCTACGTCGGCGACCCGCACTTCGCGCAGGGCAACGGCGAGGTAGCCCTCACCGCGCTGGAAGCGCCCCTGCGCGCCACGCTGCGCATGGACCTCGTGCCGGCCGCGCAGGCCAGGGAGCGCTTCGGCCCGCTGGCCGGCCCGATCGCCGAGACCCCGGACCTGTGGATCCCGATCGGGCTGCACGAGGACCTCGACGAGGCGATGCGCGGCTGCGTGCGGCAGTCGCTCGACCTGCTCACCACCGGCTACGGGATGGACCGCCGCCACGCCTATGCCTACCTCAGCGCGGCTGCGGACTACTCGGTCTCCCAGGTCGTCGACGTGGTGAAAGGCGTGCACGGCGCGATACGGAAAGCGGACTTCCGGTGACGGCGGCGGAGATTCCCTGCGGCCCGCCGGCCCCGTCGCGGCCGTCGCGGTCGCCGAGACGCGCGAAGCGAACGGGTCCGGCGGCGGCTCACCGACCCCGGTGCGGCGCACGGCCGAGGGACACCGGCGGGTGTGCGCCGCGCACGTGACACCGCCGGCCGCTGCCCCCGCCCTGGACCGCTCCGTCTGGCGGGTGCTCGGCGACCCGCTGACCTCGGGCGCCCCGGACGGGCCCCTGAGCGGGCGCACCGTCGCGGTGAAGGACGTGTTCGCCGTGCGCGGGTACCCGGTCGGCGCCGGCAACCCCACCTGGCTCGAGCAGGGACCGGTAGCCCCCGAGCACGCCGCGGTGGTGTCGGCGCTGCTCGAGGCTGGTGCCGCGGTGGCGGGGATCGCCCGCACCGATGAGTTCGCCTACAGCCTCGCCGGCACGAACTTCCACTACGGGACACCGGTCAACCCGGCCGCTCCGGACCGCATTCCCGGCGGCTCTAGCAGCGGTCCGGCCAGCGCGGTCGCCTCCGGTCACGCCGACATCGGTCTGGGCACCGACACCGCGGGGTCGATCCGGGTCCCCGCCTCTTACCAGGGGCTGCTCGGGCTGCGCAGCACGCACGGTCGGGTGGATCGGGCGGGCATGCTGGCGCTGGCGCCGAGTTTCGACACGGTCGGCTGGTTGACCCGCGACGCCGCGACCCTGGCCGCGGTCACCGCCGCCCTGCTCCCCGCGCCCCGGACGGCACCGCTGACCCGCGCCCTGGTCGTACCCGCCGTGACCGGGGACGCCGAGCAGCCGGTCCGCGCCGCGTTCACCAAGGCCGTGGCGCACCTGGTCGATGGCGGGGTGCTGGCCTCGGTCGACGCCGTCGAGATCGAGTCGGCCACTCTGCGGCGGTGGTGTGCCGCGTTCCGCACCGTGCAGGGCCACGAGGCATGGGCGTTGCGCGGGGACTGGATCACTGCGCACCCCGGGGCGTTGGGCCCCGATGTCGCCGCCCGGTTCGCCACCGCTGCCCGGATCGACAGGTCGGCGTCCGCCGACGCGCGCCGGGTGGTCGACCGTGCCGGGGCAGTGTTGCGGGACCTGCTGGTGCCCGGCACCGCGCTGCTGCTGCCCAGCGCCTCCTCGGTCGCACCGAGGCTCGGCACCCCACCGGGCGGCCCGGCAATCGAAAACGCCCGGGCCGCAACCCTGCGGCTGACCTGCCTGGCCGGGCTCGCGGGCGCCCCGGCGATCTCGATGCCGCTGAGCAAGGTGGGCGGCGCACGAGTGGGCATCTCGGCGTTGGCGGCACCCGGCGCCGATCTCGACCTGACCGATCTGGCTGAGCGAGCAACAGCGGACCGTCGGGAACGGAGCTAGCAGAGTACCGAGGATGGTGAACGTCTATTCGGTATGCCACCCGGATGATGTTGCCGGTCGCTCCGGGTTGCCGTCGTGCTGGTGCTGGTGTTCGTCAGGTTGCGAGGTAGCGGCCTAGCCAGGCCAGCGTCGCGGTCCAAGCGGCCTTGGCTGCGTCAGGTTGGTATCTCGGGCCGGTGTCGTTGAAGAACGCGTGGTTGGCCGCGGCGAACGTTTGTATGTGGTAGGCGAGTCCGGCGGCGCGCAGCGCGGTCTCGGCCGCCGGGATGGTCGCGTCAACCCGGGTATCGAGTGCGCCGTATATAGCGAGCACGGCCGCTTTCGCCCGGGAGAAGTTGGGTTGGTCAGGCGCTGGCCCGTAGAACGGCACGGCCGCCGCGAGCCGCGACTCGCCGGCGTTGAGCAGTTGCCAGACCATGCCGCCGCCGAAACAGAACCCGACCGTGCCGACCTTGGCGCCCGGCATCCTTCGGTCGAGCTCGTCGATGCCGGCGCGCAGCTGGGCCACCAGGTCGCCGACGGGCGTCTCGGCCAATATCGTCGGTGCCTGCGCCGGATCGGTCAAAGCCGCGGTGCCTGCATGGCTGGAGAGCAGGTCCACGCACAACGCGCCGTATCCCGCCCCGGCGAACCGACCGACCACATCGTAGAAATGCTCGGTGAGTCCCTTGTTCTCGTGCACTACGAGCACCGCGCCCTTCGGCGTGGCGATAGTCGGTTCGGCAAAGGCGCCGCGCTGCTGACCGGCCGGTCCGGGGAAGCGGACGTCGGCTCCCCTGCCGATGCCCGGCCCGCGCCCAGGTGGCTCGGCGGGCCCAGCAGCGCCCGAGGACGCGGCACCCTCGGTCGCGGAACCGGAGACGGGCGGATGTTGGCCGCCGGCGCCCGCGCAGCCCGCCAGCAGCGCGGCGGCTGAGCCGAATCCGAGACCGAGCAACCCGAGTCTGCGCAGCGCCTCCCGACGAGTCAGCAATCCTTCCGCGAAATCCTCGGCGACCTCTCCGACCAGGTAGTCCCGCAGCGCCATGGCCGAGAACGCTATCGATACCGGCCGAACCCGGCCAGCTGACCTTGAGCGGTGAGCGCCACTTTCGAGTGGCTGATCCGGATTCGAGCCCGCCGCGGCCGGCGGCCTAACAGGCTCCATCCTGTGAGTGAGCACGCGGCCCCCTGGCCGCCTGGCTGCGTGCAATGCGGGCGCTGGCCGCGCTCGGGTTGCCGTGGCCATGGCGGTGGCAGGCGCCTGTGGCCAGTCCCCGCCCGCGTTGCCGGTCCGGTGGACAGTCCAAACGATCGGGGCCGGCCGTGATCAGCAGGATTGCAAGTGCACTCTCCGTGATCATCATCGTGCTGCCAGGACCACCTGGCGGGTCAGCCAGCCAGCCCTCTGCCGGCGATCGCTCGGCGAGCACGCTGCCTTCGAGCCAGCAGGCCGGGGCTCGTGCCAGAGGAAGCGGCGGGGCACTGATGGGCGGCCCGAACCTGGCGGGATGGAAGCTGACGATCCCGGAGGTGAGCGACAAGGGCACCGCGGCCAGTGTCGATGACCTTGGCCGGGGGGCGCCACCATGGATGATCAGGGACTCGGACGGCAGCCTGCGGTTCTGGGCGCCGGTGGCGGGTGCGACCACGCCGAACTCACAGCACGCCCGCACCGAGCTGGTCAGCCTGACGACCTTCACCGCTGGCACCGCTCGACACACGTTGCGCGCGTCAGTGTCCGTCGGGCAGGTCCCCAGCGCGAAACCTGATGTCATCATCGGCCAGGTGCACGGCGCCGGGAATATTCGCTCGGTGTCCTTCGTGATGTTGCACTACGACGGGGGCACGATCCGGGCCGTGGTGAAGCAGACGCAAAGCGGCCCGAACTCGCTGAAGTACCCCCTGATCTCCGGGGTGCCGCTGGGCGCCCGGTTCGATTACGCCATCAGCGCCATCGACGCGAACAGCATCGTCTGCACCGCCACCTACGGCTCCAACAGCCGCACCGCGACCATCCCGATCCCGCACGTCTTCGATGGCGCCACCGTGCGCTTCCAGGCCGGTGACTACCAGCAGGCCGACTCCAAAGCTGCCCACTCGACCGGCTCGGTGACCAAGCGAGGCGGTGGTTCAAAGGCCGAGGACGGTGCCCGCGTCACGTTCTACTCACTCGTCGAGGCACACAACCCGGGCCGTACCTGACCGGCGGTGGGCATCCGCGACAGCAAATTCGGCGCCGAAAGCCCCGTCCTCGCGTTCACCGCCGAGTGGAAAGCATTCACAGCGGGGGTCAGGGACAGCGAGTTCGCTCTTTAGCTCCTTCCGCTACCGCGTCTAACGCGGCAGCTGCCAAGATTGTCGCCCTGGTCCATCATCTCGCGCAGGGAAAGAGCCCGGCATGTCTTTGAATCTGATCACGGTCAACCTCGGTGCCCCGTCAGTTGAGCGTGCCCACCGCCAACTGGAATGGCTCGCCGACCGTGTCGAAGACGTGTTCGTGCTGACTGAAACGAAAGCCGCCGCGGGCAGCATGCTCATCGCCGAGGCGTTCGCCGCCGCCGGCTACACAGTAACCATGCCCGAGCACGCACCGGGCGAGCTCGGCGTGATGATCGTCAGCAAGGTCGCAACCGAGGTTGACACCATCGGCGCCGCCATGGACTATCTGCCCGCGCGAACCGCGGGTGTCGTCGTCACGACAACCGGCGGTCCACTGCGGATCCTCGGGGCCTACGTGCCCTCCCGTGACGCCAGCCTGGGCAAGACCGAGCGGAAGAAGACCTGGATCACCCGTTTCCACGCCGCCCTGCACGCCACCGCATCTGATGTCCCGCTGCTGCTGCTGCTCGGTGACCTCAACGTGCTCGAACCAACCCACACACCACCGCATCGTGGGCAGTTCGCACCGTTTGAATACGACTTCTACACCGGGCTCACCCGACGCCACGCGCTGGTTGACCTGTTCCGGCACCTGCACCCCGCACGGGTGGAACACAGTTGGGCACGACAAGTCGAACTCGGCTACCGATACGACCACGCCCACGGCTCCGCGGCGCTGGCCGAACAACTCACCGCCTGCGAATACATCCACAAGACCCGACAGACAGGCCCCGATGGCGCACGGTTGACGGATCATTCAGGACTCGCCGTGCGGCTAGCACTGACCGCAACAACCCCGCTGCTGACCTCCGACCCCAGCAAGGCGGTTCGCGCGCGGCCTGAACCGGAACCGACACTGTTCTAACCCCACGGCTCCCCTCCCCGCGCGGCTGCCACCCACAGCCAGCCGACTGCGCTCCTCGTCGGCCACTGAGGCAGCGCCTTACGGGCATCTTCTCTAGGCCAAGCTATGAACCGCACACGTCATCCCAGATATGGCGGCGCGTGCGGAATCGTCGGAACTGCGGCCGACTCACCCTCGGGGCGAGGGATCAACGCTGACAGCCAGAAATTTGGCTGGTGGATGGCGCAGAGTCGCTGGTCGCTCAAAGCTATGCCCGCATCAACCGTAAGGTATATCCGGCCTGAATCAGGCGGTCATAGGCCTTGAGCACGTCGTCGGGCACTTCCTGCGTGATGGCGAAGCCTTGCTTGGGGTACTCGATAACCCGCTGCAAGTCGCCCACCAGCATGTCGAGCACCAACCTGGCGCTGCCGATACTGGCGATGTAATCCTCCAGCTCGATCGGCTCCGAGGCGCACACCGGCTCGACTTCCGGCCAGAGCTGGCGGCACGTGGTGTAGCCGCGGCGCTGCATGTAAGGCTTGGAGATGAGGAGCAGTGAAGCGGGCCGTACGCCAGCTTCGTTGAGGAGCGCTCGGGACAGCTCGATGTTCTTGCCAGTGTTGGTGGCGGTAGGTTCGGTCAGGATGGCAGCGGCCGGCACACCGAGGGCAATGGCGTGCTCGCGGTAATGCACAGCTTCGCCACCGGGGAAGCGGGCCGCGGTTGTCGGACTGGTGGCACCACTGAACACCAGCATCGGGAAGAGGCCGCGCTGATAGAGGTCAGCCGCGAAGGTGGCAACGCCGAGGTCGTGGCTACCGAGGCCGATTGCTGCGTCACAGGGCCGCAGCTCGTGATGCATCTGGTGGTAGTCCCAGATGGTCCGCGCATCGTCTAGGTCAGCCTCGCCAACGTGGTGTATCTTGTCGTTTTCTGCCACAAGCACTCCTATTCTTTCGGTATCGCAGGGGACGGCATGCTGTACGAACAGTTAGCGTTCGAGCAAACCGCCAATACGCCCAATCGCCTGCAGCTGATGCGTCAAGCCATAGTGCAGGGCCTGAGTTTTGGCGTGATTGAGCGTCGTGATCGCCGAATGCACCGTGTCACGATCATGCAGCAGGATATGGGCATGGGCGGTATCCAGCCGGACTTGCCGCAGCGGTGAACCGTTCCGGCGGTCGGCCAGCGCCACATCGATGTATTGCCGGGACTTCGTCAGATCACCAGCGTTAAGGTATGCCAGTGCGAGCTTCTGACGGGCTGCAGACCATTCTTCCAGCGCGTCGAGCTGTTCAAAGCGTGATTCCAGGTCAGGCGAACGGTTCCGCCACGAGCGGGTGTAGCCCGTGCTGGCGCTCCGGCAATCAGTGTGATCAAGTACGGTCTCTCCAGTTATGAGCAGCGCAAACCGTGCCTTGGCCGCATCGGGGGCGTGTCCCAGCGTTGTATCCAGGATGGCCTGACTGTCCGGCCAAGGAGTGGTGCTCTGGCCGGCCTTCTCCCACTTGCTGATAGTGCGAGCCGCGATGCCGAGGTGCTCGGCAAAGGCACGCACGCTCAGGCGCAGCGCCAGCCTGAGGGCCCGTGCTTCGTGGCCAGTCCAGCGGCCGACGGTGCTCATCGCCTCGTTGTTCCTCCCGCTTTGCATCTAATCAGGTCAGCGACGTACCAATCAGCAAAGGTGCCCGTTATCCGGGCCTGGGGCGAAGGGCTGGAGCGGGAGTCCAAACGAATGTGGGTGAACTGGATCACCTGCGCGGTCGAACGGCTGGAGCACGGGGTGACTGATGAGGAGTTTGCAGCTGCCTACCTGGGGGACCGCGGTGTCTACCGGGCGGCGTGCGGGCACCTGGTGAGGGCGCAGGCGTTGATCTCGCCGCCGGGACGAAGGTGTTGCGACTGCTCTGCCCTTGTGACTAGGGAGGATCACCCGTCGTCGCGCCGCGGGGCACGGTGGACAGGATGGCTCTCGGTTGTCCGCATGCGGCGTTCTTGACCAGTCCGTGTCCCGCGGGATCCGTACCGTTGGCACACAGCGCGGAACGAGCCATGCCGATGATGACTTCGGCGGTTTGATCGGCCTCCGGCTCGGCCGCAGGGTGATCGAGCTTGGTTCTCTGGAGCGCTGGACCGAGGATGGGGGGATGGACGCCGTGCGGCGATTTGCCGAGCTGGTCAGTCAGCCGGACCCGCCGCTGGACCGCGCCGCACTGGCGTTGGCTGCCGGCGCCGACCCCGAGCTGGACATCGAGTACTGGCTGGCGGAGCTGGATCGGCTCGCCGTGGGCGTCGCAGACCTGGAAGGCCTTCTGCACCGCCTTTTCGCCGAGGAGCGCTTCACCGGCAACACCCAAAACTATTACGACCCGCGCAACTCGCTGCTGCCCCACGTCCTGACCCGCCGGCTGGGAATCCCGATCACACTCGCCGCCGTCTGCATGGAGGTCGGGCGCAGGGCCGGGGTGCCGCTCGAGGGGGTCGGCATGCCGGGGCACTTCCTGGTCCGCCCAACCGGGAGTGAGGTTTTGATCGATGTGTTCGACAGCGGGACCGAGCTGTCGCCGGCGGCGTGCGAGTCGCGGTTTCGGGAGCTGGGCGGTACCGGGCCGTTCGGCCCGCATCTGCTGGAGGCGACGACTACCCGGGCGATACTGGCGCGGATGCTGGAGAATCTGCGGGCCGCGTTCCGCGCGCTGCGTCGTCCGGTCGGAATCGAGTGGGTCCTGCGGATGCGGCTCACCCTGCCGGGCGCGGGCCTCGCCGAGCAGATGGAGCTGGCGCAGGCGCTGGGCAGTCAGGCGAGATGGCTCGAAGGGGCCCGGATTCTGGAAGCGCAGGTGCCGAGGGCGCAACCGGAGATGGCACAACGCCTGGCGATCGCGGCCCGATCGCTGCGTGCAAACCTCAACTAGCTGGCCCCGTACCGTGGCCGGGCAGCGGCCGCAACGGCCTACGGGCCGTCGCCTGGTCTCCCGATGGCGGTGACTCGACATGCTCGGTCTGCAAGACTGCCTGTATGGCCGTCAAGTCGTTCATGGTCCCGATCGGAACGTCCGCCCCTTCTTTCACCCTCCCGTCGGTTGATGGGCCCGAGGTGTCGATCGACGACTTCGCCGGCGCGCAGGCGCTCCTGGTGATCTTCCTGTCGAACCACTGCCCGTACGTGCGCCGGATCGAGCGCGGCATCGGCGCCGTGGCCGGTGAGTATCAGGCAAAGGGTGCCGCCGCGGTGGGGATCTGCAGCAACGACACCACCGGCTATCCCGACGATGGGCCGAAGCACCTTGCCGAGCAGGCAGTCCGTGCCGGGTTCGGTTTTCCCTACCTCCTCGACGAGACCCAGCAGGTCGCGAAGGCATACGAGGCGGCCTGCACGCCGGACTTCTTCCTGTACGACTCGGCTCGCGAACTGGCATACCGCGGTGAGTTCGACAGCGCTCGGCCCCGCAACGACCTGCCCGTCGACGGGGCTGCCCTGCGTGCCGCGCTGGACAGGGTGCTCGCCGGCAAACCGGTTCCCGAACCGCACAACGTAAGCCTTGGCTGCGGCATCAAGTGGAAGCCGGGCAACGCGCAAGTCTGACACCGTGCTGACTTCGGTCAGCATTGCCCGATGCGGTCAGAGCAGCGAGCGCACGTTGAGCAGCGCCACCGCCTCGAGCTGGGAGTTGACCTCGAGCTTGGCCAGGATCGAGCGTATCTGGGCGCGCACCGTGGTCAGCGAGACAACCAACTGCTCAGCGATGGTCTGGGCACAGCTGCCCTGGTCGAGCAGCTCCAGCACCTTCCGCTCCCGGGGGGTGAGCCGGGCCAGGTGCTGGTCGAGCTCACGCCGTTTGGTCTGGTAGCTCTGGTAGCGCCGCAACCACTCGCTGCGTTCCGCGTCGGGCATGACTTCGCCACCGGCGGCCGCGGCGAACACCGAGTCGAGCAGCACCCGCAGTGTGTCGGACTTGGACACCGTGCCGATCGCGCCGGCGGCGACAGCCCCTGCCATCCGGACGCTGTCGCGGCTGCCGCCCAGGATCAGCACCGCCCAATGCCGTGCGTGCAGCTGTCCGACCAGGCCGACCGCGTCGAGCCACCGGCCGTGCTTGTCGTGCCCCAGGTGCAGGTCGAGCAACGCGAGACCGACCGGGAGCCGATCAACCTGGCGGACGATCGCGGCGGCCCCGGCGCTGGCAGCCAGATGGTTGGCGTCGAACCCCTGGTCACGCAGCGCGAAGGTCAGCGAGGCGCCGAACAGTTCGTGCCCGTCGATAACCACGACCGGAGGCTTGACGAGCCGTGGCGGGGGCGGCGGCCCGAGCCTCGCCATGGTCATGACGGAGCCGCAGGGACTGTCTTCGGCTGGGTTCATCGTCGGTTCCTTCGGTCGGGACTGCGCCCGGTAAGTGATCGGCGACGTGGAGTGAGATCTTGTCGCTCAGCGCATAGTTTGAGGCTCTCCGTAGTCGCCCGGTATGGCCCACTCGGGTGAAGAAGTCATGTATTTAACCGCCGGATTAGTTACTCGGTTCGGAAATCGTCGCCAAACGGCTACTCCGCTGGTGACATCCGCGTCATCCATCTGAACGGTGCGAGCCGCCTCACGACCTTGGCCGGCCGGCCCGCCACCTGGCCGCGCCGTCGCTCAGCAGCGCGGCGCCGAGCACGACGACGACGGCGGTGCAGAACCCGCCGATGGTGTCGGTGGGGTAGTGCCACTCACGCACGACCAGAGCGAGAGCCATGCCGCCGCCCGCCAGCACCGCGCCGCCCGCGAGGATCAGCGCCGCGCCGGTGCGACCCACTCGCAGGACGCTGATCAGCAGCAGCGCGGCCACAAGGCCGAAAGCGGTGGCACCGCCGGTCTGTCCGCTCGGGAAGGCCAGATCGCCCCGGAGCAGGCGCCCGACCAACGGTTTCAAGGCGCTGGTGGCGAGGCCGGTGAGCCCTGGTCCGGCGATGGCCACGAGCGCGAGGCGGCGGCGCCGCAGCACGAGCGCCAGCACGGCCAGCGCAACGGCGACGACGGCGATCTGCAGCGGCCCCCCGAGGCGCAGCAGCGTCTGCCACACCCCCCTGTGCTCGCCGAGCGCCGCGCCGGCGGCCGCGTCGGCGTGCACGTCGAACCAGCGCGGCGAGGTGCCGCCCGCGTAGCGCACCGCGAGCAGCGCGAGCAGCACGGCGGCCAGCACAACCGCCGCGACGGCCGGACGGCGCAGCGGCGCGGGCACCGAGTCCCGCCCGCCGCGCGACGGGTCGACGGACACAGTGCGGACAGTACCCGCGAGCCGAGCACCGACCAGGAGTTTGTCAGTCTTGACGATGCCCTCCGCCTCGGCGACCGAGGAGCCTCAACTTCACCGACGCCGCCGCCGGCGGCTTCGCGGCTGCGGGCTGACTTGGGGAAGGGCGGAAGGCATGACCTCGTCGAGCACCATGCGTACCCTGCTGGTCAGGTGGTACATCATGGTGCCGGGGCTGCTCGTGTCGTTGGTCGCCGCCGCCGTGATCTTCAGCCTGCTCCCGCCCCGGTACACCTCGGGCGGCACCGCGGTGCTGGTCCAGCCGAGCCGCATCGGTGCCGCCTCCGGCGCCAACCCGTTGCTCACCTTCGACCCGAGCCTCAACACCACGGCGATGATCGTGGTGCAGGCGCTGAACGCGCCACAGGCCGCCGCCGACCTCGGACTCGACCCGAGCACCGGTACCTTCACCGTGAAGAATGCCGGCAGCGTGGCCGTGACCGATGGTGTCGCGCAGCCGTTCATCAGCGTCACCGCGCAGAGCGCGGAACCTGAGCGCTGCCAGCTCATCGTCGAGCAGGTCATGGCCAGGGTGGGGCAGGAGCTCAACGACCGTCAGAGCGCGCTGCGGGTGGCGAAACGCAACGCGATCACCGTGCAGAGCGTCGTCGACGCCACACCACCGAAGCCGGTGCTGGCCACCCCGTTGGCCGCCTCCGGAGCGGCCCTGCTGCTCGGCATGCTCGTGACGGTCGCCGCCGCCATTCTGTGGAACGGTCACCTTGCTCGCCGGGTCCGCCGAAGAGACACCCGCGACTATCGCATCGGCAAGACGGTCGACCAGGAAATAATCTCCTGGTCGCCTTTTGTGTCGGTGGCCGCGACCACGCCGATAAAGACGCGCTCCGGAGCCAACGGTCGGCCTCTGCGGTAGCACCTGCGAGCGCATCGCCCGGAAATGTTCTCAACATAGACGATGCTGCTGGCGGCCCGACTCGGCGACAATTGTCCTACAAGTCCGATGAGCGTCGCCGATCTGGACGGTTAGAACTATGGGGTTGCGGGTCGCTGCAGTCATGCTCGGAAACGGAATCGACAGACATCCGGCACTGACCGGTCTGGTGTGTCGGATTCGACGCCGTGCACTGATGGGATGGGATATCGGCGCGTGGGTGATTGCTTTGTACACGGCGGCGGGACTCCGGTACGAGAACCTCGACGATATCGACTTCGCGGCGCTGGCCGGCGCCGCGGCCATCGCGCTGGTGGCGCAGGCTCTTGTCGACACGGTGGTGGCGGGGTGCCAGGGCCGGCACTGCATCGGCACCGTCGACGACGCGATCAGCGTCGGCAGGACCGCGCTGCTGGTCGCCATGGTCGTGTTCACCGCGAACCTGCTGCTCGGCACCGGCCTGCCCCGCTCGGTACCGCTCATCGCCGCCCCGCTCGCGCTGTTGTTGCAGGTCGGTGTACGCCTCGCGGTGCGGTTGACCCGGGAACGCGGCTGCCGTCCCGACCATGACTCGGCACGCCGGGTGATCGTGTTCGGTGCCGGCACCGACGGGCAGCAACTGGTGCGCGCCATGCTGTCCGACCCGAAGGGTTGCTATCTGCCGGTCGCGATCGTGGATGACGACCTGGACGCGCGGAGCCGCCGCGTCTGTGGCGTGCCGGTGCGAGGCACCTTCGCCGACACGCTCGACGTGGTGGCAGCCACGCGGGCGGAGCTGCTGGTCATCGCCGACCGCCGGGCCAGCGGGGAGAGCGTGCGGCGGATCGCCTCGGCGGCGAGGGAAGCCGGGCTCGGCGTGAAGATTCTCCCGCCGCTGGCCGAGCAGCTCCGCCCGTGGATGGGTGTCGCGGACCTGCGCGACCTCGACATCACCGATTTCCTCGGTCGGCGACCGGCCGAGATCGACGTGTCGCAGAGCGCGCGCTATCTGTCGAACCGGCGGGTGCTGGTGACCGGCGCCGGCGGGTCGATCGGGTCCGAGCTGTGCCGGCAGGTGCACCGTTTCGGCCCCTCGGAACTGATGATGCTGGATCGCGACGAGTCCGCGCTGCACGCCGTGCAGTTATCCCTCTACGGGCATGCGATGCTCGATTCCCCGGACGTCATACTCGCCGACATCCGGGATGTCGCCACGATGGCGGATATCTTTCTGACGCGGCGTCCGGACGTGGTTTTCCATGCGGCCGCGCTGAAGCACCTCCCGATGCTCGAGCAGTATCCCGCGGAGGCGTGGAAGACCAATGTGCTCGGCACCCAGAATGTGCTCGCCGCGGCGCGCCTCGCCCAGGTGGACCGTTTCGTGAACATTTCCACCGACAAGGCCGCGAATCCCATCAGCGTTCTCGGCCTCTCGAAACGGGTCGGTGAACGACTTGTCGCGCATACCGCGACAACAAGTGCCGGAACGTTTCTCTCGGTGCGCTTCGGCAACGTACTCGGCAGCCGAGGGTCGGTGCTGACCACTTTCGCCGAACAGCTCTCGGCCGGTATTCCGATCACCGTCACCGATCCCGAGGTGACCCGGTTCTTCATGACCATTCCGGAGGCCGTGCAGCTGGTCGTCTACGCGGCGGCGATCGGGCAGCCCGGTGAGGTGCTCGTGCTGGACATGGGCGAGCCGGTCCGGATCGCCGACCTCGCCCACCAGCTGATGGCGCTGGCCGGCAGCTCCGTGGAGATCGTCTACACCGGGCTGCGCGACGGGGAGAAGCTGCACGAGGAGCTGTTCGGCACCGACGAGATCGACCGGAGGCCGGTCCACCCGTTGATCTCTCAGGTGCAGGTGCCCGCCGTCGATCCGGAGTACCTGGCCGGGTACGAGGCGACGTTCGGCGCGGCAGCCGCGATGCGCGACGTCGGCGCGGGCGGCGCCGAAGCGCGGCGGCAGCCGGTATGAGCACCCGGCGCGCCACCTTCCTGCCCTTCGCCCAGCCGACGATCTCCGACCTGGACGTCGAGGGGGTGGCCGAGGTCATCCGGTCGGGCTGGCTGACCTCCGGCCCCCGAATCCAGAAGTTCGAGCAGGAGTTCGCCTCCGAGGTCGGCGGGACGGCCGCGCTGGCGGTCAACTCCGGTACCGCGGCGATGCACATCGCGCTGCGCGCCATGGGCATCCCGCCCGGCAGCTCCGTGGTGACCACCCCGCTGACCTTCTGTTCCACCGCGCACGTGATCGAACAGTCCGGCTGCCACCCGCTGTTCGTCGACGTGCAGCCCGACACCCTCAACATCGACCCCGAGGCCATCCGCGAGGTGCTGCGGGCCGGCCGCGACAACGTCGGCGCCATCCTGCCGGTGCACTACGGCGGCCACCCGGTCGAGCTGGACCAGATACTGGAGTTGGGCCGCGCGTTCGGCGTCCCGGTCATCGAGGACGCCGCGCACGCGTTCGGCGCACGGTTCAGGGGGACCCCGGTCGGCCAGCTCGGCGCCGGGGACACAGACCGCGCGGTGTGCTTCTCGCTGTACGCGACGAAGAACATCACCAGCGGCGAAGGCGGCGTGCTGACCGGCTGCGATGCGCTGGTCGAGCGGTCGCGGCCGTGGAGCCTGCACGGCATGAGCCGGGATGCCTGGCAACGCTACGGCCCGGGCGGCGGCTGGGCCTACGACGTGGTGCTGCCCGGCTTCAAGTACAACATGTCCGACATCCAGGCGGCGCTCGGCCAGAGCCAGCTGCGCCGGTGGCGGGAGTTCCACCAGCGGCGCGGCGAGATCGCACTGCGGTACAGCGACCTGTTGGCCGACGTCGAGGAGATCGAGACCCCGAGCCGCCGCGACTACGTCAGCCACGCCTGGCACCTCTACCCGATCCGGCTGCGGCTGGCCCGGCTGACGCTGGGCCGCGCCGAGTTCATCGACGAGCTGCGCGCCCGCAACGTGGGCAGCAGCGTGCACTTCATCCCGGTGCACCTGCTGTCCTACTACCGGGACCGGTACGGCCTGCGCCGCGGCGACCTCCCGGTCAGCGTGGCCGAGTTCGACCGGTTGGTCTCGCTGCCCATCTACCCTCGGATGACCGACGCGGACGTCGAGGACGTGGTCGGCGCGATCCGCGACATCGTGGCCCGCTACCGGCGGGTGCGCCCATGACCAGCGGCACGGGTGCGGGCCAGCGCGCCAAACGAGTGCTCGACGTGGCGCTGTGCCTGCTGGCGGTCCCGCTCGCGGTGCCGGTCATGGTGCTGCTGGCGGTCGCGGTGCGGGCCGGCGGGCCGGGGCCGGTGCTGTACCGGGCGCGCCGGGTCGGCCGCGACATGGTGCCGTTCGACCTGTTCAAGTTCCGCACGATGACGCCCGGCGCGGCAGGGCCGGGCGTCACCTCGGCGGCCGACCCCCGGATCACCTCGGTCGGCCGCTGGCTGCGGGCGAGCAAGCTCGACGAGCTGCCGCAGCTGGTGAACGTGCTCAGGGGCGAGATGAGCATCGTCGGCCCCCGGCCGGAGGCACCCCGGTTCGTGGCGTACTACACCGGCGCGCAGCGCGCCGTCCTCGCGGTCCGCCCCGGCATGACCAGCCTCGCGTTCCTGCACTTCGGCCACGAGCAGGCCTTCATCGAGCGCGCCGGGCCACGCGACGTGGAGAGCTTCTACCTCACCGACCTGCTGCCGGCGAAGCTGGCGATCGAGCTGCGCTACATCCGCGAATGGACGCTGCTCGGCGACCTGCGAATCATCGCCCGCACCGTGCTCGGCCTGTTCTCCCGGACCGGTGGTGATCATGAGAAGCAACGTTCCGATGGCATCCGCTGACGCCGAGGCACCGGACCCGGACCCGGAGCCGGATCTGGACCGGGACACCGCGGTCGCCCCTTCGGCCGATGTGGCCGGCTCGGCGCGGCTGGGACCGGGCACCCGGATCTGGCACCTGGCCCAGATCGAGCGCGGCGCCCGACTGGGCCGGTTCTGCATCGTGGGCCGCGGCGCCTACGTGGGACCGGGGGTGACCGTCGGCGACTACGTGAAGCTGCAGAACTACGCGCTGGTCTACGCGCCGGCCGAGCTGGAGTCCGGGGTGTTCGTTGGGCCCGCCGCGGTGCTCACCAACGACGCCCACCCCCGCTCGGTCGATGTGCTCGGGCGGCCCAAGACGGCCGCCGGCTGGGAGCCGGTTGGCGTGCGGGTCAAGCACGGCGCGTCACTGGGCGCCCGCTGTGTCTGCGTCGCCCCGCTGACCATCGGCCGCTGGGCGATGGTCGGCGCCGGCGCGGTCGTGCTGGCCGACGTACCCGACTTCGCGCTGGTCGTCGGGGTGCCCGCGCGGCAGGTCGGCTGGGTCGGCCGGTCCGGTTTCACGCTGCGCCGCGACGGCGAGCAGACCTGGCGCTGTGAACGGTCCAACGAACGTTTCTTCGAGCAGAACGGTCGACTACATGAAATCCTCCCTTGAGGTCGCCGAGGTTGCGCCGGTGCCGGGACCGGGCCCTCGGCTCGGCGAGCAGGAACTCGCCGCCGTCGAACGGGTGCTGGCCTCCGGCATGCTGGCCCAGGGCCCGGAGGTCGCCGCGTTCGAGGCCGAGTTCGCCGAACACGTCGGCGGTCGCCGCTGTGTCGCGGTGAGCTCCGGCACCAGCGCGTTGCTGCTCGGCCTGCTCGCGGCGGGTATCGGCCCCGGCGACGAGGTGATCGTGCCGTCCTTCAGCTTCGCCGCCACCGCCAACGCCGTCGTGCTGGCCGGCGCCCGTCCGGTTTTCGTCGACATCGAGCCGGACCGGTTCTGTATCGACCCGGGCGCGGTGCTCGCCGCCGTCACCCGCCGCACCGCCGCGATCATGCCGGTGCACCTCTACGGGCACCCCGCCGAGATGGACCGGCTCGCCGGGATCGCAGCGAGCTACGGCCTTGCGCTGGTCGAGGACGCCGCGCAGGCGCACCTCGCCGCCCTCGGCGGCCGCGCGGTCGGCACCTTCGGCGCCGTCGCGGCCTTCAGCTTCTACCCGACCAAGAACATGACCACCGGGGAGGGCGGGATGGTGGTGTGCGCCGACGAGTCGATCGCGCGGCGGGTCCGGCTGCTGCGCAACCAGGGCATGGAACGGCGCTACCAGAACGAGCTGGTCGGCTACAACGCGCGGATGAGCGACCTGCACGCCGCGATCGGCCGGGTGCAGCTGCGCCGGCTGCCCGACTGGTCAGCGACCCGGCGGCGTAATGCGGAGTTCCTCAGCTGCGCACTGGCGCCCCTCGCCGAGCACACCCGGCTGCGGCTGCCGTGCGTCGGACCCGGCGCGCTGCCGGTGTGGCACCAGTACACCGTGCGCGCACCGAGGCGCGATGAGCTGGTGGCCACGCTCGCCGCGCAGGGTATCCCGGCCGGGGTCTACTACCCGACTCCGATACACCGGCTGCCCGCGTACGGCCTGGAACTCGACCTGCCGCACACCGAGTCGGCGGCCCGCGAGGTGCTGTCGCTGCCGGTGCACCCGGGACTGTCGCCCGGCCAGCTGGAACGGGTCGCCGGCGGCGTCGAACGGGGGGTTGCCCGATGAGCACAGTGTTGCGGGCCGGTCTGGTCGGCCTCGGGGTGATGGGCCGCAACCACGCCAGGGTGCTCGGCGCGCTGGACGGCGTGCAACTGGTCGCGGCCGCCGACCCGAGGCCCGGGGCGGCCGTCACCGGCGTCGAGGTGGTGGCGACCGTGCGGGAGCTCATCGGGCGCGGCATCGACATGTGCGTGGTGGCCACGCCGACCGCCACCCACGAGAAGATCGGCCTCGAGCTGGCCGAGGCCGGCGTGCCCACCCTCATCGAGAAGCCGCTGGCGCACGACAGCAAGGCCGCGCAGACCCTCGTCGAGGCGTTCGCCCGCAACCAGGTGCCCGGCGCGGTGGGCCACATCGAGCGGTTCAAC
Source organism: Pseudonocardia sp. (assembly GCA_036500625.1). GTDB lineage: Bacteria > Actinomycetota > Actinomycetes > Mycobacteriales > Pseudonocardiaceae > Pseudonocardia. Next base: position 5,859 of record DASYBQ010000123.1, on the reverse strand, counting down.
CCCGCGCTGCAGCACATGCGGCGACGGCTGGACCTCGGCGAGCTCGGCGAGCTGTACCAGGTCGTGACCCGGCGGCAGGGGCCGTTCCCCGCGCGGGTGACCGACGCCGGCGTGGCGCTCGACCTTGCGACCCACGACATCGACCTCACCGCATGGCTGACCCGGTCGCGCTACTCCTCGATCAGCGCACGGACAGCGCACCGCAGCGGCCGGGGGAACGAGGACCTGGTGAGCGCGGTCGCCGAGCTCGCCAACGGCATCGTGGTCACCCACCTGGTGAACTGGTTGTCCCCGCTGAAGGAACGGGTCATCACGGTGACCGGCGAGCTGGGCTGCTTCGTCGCGGACACGGTCACGGCGGACCTGACCTTCTACCAGAACGGGGTGGAACCGGTCGAATGGGACCGGGTGGCGTCCTTCCGGGGGGTGTCCGAGGGAAACGTGACCCGCTACGCCATCCGCAAACCGGAACCGCTGGTGACCGAACTGGCGAACTTCGCCGCGTTCGTGCGGGGCGAGGGGGCCGAGGTCGTCAGCCTGGCGGAAGGGCTCACCACGGTGCGGGTCGCGGAGACGCTGCGCGAGTCCGCTGACGCCGGCGCGACCCTGGAAATCCAGGGATGAAGGTCACGGTCGTCGGGCTCGGGAAGATCGGGCTGCCGCTCGCGGTGCAGATCGCCGGCCGGGGACATCGGGTAGTGGGCGCCGACACCGATGCGCGCGTGGTGGGTGCGGTGCGGGCCGGGCGGCCGCACTTCCCCGGCGAGGCCGACCTGGCGCCTCGGCTGGCCCGGGCCGTGGACGCCGGGCTGCTCGACGCGACCACGGACACGGCCGAGGCGGTGTCGGCCAGCGAGGTCGTCATCGTGGTGGTCCCGCTCTATGCCGACGCGCGGGGCGAACCGGATTTCGCCTCGGTCGACGCCGCGACGGCGGCCGTCGGTTCGGGCCTGCGGCCGGGCACCCTGGTGACCTACGAGACCACGGTGCCGGTCGGCACCACCCGAAACCGGTTCGCCGCCGGGCTGGCGGCGCCAAGCGGCCTGACCGCGGGGGCGGACTTCAGCCTGGCCTTCAGCCCGGAGCGGGTCTCCTCGGGCCGGATCTTCGCCGACCTGCGCCGCTATCCCAAGTTGGTCGGCGGGATCGACGCGGCCAGCACGCGGCGGGCGGCGGACTTCTACACCGAGGTGCTGGAGTTCGAGCCCCGACCGGACCTGGCCCGGCCCAACGGGGTATGGGACCTGGGCAGCGCGGAAGCGGCCGAGCTGGCAAAGCTGGCGGAGACCACCTACCGCGACGTCAACATCGGCCTTGCCAACCAGTTCGCGCTCTACGCCGGTCAGATCGGGGTGGACTACGAGCAGGTCGCCGAAGCGTGCAACTCACAGCCGTTCAGCCACCTGCACAGCCCCGGCATCGCGGTGGGCGGGCACTGCATACCGGTCTACCCGTGGTTCTACCTGGCCGGCGACCCGGACGCGACGATCGTGCGCGCCGCGAGGACCGCGAACGCCGCGATGCCGGCACGCGCTGTGGCGCTGCTGGCCGAGGCCTATGGCGACCTGGCCGGTGCCCGGGTCGTCGTGCTGGGCGCCTGTTACCGGGGCGGGGTCAGGGAAACCGCCTTCTCCGGGGTCTTCCCGACGGTGGCCGCGCTGCGCGGGCACGGGGCGCGGGTGCTGGTCCACGACCCGCTGTACAGCGCCGAGGAGCTCGCCGCGCTCGGGTTGCGGCCCTACCGCGCCGGGACGGCGGTCGACGCCGCCGTGCTGCAGGCAGACCACCGGGAGTACCGCTCGTTCTCCCCGGCCGAGCTGCCCGGCGTGCGGGTGGTCTTGGACGGCCGGGGGATGCTGGCGCCCGAGAGGTGGCCAGGCGTGCGGATCGTCACGATCGGCCGAGGCTAGTACTTGTTGGGCCTGTTCTCGCGCGGGAACTTCCGGTCGGGGACCCTTCGGGCCCGCCTCCGGAAGTTCGGGCCTTCGGCCGAAAGAGCGCGCTTGTGGTCGCCCTTGGGTGCCGCCACCGGGGTTCGGCTTCTTGGTTGCGGACATTCAGGGCGCCGGCCTTCGCCGGAACTCCTGCGGAGCCTCGCGGGGCGACTCGCCTCACTGGCCCGTCGTGCTAGCTGTTCGACGCCGTAGGTCAGCGTTCGTATGCGCCGATGTCGTAGCCGCGCCCGCTCGGCCGAGGGGCGCCGTCGATCGCGTAGGGCGGCGCACCCAGGTTCGTTCCCGCGTCGACACCGGGGCTGGAGTCACGCAGTCGGTAGTTGCCGGAGTCATCGTCGACGAATTCGGGATCGGCCGTGACCGTGCCTGACTCGGTGCCGGTTCTGAGCTCGAGCCGGTCGTCGCCGTTGCGGTACAGCAGGTTGTCCAGGTAGCGGTTGGCGGGGCCGGTGGCGCCGGCCTCGGCGATGCCCACCACCCGGTTGTCGACCACGATGTTGTTCGACACGGTGACGTGGTCGGCGGGGACCCTGCCGAAGTGCGGGCTGTCACCCTGACCGACGACGATCCCCCCGCCGTTGCCGAAGGCGACGTTGTTCGAGATGACCAGCTGGCCGCAGTTGTGCCAGCAGTGAATCCCGTAGCCGGCATTGCCGTAGCTGGTGTTGTCCGCAATGAGACCGTGCGAGTAGGCCGCGTAGATCCCGTGGTCCAGCATGGTGCTCCCGCAGCCGTGCACGACGTTGCCGATGATGTCGATGTCGTGCAGCGTGTAGCCGGAGTTGTAGGTGGAGATGCAGTCGCCCCGGGCGAAGTCGTGGATGCGGTTGGCCACGATACGGACGTAGGACCCCTCGTTCAGCATGCCCCGCACGGTGTTCCCGGACAGGTCGAAGTTCGCGATGTCGACGAAGTCCCCTTCGTTGCGCCAGGCCGCCTCCGTCCCCTCGCCGACCACCTGGGCCGACCAGGGCGGCTGTGCGGTGAAGGCGATCCGGGCGCCTCGGGTCCCGCTGACCGAGGAGCTGACCGACCCGACATACCTGCCGGGGGTGACGACCACCGTCGTCCCCGGCCTGGCCAGCGTCGCGGCCTTCGAGATGGTGCGCAGCGGCGCGGCGCGGCTGCCCGGGTTGTGGTCGTCACCCTGGGTCGACACGTACAGGGTCGGGCCGGCGCCGGGCGTGATCAGCAGCGCCGGGGCGGCAGGGCCGGTGGCGCCGGGGGAGCAGCCCAGCGGCGTCATCACCGCCGCGAGGGCGGCCGCCACGAGCGCCACGCGGCGCCCGGCGCCCGGCGAGCTCGACATCGCTGGCCCCCGCTTCAGCCCGAGCGCACCCGGTCGGTCCGGTCGGACGCATCGGCGGCCCGAACACACAGCGCGTACAGCAGCAGGTAACTGAGGACGTGCGCGCAGCACAGCCCGATGATCGCGGTCTTGATTGGCGCGTGCACAATTCCGCAGACCAGCGGGCAGCCGGCGGTCAGGGTCAACCGCAGGGCGGCCCATCCGAGCTGCTGGCCCTGCCGCTCCAGCAGCGCCAGGGTGGAGCCGACCGGGGTCACCACGAACTGCGCCAGGTACGCCACCGCCAGCAGGCGGGCATAGTCACCGGCCTCGATCCACCGCTGGCCGAAGACCAGGCCGAACAGCTGCGGACCTGCGGCGACCAGCGCCACGGCGGGCAGCAGGCCGACCGCGCAGAGCCGTAGCGCGGCGCCGCGCACCGCGAAACCCAGCTGCCCGTCCGCGCGACGCAGCCGGGCACCCGACTCGCCGGTGAACACCTGGTAGGCCGCCTGCCCGATGATCGCCGAAGGAGTGCCGACCACCCGGACGGTGAGACCGAGCAGGCCGGCCCTCGCGTCGCCGTATACCGCGCTGGTGATCAGCATGGGTATGTCGAGACCGGCCGAGTTGAGCAGCGTGGACGGTGCGGCCAACAGCGGGAAGCGGCGGAACCGGCGGACCGCCGCGCGAACCGAGGCAAGGCCGGGCCACGGCTGGCGCAGCAGCCCCCGGTGCGACAACAGCCCGCCCATGGCACAGAGCCGGCCGACCCCCAGCCCCAGCAGCAGGCCGCCGGCGCCGGCGCCGGCGCAGCCAAGCGCGGCCTGCGTGCTGACCTGGCCGACCCCCTGGAACAGGTTGCGCCTGCCCAGCGCCGGGTAGCTGCGCTCCCGGACCATCCAGTCGGAGAGCAGCTGGTAGATACCCAGCGCGAGCACGGTCAACGGCACCAGCCACCAGAACCCGGCCAGCGCGGGCACCCCGAGCAGCCGGCCGAGCGGGGCGGCGACGACCCAGCCGAGCGCGCCGGTGACCAGCGCGGTGAGGACGACGAACCCGATGCCGGCCCAGGCCACGGCGGTGGCCTCGCGGTCCTCGCCCGGTATCGGGATAGCCGTCTCCAGCGAGGCGGTGGACAGCACGGCGAGGATGCCCACGATCGAGGTGAACACGGTGAGCAGACCGAACTCGGCCGGGTCGTACAGCCGGGTCAGCAACGGGTAGCCCACGACGACGACGCCTTGGCCGGCGACGCTGCCGCCGACGATGCTCGCGAGGCCGCCGGACACCGAGGCTGCCCGGGGGGGCCGGGTGCGCGTCACGAGCGCCTGACCCGGCGGCCGGCCTGGTCGAGCAGGCCGCGCCAGAAGCCGGCCCCGTAGGCAAGGTGCAGGCATCCCACCGCGACCGGCACCCTCGGCGCGATGTGCGCGGGACCGGTGCGCTCCCTGGCGCCGGACACCACCAGGATGGCGAGCCAGGCCGCGACTCCGCCGGACCAGGCCCGCGCCACGGCGCGCCGCCTGCGCGGCGTCACCGAGGCGAGCAGCGGGCCGGCGGCAAGGCCGGCCACCAGCGTGGCGGGCACCAGGTGGCGCCACGAGGCGACCCGGCGGTGTTTGACCAGCGTCACCGATCTCCACCAGCCGTAGTCGAAGTACTGCCGCCACAGCGCGGCCAGCGTGCGGCGCGGCAGGTAGGCCGACCGGAGCCCCGGTTCGTACCACATGCGGTGCCCGGCGAGGCGGGCCCGCAGGTGCAGCTCGTCGTCCTGGTTGCGCACCAGCGACTCGTCGAACCCGCCGATCTCGTCGAACAGCTCGCGGCGGTAGGCGCCCGGATAGGCGGTGTCCACCCAGCCCGGCTTGTCGCTGTAGTGGTAGCGGGCCGAGCCGACCCCCAGCGGGGAGGACATCGCCCTGGCGATCGCCTCGGCCATCGACGAGGCCCCGGACGCCGTTCGCGCCTCCACCCGTCCCCCCACCAGCGCCGCCCCCGACTTCGCGAACGCCGAGGCGAGCACCTCGGCGTAGTCCGGTCCGGCGGCCCCGTGCGCGCTCTGCAGGCTGATCAGCCGACCGCTGGTCTGCGCGACGCCGATGTTGAACGCGCGCGGGGCGATCCCGGCCGGGTTGTGCAGCAGCCGGACCCTCGGGTCACCATCCGCCATCCTGGCCACAATCTCGCGGGTGCGGTCGGCCGATCCACCGTCCACCACAGCCACCTCGATGCGCTCGGCGGGGTAGTGCTGGTCGAGAAGGCTGCGCACGCAACTCTCGATCGTCTGCTCCTCGTTGAGGGCGGCCACCACGAAAGAGATGGTCGGCTGGTCCATCAGCGTGTTCTCCCTTCGGTCAGCTCGTGCCGGGGCCGAGGGCCTCGGTCGGCGCGGGGGTCGGGCGGCGGGTCGCCCGCCGCGAGGACGGGGTGTCGCCGGACCAGCGCGCGGGCGGCGATGGCAAGGCCAAGGGCGAAGAACAGCTTGCGGTTGTCGTTGATGTCGCCGCTGACCGACGCGGTGCCGATCATGAAGACCACCAGCGCCAGCACGAGCCCGCCGGCGTGGTCGACGGCCGCGTACCGCGCCCGCACCGCGTGTACCGCGATCCACAG